>CAIVPF010000165.1 GCA_903907745.1 uncultured Cytophagaceae bacterium | reverse complement strand
GAACTTCCTTCTTTTAACTTCTTCGTTCCATCAATGATCTCTTTACTTTCCGCAGGCATTTTGGTGATTTTGTTCTCGAATTTTGTCGCATTTAAATCAATGTTCCAAGAGAATCCATTCTTACGAACCACATCTGCAGACAATGAAAGTTCTAAACCGCGGTTATACATGGAACCAATGTTTCTCGTTTCAGAGGCAATACCCACTGATAAAGGAAGAGGTACAGCAAAAATCAAATTGGTTGATTGACGATCAAAGTATTCAATTGTTCCGTTGATACGGTTTTTGAATAACCCAAATTCAACGGCAACGTCAAAAGCATTATTTGTTTCCCATTCTAAGGTTTTACTACCTAAACTAGATTGTAAAATACCGGGCTCAGTTGCGTTATTCCATCCCAAACCATATAATGGTTGCCAAGCATAATAACTTATACCTCCATCATTACCCGTTTGTCCAAACGAACTTCTTAATTTTAAGTTGCTTATAAATGGCAATTCTTTAATAAAATCCTCTTGGTCTAAACGCCAAGCCACACTAGCTGAATAGAAATTACCCCAACGCTTGTCTGTGTAAAACTTACTCGATCCATCACGACGTGCTGAAAGAGATAAGAAATACTTAGAATCATAATCATAATTTAAACGTGAGAAGAAACCTTCTACGCGACGAATATCATATTGAGACGATAAGTTCGTAGTCGTAGTAAAGTTCACTAACTCATAATTTCCATCCAAAATTTGTTGTGAACGAGAACCATCTAAATTATTACTTACTAGGTTGTAATTCTCATGACCTACTAAAGCATCCACCGTATGTTTACCAAATGAATGATTGTAGGTTAATAATTGAGACAAGTTATAATTCGCAATGTTCTCAAAGGTATTGGAAGCACGTCCTGCCGGTGCGCCATCTCCAATTTCTGGATTACCAAAAACGATCGAATTGGTGTTCGTGATATCCACACCTACATTAGAAGTGAATTTAAAATCCTTTAAGAATTTAATTTCGGCGTATGTACGCCCTCCAAGCATGTTACGCTTAAAGAAGTTCTCATTTAAAATCGTTTCGGCTACAACGTGACGACCCCCATAAACAGGTCTGCTTGATAAGCCTAGGGCACTTAAATTTCCATAATCATAGCGATTATTCCCATTTTCTAATTTTAAGAAAGAACCTGGTTTCGCAGGATCATAGGCATACACCGGATAAATAGGAGCCATTCCGCGTGTGAAGAAGAAAGGATTCACAAACGAAGTTCCTCCGTCCGCTGTCGATTGATTCGATGTGGTAACCGTTGTTGACATATTGGCACCCACTTTAAACCAAGAATTCATTTGGCTATTTACATTTAAACGTGCCGTAAAACGATCGTAATCAGATTTGATTTGAAATCCTTGATCCTTTAAATAAGAAACCGAGAAGAAATAATCAGATTTACCATTTGTTCCGTTGAAATTAGCACTTACCTCATCGCGAACTCCTTGACGCATGATCGCATTTTCCCAGTTCAAGTCGTCAGCTGTGTAAATCATTTGTGCACTCGGATTAATTTTTCCATCCGTTCCAACTAAAGATGCAAAGGGAACATTATAGGTATTGTAACCCGTACCTACGATAGCTCCTAAACCAGCTGAAGCAGTCGCGTTGGCGGTAGCTAAGGCCACTGGACTTGCAGCCCGATAGGCAAGGTTGTTACGATTCGCTTCCCACATTAACACATAATAATCAGATGGACCTACTCGGTCGTATTCTGGTAAGGCACGGGTATTAAAACCTTTCGTATATTTTACATTGATGGAATTTTTACCTGTAGCCCCTTTTTTTGTTGTGATCATGACAACTCCATTGGCTGCACGCGCTCCGTAAAGAGCGGTAGATGCTGCATCTTTTAAAACAGTGATTGACTCGATGTCATCATTGTTTAAGTTGGCGATACTTGAGCTGTAAGGCACACCATCTACTACATATAAAGGATCATTGGATGATGAAATCGAACCAAAACCACGTATACGTACAGAAGGAGAGGATCCAGGTTGGCCCGAGGTGGATGTTGTTGTAACCCCCGGCGCAATTCCTTCTAGGGCTTGCGCTACGTTCGTGATTGGTCTCACAGCTAATTTCTCCGCACCTATTTTGGCAGATGAACCCGTAAAACTTGCTTTTTTCGCTGTACCAAAGGTGGTGATTACGACTTCATCCAATGTTTCAATTTTTGAAATTAATTGAATGTTAATCACATTTTGTGTTCCCACTCGGATTTCTTGATTCACATATCCAACCGAAGTAACGATTAAACTGCTAGAATTAGAAGCTGAAATTTTAAAATTTCCTGAGGCGTCAGAGCTTGTACCTCGACTAGTTCCTTTGACGGCAATGTTGACACCTGCTAGGCCAATTCCATCTTCATTGATTACCTTTCCGGTAATACTTCGATCTTGGGCGAGGGCTGGAATAGCCGCAAGCATCCACAGAACGAACAATTGTCGTAATGTTTTTTTCATAAAGTTTGAGTTTGTTAATGAATAATAATAATTTCAAAAAAAGGCAAGATTGTTTAAAGTGCCAAATTTAATTAGGGTTTTTAAGCCTAATTATTGTTTATGGTTCTATTAAACTTTTTTTATAACCTCATTGTATTTGATTTTGTTTTAAGTTTTTTAAATATTTCTTTGTCTAGAAAATTTAATGATTCGGCATTTATTATTGGACCAAGTTTTTGTTGGACTTTTGTGCTCTTCATCTAAAGTCCTAAAAATGACTGTTTACAAATGCTTGTTTTCGTATGCATTATTCAGTCATATGTCTATTCTTTTCTGTAAACCATTTCTTAATATGTATTTTAGAGGTTATTAATTTCCCCCTATGATAAAATTTAAACTGTGTCTTTTGTTTTTTCTATTTGTATATCAAGTGCAAGGCCAAGTAGAAAACACCCCCATTATTAAGGATGAGTATTTTAATTTTGTAAACCTTTCAAAGTTTTGTGAAAAATTGCAAACAAAATATGGCATTCAAATTGACGTCGCGAAGGACGTTCCTATGGATGAAAAAATCTCCTATTGGTTTAACAACATTTCAGCTGCGAAAGGTGTTCAGCTAGCTTTGAAGGGCACACCCATGGTTTCATATACAGATGATTTAGGTGTTATTCATATCTTATTAAAAAGTGCAAAACTAAATTTGAATGAATTTAAGTTTGCCAAGCAATCAACAAAACAACCAGAGAAAAAGAATTTTAAATTAAACGGACGCATTTTAGATGCTGTATCTGGTGAACCCTTGCCCTTTTCTTCCGTGCAAATTTTAAGTAGTCAATTAGGTGCTCAAGCGAATGTGGATGGTCAATTTACCTTATTAAAAGTTCCTTCTGACACGTCAAGTCTATTAGTTAAATACCTAGGTTATAAAACTAAAACCGTTTATTTAACGCCAGGTTTAGATTTTAATGATTTTGTCATTGAATTGGATGTAGCCTTTGGGGAATTAGATGAGGTCGTGGTTATGGGTGAAAAAACAGAGGTCATGAAAGCGAATGAGGAGATTGGAATGTATAAAATTACGCCTCGGAATATTGCCAAATTGCCTAATGTAGGCGAAAAAGATATTTTTAGGGCATTCCAATTGCTCCCCGGGATTAGTGCAGCCAATCAAAATTCGTCTGGCTTATATGTCCGAGGGGGAACGCCCGATCAAAACCTGGTCATTTATGATGGGTTTACCGTTTATTATGTGGACCATTTGTACGGATTTTTCTCTGCCTTTAATTCAAATCCGATCAAGGACGTTCAATTATTCAAAGGAGGTTTTGAGTCGAAGTTTGGAGGTCGTATCAGTTCTGTGATGGAAATCACATCAAAAAATGGAAATTCTAGGAAATTGAGCTATTCTGGTGATTTAAGTGCCATGTCAGCGAATGTCATGGCTGAAGGACCTCTAGGAAAGAAATTTACATTTTTGGTGGCTGGTCGTCGATCATGGGCCGGACCTTTGTACAATAAGATTGCGGATGCGTTGAAGCCCTCCGCACAAAGTAATGCGCCAGGCGGTTTTGGGGGTGGAGGAGGAAATAGACGATTCCAATCGAGCACCGTCGCATCCTCTTATTTTTATGATTTAAATGCCAAAGTAAACTTCACGCCGAATGCCAAGGACGTGTATGCTTTCAGTTTTTATATGGGAAATGACAATATGGACAATTCTCAAAACGTTACGCTTCCTTTCGGGAATCGAACTGGAGGATTGTCTAATTCTGATTTATCTGAATGGGGAAATATTGGTAGTTCCTTAAAATGGTCTCGAAATTGGAATACAAAGTGGTATTCAAATACACTAATCAGTTATTCTAATTTTCATTCCAATCGCGATAATACCAATCAAGCCAATTTCAATCGAACCAATGGAACAAGCCAATCCGTTCGTTTCGGATCTTTGGAAAATAATGATTTAAAAGATTTTTCATTTAAGAGTGATATTGAAGGCCATGTGTTGACAAACCATATTTTGGGTTTTGGTTTTCAGGCAAGTTATTTAAACATTACATATAATTATAGTCAAAATGATACCTTGAAAATTATTGATAAAGTCAATAAAAGTTTGATCGTTTCGGCTTATCTGCAGGATAAAATGCGTTTGTTTAATCAAAAACTGGAAATTACGCCTGGGCTACGTGTCAACTATTTCGGGGGTACTTCGCAAATGTATTTGGAACCTCGCTTATCTAGTCAGCTATATATAAGTAAACAATTTAAGTTAAAAGGTGCGGTAGGACAATATGTTCAATTTGCGAAGCAAGTAGAACGGGAAGATATCCTGAGCGGAAGTCGGAATTTCTGGGTTTTAGCCGATGGCAAGGATTTACCTGTAACCACATCCTTTCATGCGATTTTCGGAGGTAGTTATGAGAAAGGTGATTATTTGTTTGACGTAGAAGCTTATTACAAGGATATTCAAAATGACACTAGGTATACCTTACGTTTTGCTCCGAAAATAGGGGCTGGGTTAATTGCCAGTGAAACATTCTTTAATGGAACCGGAACCGTGCATGGGATTGACTTTTTATTACAGAAAAAATTTGGCAATATGACCGGTTGGTTCGGGTATACCATAGCCAAATCAGACAAGTTCATTCCTATGTTTTCGCCTAATCCATTTCCGTCCAATTTTGATGTAAGACATGAATTTAAGTGGGTAGGCATGTATAAGTATAAACGTTGGGATTTGTCGAGTACCTTTTTATATGCAACGGGCAAGCCCTATACGTCTATTATTGGGGGTTATTCGGTTACTTTATTGGATGGGAGTGTACGTGATTATACGGAGCCTTCTTCTACGAATGGAAATCGCTTTCCGGCCCAACATCGCCTCGATGTGGCCGCAACCTATAATTTCATCGCAGGTAGTTTGACGCTTTCCATATATAATGTCTACAATCGAAAAAATGTTTGGTACAAAAAATTCCAAACAGTCGTCGATCCAGATACCAAAGACCGGTATTTGTCTGAAACAGACGTTAATTATTTAGGGTTTACACCCAATTTGACCCTATCGATTCATTTTTAATTATTGAATATGAAAAACATACATCTATTTTTAATCTTATTGGTTATCTCGTTAAGTTCTTGTGCTGATTTAGAAAATGGTTTTGTGGATAATAATCCTAAGCCTGTTGTCGAGGCTTATTTGTCTCCTGGTACCATTGTTCGCATGCGTGTTTATAAGGAAATTCCTTATGCAGATGTGACTTCCGCCACGACGAATAAAGAAATGCCTATCGAAAATTTAAAAATCACGTTGAAAGGTCCTGAATCTTCAGTTCAATTAACCTATAAAGGTGAAGGTTTATACCAAGCACCTGCCACGTTTTCTATTGGGGTAGGTAAAGAATATTCCATGAAGTTTGATTACAATGGAATGGCGGTAAGTGCCACGACGGTAATTCCTGCAAAACCAATTAACTACAAAGCCGATAAGGATTTAATAACCCGACAAGCCATTGATATTAGTCTAGGTGGTGGTGGCTTAGGCGGACGACCAGGCGGTAATTTTAATGAACAGTCATCCTTGAATCTGACTTGGACGAATCCAAATAGTGACTATTTTATTTCAGTGATTGAAAATATGGAAAGCAATCCGGTTGAAATTGTCAAATTCCCCGTAGATCCCACGCGCGTCAGACCGGATATTCGCTTCCGGAATGAACCGATCCAAGGTAATACGGTGGCGATTAGACCACAGAATTTCCAATATTTTGGATATCATCGTGTGATTTTGTTTAAGTTGAACCCGGATTATGTTGCCCTATACAAACGAAACGGAAATACAACTCAAAACATCTCCACGCCACCGACAACCATCACCAATGGCCTCGGTATTTTTACGGGCGTCAATTCAGATACCTTAAAAGTTCGTGTGATTCCGGAATAGGATTTGAGGCTTATCGCATATTTCGTAACTTAGGGCTTTAAACCTATATTATTTATGATGCATACCATGTTAAAAACCTTGGGATTCGTTTTTTTGTGCCACCTGATCCTTGCCCAAAGTCCTCAAATCATTCGCGGTCCGTATTTACAAAGTGTGACTCCGAATTCCGGAATTATTCGTTGGCGTACCGATATTCCTAGTTCAAGTCAGGTTTTTTTGGGTGAAAATTTATCCAATCTGCAACTAAAAGTTATTGACAATCAACAAGTTACAGAACACGTGGTCACGGTTTCGCATCTTAAGCCGAATAAGAAATATTTTTATTCGATTGGGGATTTAAAAAACATGTCGACCGCTTCTGAAAACAGATATCTAAAAACCGCGCCGGCTTTAGGTTCTAAGGCTTCGGTTCGTATTTGGGCTTTAGGTGATTTTGGTTCTGGAAGTGCGAATCAAAAGGCCGTTTTAAAATCGATTGTTTCATTTACAGAAACGAAAAGGCCTGATGCATGGATTTGGTTAGGGGATAATGCCTATTCGAATGGGAAAGAGGAAGAATATCAGGCGCGGGTTTTTGATATTTACCAAAATGATTTTTTCCAAAATTTGAACTTATACCCAGCTCCTGGAAATCACGATTATGGTGGAAAACATGATCCATCTTTGCCTCCATATTTTAAAATCTTTTCGATGCCCGTGAATGGGGAACTGGGTGGTTTGCCATCAGGAGTACCGTCTTATTATTCAGTGAATTATGGGCAGGTGCATTTGGTTTCCATTGATACGGAATTAATCGAGCCGTCTGGTTTGCAATTAGTCAGTGGAAAAGGATTACAATATGAGTGGTTGGAGCGTGATTTAAAGGCCAATAAATTACCTTGGGTCATTGTTTATTTCCATAAACCGCCCTATTCTAAGGGTTCGCATGATTCCGATACGGAATCGGATATGAAACTGATGCGCGAAAATGTGAATCCTTTATTTGAAAAATTTAAGGTTGATTTAGTTTTAGCGGGTCATAGCCATGTCTATGAACGAACTCACCCGATGCGGGGTCATTTTGGAATTAATTCAAGCTTCGATGCAAGCAAGCATGTTTTTGCGAATACGAAAGCGCCTAATCACTATGTAGTCGGGAAGGATGGACAAGGTGTCATTTATGTAGTGAATGGTTCTGGGGGCCAATTAGGTGGGCAAAAGGCGGAATGGCCTATGAAATCATCCGTTTATTCGAATAATAAGGATGGGGGTTCGATGATTTTTGACATAAGTCAACATCGTTTTGAGGCCCATTGGGTTTCCTCAGCAGGGGATGTGAAGGACCATTTTATAATCGAAAAATAATATGAAATATTGCTATATTTTTCTTTGCCTTACGTTCATCAATTTATCTGCCCAAGCGCAAGAAAACCGCTTTTATGCAGATGATTTAGTCATTAGATCTTATTCAGAAGGGATTCCTTCGATTGCTGACCATGCCAATGCCGCTGGCGATTCCATGCGAATCAATAAGAAAGTTTATAAACATGGCGTCGGAGTTCAATCGCTCAGTGTGCTAACTTTTCTGTTAGATCAACAAGCTACACGTTTTCATGCCATCATTGCACCTGATGATGCGGCAAATGCGCAAAATCGCTATACTTTTTATGTGGTGGCTGATCGGAAGGTTTTATATGAAAGTGCTGAGATGGCCGTCGGTGATGTGCCCAAAATCGTGGATGTAGATTTGTCGGGTGTGAAGCGGATGGGGCTTTTGGTACGAGTTAAAAGTTTATCCTTACAACGTTCGATGGCCGATTGGGCAGATGCTTATTTTGTCATGAATGGAAAGGCCCAACCAAAGCAAATCCCGAACGATGGCGAAAAATACATTTTAACGCCAAAGGCTTCCGATTTTCCTCGAATTAATTCACCTGTGCTTTTCGGCGCGCGACCTGGCAACCCGTTCTTTTATGCAATTGCCGCCTCCGGAGCCGGAAAATTACAATATGCCTGCACAAATTTACCTAAGGGATTAACCTTAGATCCTGTTACGGGCATCATTACTGGGCTTATTTCGACGCCTGGG
>CAIVPF010000164.1 GCA_903907745.1 uncultured Cytophagaceae bacterium | reverse complement strand
CTTACAGCTTATTTCAATTTAGCTACCGCCGTTTTAATTCGTTCACAGGCCTCTTCCAATTGCTCATCCGCCGCGGCCGTTGAAATTCGCATGCAATTCGGCGCACCGAAACCCGAACCTGCTACCGTAGCAACTAAAGCCTCCATTAATAACCAAGTACAAAAATCATCCGAATCGTTAATTTTGGTTTTACCGTCTGATTTTCCAAAATAATACGAAATATCAGGGAAGGCATAAAAAGCACCATCTGGCATATTCACTTTGAAACCTGGGATTTCACGTAATCTTCCTACGACTAATTTGCGCCGACGGTCATAGGCCGCCTTCATCTCATAGGCATGATCTAAGGAACCATTAAATGCGGCTACCGCCGCTTTCTGTGCGATGGAATTTGTTCCAGATGTCACTTGGCCTTGTAATTTTTCTATACCGTCCGCGATCCATTTGGCCGCTGCGATAAATCCTATGCGCCAACCTGTCATCGCATGGCCTTTCGCTACGCCGTTAACCGTAATCACACGTTCCTTGATCTCAGGAATCGAACCGATGGAAAAATGACCTCCTTGCGTAAAATTGATGTATTCGTAAATCTCATCGGCTAACACAAAAATGCGCTCATGACGAGCCACCACATTGGCGATATCCCGTAATTCACTTTCCGTATACACAGAACCGGTTGGGTTATTAGGTGAAGCAAACATCACCATTTTAGTTTTTGGCGTAATCGCTGCCTCAAATTGCTCAGCTGTAACTTTAAAATTATTTTCAAAGGCTCCTTGAACGATGACCGAAACGCCTTCGGCCAATTTGACCATTTCTGAATAGGAAACCCAATAGGGCGAAAAGATAATTACCTCATCACCTGGATCGATTAATGCCGCGATGGCATTCGCTAAGGAATGTTTCGCTCCCGTAGAAACGACAATATTCTCCGATCCCCACTCTAAATTATTATCACGCTTTAATTTATTGGCAATCGCCATCCGTAAATCCGGATAACCCGCCACAGGTGAATAGCCATGAAATCCATCATCGATAGCCTTTTTAGCTGCTTCACAAATATGGGCTGGTGTTTTAAAATCGGGTTCTCCTACAGATAAACTAATTACTTTATGACCTTGCGCGGCTAATTCGCGCGCTTTTTTGGTCATTCCTAAGGTAGAAGACTCTTCTAATGCTTGAATACGTTGTGCTAATCGTGATGATGACATAAATTTCTTGAACTATGATATGAATTTTGATGCAAAAATACCCTTTAAAATTCTGAATAGCTAATAAAAATTAGAAAAATGGGCTTGAATCCGACTAGCTCGTGTGCGTTAATTTCGCATAAACTCCACCCGAAATAGCGAGTAATTCTTGGTGAGTTCCAGATTCCACAATTTTGCCTTGTTGGATCACCAAAATCTTGTCCGCATGCTGTATTGTGCTCAATCGATGCGCGATCACCAGCACCGTTCGATTTTTCATCAAATTCCCCAAAGCAGCCTGAACCAATTTTTCCGATTCCGTATCTAATGCGCTCGTCGCCTCATCCAAAATCAAAATAGGTGGGTTTCGCAAAACAGCTCTAGCGATGGAAAGGCGCTGCCGCTGACCTCCTGATAATTTAGAACCGCGATCGCCAATAATTGTTTGGTATCCATCGGCCGATTTTTCAATAAATTCATGGGCATTGGCAATTTTAGCCGCTTCTATAACCTGTTCCAAGCTAGCTTCCGTCCCAAAGGCAATGTTGTTCAAAATCGTATCATTAAACAAAACCGATTCCTGGGTCACAATCCCCATCAATCCCCGCAAATCATCCAAAGGAATTTGTTTGATATCGATTCCATCCAAACGAATCGCGCCACCCTTCACATCATAAAAGCGTGGCAATAAATCCGCCAAGGTCGATTTCCCCCCACCCGATGGGCCCACCAAGGCAATGGTTTGACCTTTTGGAATTTCAAAACTGATATTTTCCAATACGCTTCGTCCTGCCATATATTCAAATCCAACGGCCTCAAACGTAATTTTATCCTGAAATTGAGACACGGATGTCACAGGTTCCTGCACCTTAATCTCCGAATCCGTATCTAAAATTTCGATGATCCGATCGGCGGAAGCAATGCCCCGCTGGATCCCACTGAATGCGTCCGCAATCGCTTTCGCAGGCCGCATCACCTGAGAAAAAGTGGCAATAAAAGCAATAAACGTAGATGCACTTAATTCACCCTCCCCTGAAATCACGAGACTTCCTCCATATAAAAGGATCCCTGTCACCACCATAACCCCCAAACTTTCTGAAACGGGAGATGTAAGTTCTTGTCGGAATACCATGCGCAACAAAGCATTTCGATATTTAAAGTTCCCCTCCTGAAAGCGCTCATCCATCAGGCGCTCTGCCCGAAAAGCCTTCACCACGCGCATCGCCCCAAAGGTCTCATCCAATAAACTAATCAATCCACTTAAATGCTGTTGGACTTCCCCCGCCGCCCGGCGCAATCGACGTGTAATCGTCGCGATCACCCCCCCCGATAAGGGTAAAATCAATAACGAAAACAAGGTCAGTTTCACCGACATGCTCGCTAAAAAAATGAAAAACATGACTAAGGAAAATATTTCCTTGAACGTGGCCGTAAAAGCCCGACCGATACTATTTTCCACCTCCTGTACATCAGTCGTTAATCGGGACATCAAATTCCCCTTCTTTTGTTCAGTAAAATAACTAAGGTCGAGTCGAATGGCCCGCTGAAACACCGCTTGACGCAAAGAGGCGATCATATCGGCCTCGACAGTTTTTAAGACGCGTTGGGAAAAATACCGAAATATATTCGCCAAAAACACGGAAACCATAATCGCCGCGCAGGCATATTGCAAGGCACCTAATCGGCCATAATTTTCCAAACTCCCATAAAAATAATGATTGAACAAGAAGGAAAAATAGCTGGGTGTAAAGGAGAAATCGGGTAAATTACGGTACACATGCATGTTCGATTCCCCAGCTTGATTGAACAAGACATTCAATAATGGAATCAGCAACGTGAAATTTAAAATTCCGAACAGAGAGGCCAACAAGGAGAATCCAAAATATGGAAATACATATTTACGGATCGAAATAGCGTAGGATAATAAACGAAAATATGTTTTCAAGTTTTATTCTTTCGAAATTTGAGCCAAATTACGACAATTTTCAGAACTAAATCCGAATGAAGCCCTTAATTTCGATTGTCATGGCCACCTACAATGGCGAAAAATTCCTTCGCCCACAGCTAGATAGCCTCCTGGCCCAGGACTACCCTTCACTCGAATTTGTCTGCGTGGACGACGCTTCCTCGGATCAAACTTGGGCCATCCTCCAAGCATATCAGGCCAAGGATGCACGATTTCAACTCCGCCAACAAGCCTCCAATCAGGGCTACATGGCCACCTTTGAAAAAGGAATTCTTGCCGCGAAAGGGGATTTGATTGCCTTGTCAGACCAAGATGATGTGTGGGTGCCCAACAAAATCAGCAAACTCCAAGAAGCTTTGGGCATGGCCTCCTTAGTGTATTCGGATTCCGAATTAATCGATGCCGACGGAAAAAAAATGGGTCAAAAAATGTCCGAGATCAAAAAGCAAATCGGCTATAAAACCCCGCTCATGTACACCTTTGGCGCTTGGGCTCCGGGCCACAACATGTTGTTTAAACGCGAGATTTTAGTCACCGCCTTCCCATTTTCGAACTTTGTTACACATGATTATTTGCTTGGATTTGCGGCAACTTGCCACCAAGGAATTAACTACCTTCCGATTCCTTTGGTCCACTATCGCCAACACGAATCGAATGCCATCGGCGCTGATTTGAAAAAATCAAAAAAGAAATACCAAAGTCGGCAAGAACGAAATGCGCGCATCTGTGAGCGCATGAAAATTCTCGCTGAACGCTGTCCCAATCCGAAAGAGGCAAGAATTTTCCAACAGTTATACCGCCATTTTTCAGGTTCCTCCTTGCTCGATCGTATCCAGCGATTTGCGCTTGTTTTTAGCCACCGGAATAACATGCTCGCTTACAAAGGGAAATCGGCCTTCGGGAATTTCGTGTATCCCTTTAAACTCTTATTTGGGATTTATTGACCCGCGCGAAACAATAGACTCAAGCGATAATAGGCATTTTTTAAATGAACCAAAATCGGCACCTTCGCCTCCGCCAAAGGTCCGTCGAAAACTTCCCCTCTCCGCAAATAATAGCGAGAAAGTGTGGAAGAAGTCATGCCCCATTTTCGAATAAATTGGAAATAGCCTTTGTTTTGTTTGACGCGTTTGACGGAAATAGATCCGAAATGATAGACCCGACTCTCCCCCAATCCCTTAAATAAACGAACCCCCTCTTGCCATAATTTCATCGAAAAATCCGGGTCCGAATACATGCCCGGACTAAACTCCACCGAGTATCCGCCGACCGCGTCCCAAAGATCCCGATGAACCACGTTCGGTGGCCATGTAGCCCCCTGCCAATCATGAAAAGGTATTTCTCGAAATTCCGCGAGAATTTTCTCCGATTGAAAAGTCTCCATGCTACGGCCAAAATCCGCCTCAATCGAACAAGAACTCTGCGCGCGCGGCTCAATCATGGTGGATGAAAAAAAGAAATTTTTGGTTCCTGCCTGCTCGATTTCCTTTTTCAAAAGCGAATCCCAACCCGGCAAAACCACCATATCATCATTCAAATACAATAAATAATCTGCCCGGGCTAAAGTCCGCATCGCATTCATGGCATGACAAACCCCGACATTTTGTGCACTAAAACTAAAGGCAATATCTGCCTGCGCCTCCACCCATGCCCGCGAACCATCCTTCCCTTCATTCAAATGCACGATGAGTTCAAAAGGAACCGTCGCATGTTTTCGAATACTATTCAGGCATAATTCTAGATAGGGCAAATTATTCCAACTCGGAATAAGCATCGAAAAATAAGGTTTTTCAGGTGCTTTTTTGGCCGGGAAATAGTGAATATCTTCCATCAGAGGAGTCGGTAATTTTTATATTCCCCGATATGCCAGCCGGTCACATTGGCGATTTTCTGTAATATTTTTCGACGTACACTCATCCGAGAACGAAGTACCTTGGGGTCAAAATCAAAGGGCCAATTTTGTGCTTGAATGCGGGGTATCGCCACCGCAGGATGTGTCCCTTCAAATGTCGTCAGGCGTTCTGCATTGCCGTAATCGAATTCATAATCGGCCGGTACGTTTTCGGCCAACCAGGCATCGTCGTGGTAAAATTGCGTGAAATTTCGCACTTTATTATTCAGGCCTTTGGGTGGTTTTACCCAGCCATAATGAAAAATATGTGCTGGGATTAATTTCACATGTAGCTTTTTTCCGTTTTTCCGAAAACCTTGGGCATCCTTGTAAGAATGCACCTGAGGATGTCTTTTGATGACCCTGATTTCTCTTCGGTACCAGCGACGAGACACGGCGACATAGGCATATGAACCATAAAAATGTCGGTATTGGAATAATAAGCCCTCCACCGCATCATCTTTGGCATATCGTTCCATCGATTGCCTGATTACCGGCAAATCATCCTCATGCACACATTCATCCCCTTGAATATAAAATGCCCAATCGACATCGGGCGAAATGGCTTGATAGGCCTTGTCGGTTTCCAGGGCAAAGGTCTGCCCCCCTTCGCGTTGGCTATCATCCCAAACGGTTTCAATGATCCGGATTTTATCGGAGGGGATGGATTTTATTAATGCCAAGGTATCGTCTTCTGATTTCCCAACGGCCACCACAAATTCATCACAAATGGGCAAAATAGACGTGATGGCCTCCACGATCGAATAATCGTTTTTGATGGCATTTCGGATGAAAGTAAAACCCGCTATTTTCATGGGTTAAAATTTCACTTGGATTCCATGGTATTTTTCAGGCTCCACGTAATCCTTGCGCAAAGGATGACCTACCCAATCCGTCGGTAGTAAAATACGGGCTAAATCCGGATGTTCGGCGAAATGTACTCCTACTAAATCAAAGGCCTCTCGCTCATGCCAATTCGCCGTTTGCCAAATCGTCGAAACCGTAGGAATTTCCGGCAATGCCCCATTTTCCTGTAAACGAGGAAGCTCTACACGCAGGTGTAAAGTCTGATGAAAGGGGATGGAATACAAGGTGTAAATGATGTCTAAATGACCGTTTTCGGGTCCCTTATCGATGGCCGTTAGACAAGATAAGGAATCAAAATAGGTGCTTGGGCTGCGATATAACAAATCACACACACGAGCGATTTCCGTGGCAGGAACGAGAAGTCGGTCAGCGGATTCCTCATAGCTCACTTCTACTCCGATTTGTGATTGAATCCAATCTCCCAGCGCTTTGCTATCCATGTTTATGCGTGTTGGGCAATGGCATCCAAAATAATTTGAGGCACCACGCGCGTTTCTTGATTGATTTTTTCTTGCAATTTTAGGATACCTCCCAAAAGTGCCTCGGGACGCGGAGGACAACCGGGCACATAGACATCGACGGGAATGATGCGATCCACGCCTTTGACGACATGATAACCATGTTCCCAATATGGTCCGCCACAGTTCGCGCAGGAGCCCATCGAAATCACATAACGGGGTTCGGGCATTTGTTCATAGAGCCGACGAATTCGATCCGCCATTTTAAAAGTCACCGTTCCGGCCACAATCATGACGTCTGACTGACGCGGGGAAGGCCGAGGAAATACCCCAAATCGGTCTAAATCATATCCTGAAGCAAAGGCTTGCATCATTTCAATGGCGCAACAAGCCAGCCCAAAACTCATCGGCCACAAAGAACTCGCGCGTGCCCAATTCAATAAATCCTCAAACTGGCTGAGCACAAATCCTTCCTTGGCTATTTCTTGATCTAAAAAACCTTTCATTATCGGATGATTGTCAACGTTCCCACGACATCCGGGTAATCCGGATGTGGCTTAATGCGGTACATATAGGGCCCAGTGGGCAATTCTTTTCCATTGAATTTTCCCCAAAAAGGCTTCTCTTCGTAATTCTTGTAATTCTCGTACACGATGGACCCCCAGCGGTCATATACGAAGACTTCGGCATCGGGATAAGAGGTGATGTTATCGATATACCAACGAATATTATAATCATCGCCATTCGGCGTAAATGCCTCATAGGGATGAATTTTGGGTAAAATATACACGTTCACCGTAGCGGTACATGTAATGTTTTTCCTAGGTAAGTTTCCGGAAATCGTATAGACCATTTTTTGAAAATCGATTCCAGTCAAACTCAATAAATTTTTTAGATCAAATATTGGATTTAGGATATTCGCATTGGGCATTTTAGTGATCGGGTCAATCAAGTGGGAACTCGGAGACCAAGACCATTTGATCTCGGAATTAGGTGAACCCGTCACAGGCATATAAAGAGGCGTTGGAGGCGTAAAGGCTTTTGACATGTCTGGCAATAAGATAACTAATTTTTCATCAGCGGCTACAAAGCATTCGGGCTGTTGCGAAAAGCTAATCAGGGGAAACAAAAGCAAGCTGAAAAAAATACCTTTCATGTAAGATGAATCTATTTTGAGCAATGTTTTGTAAATATACCTAAATTCACAAAATTTTTACCT
>CAIVPF010000163.1 GCA_903907745.1 uncultured Cytophagaceae bacterium | reverse complement strand
CGGAATGATGATAAACCAGGTGCCCTTGTTTCGTTACTTAAGAAGTTCGAGCAACAAAATATTAATTTATTGAAGATTGAATCTAGGCCCCAGAAAGATACCAATGAATTTAAATTTTGGTTTTTTATTGATATCGAGGGTAATGTATTAGATGAATCGATTGCTAGAATCTTAGAAGCCCAGGAAGAAGAAATTAAATTCTTAGGAAGCTATATGAACCTTTGCTAAATCGATTTTAATTTGATCTTTCAATTGATCAATGGACTCGAATTTTATCTCGTTTCTGATTTTTTTACCTGGATATATCGTGATTTTAGCCCCATAGATATCGCGATCAAAAGCTATTATGTGGGTCTCAATTTTAATCAAAGCACTATCTTCAATCGTAGGTCGAAATCCAATATTAGTAATCGCATTAAATGTTTCGTCTCCAATTGTAATAATGGATTCATATACACCTGGGGTAGGTAGTAATTTAGATGAATCGCTTAATTGTAAATTGGCCGTTGGAAATCCTATCGTTCTTCCTAGTTTATTCCCCTCAATAATGGTACCAGAAATTTCATAGGGATATCCTAAATACTGATTGGCTAATGGGATATCATCGTTTAGAATTGTTTTTTTAATGAAAGAGGAGCTCACCGTTTCTTCGTGTAATATGGCTGCACTAACCTCGAAAGAAGCTAATTGATTGGCATACTTTTCTTTTATGAACCGGATTGTCCCTTCTCTGTTTTTACCAAAATGATTATCATATCCTAAAACAATAGCTTGACAATGCAATTGACCTATTAAAATATCGTTAACAAATTTATCGGCTGACATGTTGGCCATAAATTCATCAAATGGCAATAAAAAAAGGTAATCCACACCTAATTCATTCATTAAATTTTCCTTTTCACTTGATATGGTGAGTAGCTTTTCTGTATGATTAGGAAGGAAAAAGTCACTAGGGTGATTGCCAAAGGAAATAATAATCGATGGGATATTGTTTTGTTTCGCTAGGTCTACTGTTTGGCGAATCACTAATTTGTGGCCAATATGGACGCCATCAAACATGCCAATGGATACGACACAGCCTTTATTTGAATCCCATTGACCAAAAGTATTATAAAGTTTCATATAGATTTGGATCAAATGAGGCGATGGATTGCGCATTTTCTAATGAAAATTCACCTATAGCCGTACGGATTAATTTCTTCAAATAGGCTCCTGATTGAAGTTTGGCACCAAAATCACGCACAATACTTCGAATATAAGTACCTTTTGAACAGGTTATTTTAAAATCTATTTCTGGAAAATTATCCGCATTTACTTCAAACGAATAAATAGAAACTTCACGCAATTTTATAGCTAAATCCTCAGCTTGCACTCCATTTCGAGCATGCGTATATAATCGTTTTCCATCTAATTTAATCGCGGAATAAATAGGAGGGGCCTGCTCGGAATTACCTAAAAATGAATTTGCAATTGGTATAATTTGATCTACATCAATTTCATCAATTGCATATTCATGATCAAATTCAGTTTCCAAATCGATTGATGGAGTAGTTTTCCCTAAAACAAATGTACCCGTATACGTTTTTGGAAGACTTTGAAAATAATCAATTTTTTTAGTGTATTTGCCGACACAAATAATCAATAAACCAGTCGCAAGTGGATCTAACGTGCCCGCATGACCGATTTTCTTGAATTGACCCGCATATTTCATTTTTTTTACTACGTCAAACGATGTCCACGTAGAAGGCTTATCCATTAAATAAAAATGATCGGTAATAGGCTCTATTTCCACACTAATAAAAGACATAAGAGTAAACCCGCCACAATTCGATAATAACCAAAATAGGTGAATCCGAATCTATTGACTAGACCAACCATCCATTTAATACTAAGTATCGCCACCAAAAAACTAACCACAAATCCTAAATATAGAATTCCAGACTTACTACCTACCAAAAAGTCAAAGATATGTTCTTTGTAATCCAACATTTTTTTAGCACTAGCTCCAAGAATCGTAGGAATACCTAATAAAAACGAATATTCTACAGCCGATGTTCGACTTAAACCAACCAATCGGCCTCCGATAATAGTGGCTCCGGATCTTGAAACACCTGGGATCATTGCTAGGCATTGGTAAAGCCCAATTTTAAAGGCTTGCGGGTAATTAATGTTATCCACGGATACATCCGTTTCGCGCGTCGGTAACCAAGAGTCTATTTTAACCAAGATAAGCCCTCCAATAATCCAAGAACCTGCAATGAACCAATAACCGTGAAATAATGCTTCAAGGAAATCATCCAATAAAATTCCAAAAACAACTGCGGGAATAAAGGAGCAAAGTAAATAATAGTATAAATTCAGTCCCGTTAAAAGCCTTTTATAATACAATATGGCTACTGCCGATATGGCTCCTAGTTGAATAAATACAGTAAAGAAATTCAAAAAATCATTATCAGCCGGCAGGCCTAATAACATTTCTGAAATAATTAAATGAGCCGTAGACGAGACAGGAAGAAATTCAGTTAATCCTTCCACAATGCCCAATAAGATGGCATGTAAAATTTCAATCATTATTTTTTGAAATTAAATAAGGCGAAAATAGGAGTAATAACTCCAATCAAAACCATGATAGGCCCTAAGGTAATTCCAAGGAATCCAAAACCAAAAGGCTCTTTATCTAAAGTCATTACAAAAAATCCAAGAACCATAACACCGATTCCGATAAGTAAAATAGTGATTCGTTTTGAATCTAAAGGCATTGGAGACATATTAAAATAGATTAGAATGACGTATTTTCAAATACTTATTCAAGGATAAAAAAGTGGAGAATAAACTAAATAACATGCAAAAGATTACACAGGCTAAAAATGACAAAATCTGAATGGTCGGATTTAAAAACAAAATAGACAATTCGGATACCGCATTAGAAAAATAATAAAAAAGTGACATAGACAGGACAAAACCAATTGTCCCTCCATATAGACCATGTAATAGGGCATTAATTAAATACGGTTTACTTATAAATCCGTTCGTTGAACCTAAAAGCTGCATGGATTTTATTAATAAACGATTGCTATGAATATTTAATTTGACATAATTGGACAACTGTACATAAATCAACAAAGCTAAAATTAATATTAATACAATTAGAATTAGACTAATTTGTTTGATTTTAACAATTAATAAGGAAACATACAGAGAAGGGTAGCTTACTTCAAATACACCTGGTACGACTTTAATTTGTTTGGCTATTCGACTAAATCCTTCTGCATTTTTAAAATCTTCCTTGACACCCAACACCAGTAGATTTTTAAACGGATTATTTTCTCCGAGCAATTCTTCATAATTTTCATTTGACTTTTTCTGAAAATCTGCTGCGATTTTATTTTTACTGACAAATTGTATATCTATTTTATTATCAGATGTACGGCCTACAAAAGTTGATTTTTTGAAGGTAATAATATGTTGTTGGATCTGTTGGTAAGAAACGGAATCCTCTAAATACACATACATTTTCATTTGGGATTTAACTTCCTGCCCCCAAGTAGATATCCCAAAAAATAATTCAAAAAACAGACATGAAATAAAGGCCATGCTTGCGATTGATATGACCAATAGCTGGTTAATCGAATTTGGTTTTACTTTATTTGTCTTCATTCTGTGTTCTTCTGGTTATTATGTCCCTTAATTTGGCTGCAGTTTCATAATCTTCATCGAGTAGTGCTTTTTCTAATTTTCCTTGTAAATTTTGAATGTCGGTATCGACGGGTTCATCTTCCATTTCTTCTACTAATAACTCATCTGTTTCATCTGAAGAAATAGATAAAGCATTCAATAATTTAGATGAAATATACATCGGGATATTAGCTCTTAATGCGATGGCTATTGAATCTGATGGTCTTGCATCTAATAAAAAGGTAGATGAATGTTGACTACAAGATATTTTGGCATAAAAAATCCCATCTTGGAAATCAGTGATTTCTATGGACTGAATGGTCATATCGGCATGTTGTACCAATTGAATAAACAAATCATGTGTCAATGGCCTACTGGGCTTAATCCCTTCTAAGTGGAGGGAGATGGCCTGCGCTTCCTGTTGGCCTATGACAATGGGAAATTTAAGGTTAGGATTCTGTTCGGAGGCCAATAATAATATAAATGAATTCGCTCCTAAAGAACTAGGGGACAAATTTAAAATCTTAATTTGATGCTTGTTTTCCAATGAAATTTAAAAAAACAAAGGTATCAAAATCTTGCCTGATTTTACATTTCTTTAATGATTTTTGTTAATCTAGGAACCACATCAAACAAGTCGCCAACAATCCCATAATCAGCATGTTTAAAAAAGGGTGCTTCCGGGTCTTGATTTATAACGACAATTTTACCAGAACCATTCACACCGGCTAAATGTTGGATCGCCCCAGAAATCCCACAGGCGATATATAATTTTGGTGCAATTTTAATCCCTGTCTGGCCTACGTGTTCGTGGTGAGGGCGCCAATTGATATCCGAAACGGGTTTTGAACAAGCGGTAGCTGCATGTAGAGATTGAGCTAAGTCTTCAATAATCCCCCAGTTTGATGCATCTTTCATCCCACGTCCGGCACCCACGACAATCGATGCTTCAGGTAATGGAATGGAACCTTCATGATTTTCAATTTCCCCTACTTGATAATCGGCTTTTGAACCTAATGGAATTGAATCGAAACTTATTTCCATCGAATTCGGCTCTGATTTAATTTCTGAACTAAAGCCCTTTGGAAAAATGCCTATAAACTTGGATGCATTTAATTTCAAATGCGCGATCGCTTTTCCTGAAAATATGGATTTTTGAATCGAATAGGTAGTATCCGTCAATTCCATTTTTTGATATTCGGAACAACTTGAAATTCCATTTTAGCGGAAATCCAAGAGGCGATGGTGTCTGACTTATTGGATTTACTTAACCATAATTCATCAATTTGTGCGTTTTGAAGGATTGGAATTAAATTATCAAGCTCCTTGGATTGTCCAAACAATGCGTGGTCAGTACTTTCTAACTTATACCCCTTAACTGGACCATTTAAATTTGGAATGGAAGCCTTAGCGGGCGCATCAAAAGAAAATAAATGATAGCTAATGTCTTTTTGTAAAATTGAATGGGCAAAATCCAATAGGGCAGAAGAATAGGAGCTTAACTCATTTTCTTTGAAGTCGATAAAAATGGCTATATTTTTCATAATCAGAATTGAATATCTTGTTTTAAATAATCGATTAGGCGATTTAACTCATCGGGTGCAATCATGATTTGTTTGCGATTTGTCTCATTGATTTCTTCAGAAATTAATTCTTGAGAGGATGTGCATGAAAGGGGAAGAACTTTTATCTCTTTCGTTCGAGCTGTCATGATGCCACGCATGGATGGGATTTTCCATTCGGCGAT
>CAIVPF010000162.1 GCA_903907745.1 uncultured Cytophagaceae bacterium | reverse complement strand
GTGATTAAGGAGTCCTAAAAAGAAACATAACAGCCGACTTTCAAATTATGCCTATTTCGATAACTAAAGAAGTTTTACATGAAGAACTCAAAAAGACATTTGGGTTCAGCCAGTTCCGTGGGGAACAAGAGGCGATCATACAAAACACCCTGCAAGGCCATAATAGCTTTGTTCTCATGCCCACAGGTGCTGGCAAATCACTTTGTTATCAATTGCCCGCAATCGTCATGCCAGGTACGGCGATTGTCATTTCTCCCTTAATTGCCTTGATGAAAAATCAAGTAGACCAATTGGTCGCCTTTGGGGTAAATGCGCAGTTTTTAAATTCTTCCTTGAGTCGCGCAGAAATCAATCGCGTCAAGGCGGAGGTAATTAATGGCCAGGTAAAATTGCTTTACATAGCGCCGGAATCATTGAATAAACAAGAAAACTTAAATTTTCTACAGCAGGCAAATATTTCCTTCGTCGCCATCGATGAAGCCCATTGCATTTCCGAATGGGGACATGATTTTAGACCTGAATATCGGAAGATACGTTCGATCATTGAATCGATTGATGAGAAATTACCCATCATTGCATTGACGGCCACAGCAACACCGAAAGTCCAACAAGACATTCAAAAAACGCTTAACCTCGACGATGCCAAAGTTTTTAAATCATCCTTCAACAGGAAAAATCTCTATTACGAAATCCGCTCCAAAAAGGACATTGACAAGCAACTCATTCGCTATATCAAGGGCCATGCGGGCAAAGCGGGTATTATTTATTGCCTGAGTCGGAAACGGGTGGAGGAGATTTCCGATTTATTATTAGTCAATGGCATCAAAGCACTTCCTTACCATGCGGGTTTAGATCCGCAGGTCCGTATGTCAAATCAAGAATCGTTTTTGAACGAAGAGGTAGAAGTGATGGTGGCCACGATCGCCTTTGGTATGGGCATCGACAAACCAGATGTGCGCTTTGTCATACATTATGATGCACCTAAATCCCTGGAAGGCTATTACCAAGAAACGGGACGTGCGGGAAGAGATGGCCTGGATGGGACATGTATCCTGTTTTACACCTACGATGATATTTTAAAATTAGATAAGTTCAATAAGGACAAAGCGGTTTCAGAAAAGGAAAATGCGAAGTTATTATTAACTGAAATGGTCTATTATGCGAATTTAGGGGTTTGTCGACGCAAACAATTACTGAGTTATTTCGGCGAATATATGGCGGATAATTGCGGTTTTTGTGACAATTGCATGCATCCTACGCCCACCTTTAAAGCAGAAGATGAAGTCAGTCTACTGCTCGAAGCGGTTTTGCAGACGGGCGAAAAATTTGAAGCGGAACACATCGCTGATGTATTGGAAGGAAAAACCAATCCCTATGTGACGAGTAATGAACAAGGGAGTTTGTCAGTTTTTGGAAAAGGAAAAGAGGTTTCTTGGAATAAAATCGCGGAAGAGGAGGAGGATGAAGATGATGACGATGAAAACGACGAGGATGAGGACGCGCCAAAAAAGAAAATGGTCATGCGGAAAAAATCCTCGAAAGAGGCAAATCCGGAGGACCAAAAATCACCTTGGATTTCATTTATTAAGCAGGTGTTCATACATGGCTTATTAGAAAAGGACATCGAGAATTATGGTATTTTAAAATTAAGTGAGAAGGGAAAGGCCTTTTTACAGGATTCCTATCCATTGACATTTTCGAGGGATCACGATTATGAAAAGGAGGCTAATGACATCGATAATGAGGAGGAAAATTTAGCTTTGGGGGCAAAGGCCTACGATGATGCATTGTTTGAAATATTAAAAAACCTGCGTAAAAAAGTAGCTAAGGAGAAAAACCTGCCGCCTTATGTGATTTTCCAGGATCCTTCTTTGGAAGAAATGGCAACGACTTATCCGACCTCACAGGAGGAAATGGCTCAGATTAATGGGGTCGGGATGGGAAAAGTGGTCAAATTTGGGAAGCAATTTTTGGATGCCATCGTGCGTTATGTGGAGGAAAATGAAATCGAGACGGCTAAGGAAGTCGTCGTGAAATCCACCGTGAATAAGTCGAAAATTAAGATCCATATCATCCAACAGGTCGATCGTAAAATCGATTTAGACGTCATTGCGGAACAAAAGGAAATTTCGATGTTTGATTTGATTCAAGAGATTGAGACGATTTGTTATTCGGGGACGAAATTGAATTTGGATTATTTTATCAATCAGGTCATTGAGCCTGATAAGCAGGAAGAAATTTACGATTATTTCATGTCTGCGGATTCGGATAACATTGCAACTGCGCTAGATAACTGTAACATAGAGGATGTCAGTGAAGAGGAATTGCGATTAATGCGCATCAAGTTTTTAAGTGAATTAGCCAATTAGATTAAGCTTTTATGAATGTATTAATTTTGGGATCGGGAGGACGTGAGCACGCATTTGCGTGGAAAATATCCCAAAGTCCAGTTCTAAAAAACCTTTATATTGCCCCAGGAAATCCAGGAACCTCTTCTTTGGGGACGAATCTTCCGATTTCGGTCAATGATTTCGAAGCCATCGCCCAAGCGATTCGAAGCCATGAGATTGGATTGGTTTTAGTCGGGCCAGAGGAACCGTTGGTTCGAGGTATTCGGAATTTTATCGAGGCGCAGGATGATTTAAAACATGTGGGAATTGTGGGACCAGGCGCAGATGGTGCCCAATTAGAAGGCAGCAAAGATTTTTCTAAAAATTTCATGCACAAATATGGCGTGCCTACGGCGGCTTCTGAGACCTTTACGAAGGATTCGATAGACGCGGGTTTGGCTTATTTGGATCAGCAATCCTTGCCCATCGTGTTAAAAGCGGATGGACTAGCGGCGGGGAAAGGGGTGATCATTGCCCAAACATTGGAGGAGGCGAAAGATGCGCTGAAGGAAATGTTGCTAGATGCGAAATTCGGGGCGGCGAGTGACAAGGTGGTGATCGAACAATTTTTACGGGGAATTGAATTATCTGTTTTTGTATTAACGGACGGTGAAGATTTTGTGGTATTGCCTGAGGCGAAAGATTATAAACGTATCAGAGAAAATGATGAGGGATTAAATACGGGGGGTATGGGTGCGGTTTCACCGGTGCCTTTTGCGACGGAATCCTTTATGAATTTAGTGGAGAAAAAGGTCATTAAACCTACTTTAGAGGGATTAAAGGCAGAAGGCATTCGCTATCAAGGTTTTATTTTTATCGGATTAATGAACCACGAAGGGGAACCATACGTGATCGAATACAATGCACGGATGGGCGATCCAGAAACGGAAGTGGTAATGCCACGAATTGAATCAGATTTCTTATCTTTGTTGATTGCCGTCGCTCAAGTTCAATTAAAAGGACAAACGCTTCAGATTTCGAATCAATATGCCGTTACGACCATGGTTGTCGCAGGGGGATATCCAGAAGAATATCGAAAAGGGGATGTGATTTCGAACTTGGCGCAGGTGGATGAGGCCTTGATTTTTCATGCGGGAACGACGGAAGAGGATGGGCAAATAAAGACCAATGGGGGCCGAGTCATGGCTTTCACGGGCACTTCAAATACACTAGAAAATGCCATTCAAAAGTCTCAAAAGGCGGCATTAACGGTAAAATTTGAGGGTAAAAATTTTAGACGAGACATTGGCTTAGACGTACTTCGGTACAAGGTTTAAGTTCATATAGCAACATATTATGGGATGTAAATCGTGTTCCTCAGGATCATGTGGATCAAAGAAGGAAGAAGGAGTAGTCGGAGCGGTATCGGGTTGCCAAAGCAATGGCAGTTGCGGCACTGGCTCCTGCAACAAAATGAATGTGTTCGATTGGCTATCCGACTTGGATGTGCCTCAATTCCAACGATTTCATGTAGTCGAAGTTAAATTCAAAGGCGGACGGAAGGAATATCTTCGTAATGCCAATCAATTGCTTTTACATACGGGCGATTCGGTCATGGTGGAATCGAGCAGTGGAATTCATTTAGGCGTTGTGTCCCTACAAGGCGAATTAGTTCGCTTACAAATGCTTAAAAAGAGCATCAAAGATGATGATCAATTGAAAAGCATTATTCGTATGGCCACCGATAAGGACATCGAAAAGCACGAGCAAGCGATGGCCCGGGATTTACCTACGATGTATCGTGGCCGACAAATCATCGGTGATTTAAAGATCAACATGAAACTTTCGGACGTCGAATTTCAGTCCGATGGCACCAAAGCTGTCTTTTATTATTCCTCGGATGATCGAGTGGATTTTCGGGAATTAATTAAAATATTGGCTACCGAATTTAAAATTCGGGTAGAAATGAAGCAAATTTCCTTGCGTCAAGAAGCCGGAAGATTGGGAGGAATTGGCATTTGTGGAAGGGAATTGTGTTGTTCTACTTGGCTCACCGACTTCAAAAATGTCACGACATCAGCAGCTCGATATCAAAATTTATCGCTGAATCCGGTGAAATTGAGTGGTCAATGTGGCCGTTTAAAATGCTGTTTAAATTACGAGTTGGAAACCTATATGGATGCCTTAAAGAGCATCCCGACCATCGAGGGTCGCATTAAAACGAAAAAAGGAGATGCTGTTTTACAAAAAACAGATATTTTCAAACGCATGATGTGGTTTGGAATTGTGGGTGAAGAATCGATTTGGATTCCGGTTTCATGTGACCGGGTGAAGGAAATCATTGATTTAAATAAACAAGGTATCATTCCTGAATCCTTTGAGGATTTAAATCCAGATAAACCGATTGCTGAAAAACTAAGTCTTTCTGAACTGAATTCGGATTTGGATCGCATGGACAAGAAGTACGGCAGTACTAAAAACAAGGGCAATAACAAAGGTGGGGCGAGACGTGACAACCGAGACAATCGACCACGAGGACCTAAACCTGAATTCCAAGGAAAAAAACCAAATGCGCAAGGGCCAATTGAAGGCAGACCAGCCAAGCAAGAGCCAAGGCCGCCGGTGAATCCAAATGCGATAAATCCCAATGCGACAGATTCGAACGCAGAAGGGGCAAGTCCAAAACCATACAAGAAAAAATTTAAGAAAAAATTTAAACCAAGACCTCCTGGAAATGGACCTCAAACCCCGCCAAGCGCTTAATTTACTATCGCTAAGGATCATTGGTTTTATTGCCTTACTGAGCTTGGTCGGCTGCAGTGGGGACACGGCGGTTTTTGACCAAACGGAATCTATGGGGGAAATAGGTTGGCTTCAAAAGAAAAAAATAGAAATTCCGTTTGAAATTAAGGACACGACGATTTCCTATGCCTTGGATATTAGCATTCGACAATCCAATGATTATGCCTATTATAACTTGTATTTTGTGCCTCAAATCATTGATTCAAAAGGAATCGTGATTAAAAAAGCTTTGGCCGAGGCCATTTTATATGATGCCAAATCAGGTAAGGCGAAAGGCGCAGGTTTAGGCGCTATGTATAGCCATTCCTATGTGATTTTCTCGAGCCTCCATTTCCCAAAAGCAGGAAAATATACCCTACGTTTAGAACAATTTATGCGCAGAGACACACTTTCAGGTGTCGTTTCGGTGGGCGCAGCCTTGCATCCTAATTCAAAGAATCATGGCGAAAATTGACGAAATAGATAAGCAAATATTGGCATTCTTGCATGAGGATGCATTTTTGTCCAATAAAGAAATGGCCCAGCGCCTAGGTATGAGCGCCACGCCCATTCATGAGCGGATTAAACGAATGGAAAAAGAAGGGGTTATCACAGGCTATAAAGCGCTGATCAATCCGAATAAATTAGGGAAATCTTTAACTGTTTTTTGTGACATCTCCCTGAAAGAACATGCCGCAGAATATTTGAATCAGTTTGAAAAAGATGTGATGGACTTGGTAGAAGTGCAGGAATGTTATTGTGTATCGGGCCACAGCGATTTTTTATTGAAAATTGTCGTTTCAGATATGGATGAATACCGGCATTTTATCCTGCATAAATTAGCTAGTATCAAAAATATCGGTAACGCACAAAGTCATTTTGTGATGAATCAAATCCAAAATGAGCAGATTTTACCCTGGCTAACCAAGGCAAAAGACGAATAAACCTATAAAGTAGGATATATATAAATAAGAAAAGTATTAAATTGATAAATTAATTAAACCATTTGACTACCTGTTCATGAATAAGTTGACCAAAATTTTAATCAGCCTACTTGTTATTTCACTCGTATTGGGCTTGGCGTTTTACCCAAAAATCAAAAAATCATTTTTCGCTTCGGAAAAAGATGAAAAATCAAAAGGCAAAGACAAAGGCGGCCCAGGTGGGAAAGGCGGTAAAACTGCCGTCATCGTGATGGTCGTAAAAGCAACACGCTTAGATGACATGCTAAGTTCGACAGGGTCAATTTTGCCAAATGAGGAAGTTGAAATTCGTTCAGAAATCGCAGGAAGAATCATTGCCTTAAACATCAAAGAAGGAGATGTAGTCCAAAAAGGAACGGTTTTATTACAAATCAATGACGATGAATTAGAGGCTCGTTTGAAAAAATTAGGCTTCAATAAAAAATTAGCGGAGGATAATGAGGCACGTCAAAAAGTGCTTTTGCAGAAAGAAGCGATTTCCCAACGGGAATATGACATCGCCGTCAACTCCGTGAACACCATATCGGCTGACATCGAAGATTTCAAATCTCAAATCTTAAAAACTACTTTGAAAGCTCCATTTTCTGGCCGAATCGGTTTCCGTTATGTGAGTATGGGAAGTTATATTTCGCCAGCCACACGAATCGCTACCTTAACGAATACGAATCCAGCGAAAATCGAATTTTCGATTCCAGCGAAATATGCAACGGCAATCCGCCAAGGAAGCACCATTGAGTTTACCACCGAGAATGAGGAAAAAGGCTTTACGGGGCGCGTTTATGCGATAGACCCGAAAATTGACCCATTGACCAGAACTTTACAAATTCGTGCATTGGCAGGAAATCCTTCCAATTTATTGGTTCCAGGTGCTTTTGCGAAGGTGAATTTGATTCTGAAAAGTAAGGGTTCCGCGATTCTCATTCCTACCGAGTCCGTGATTCCAGAAGCGAAAGGAAACAAAGTGTTCTTGGTAAAAAATGGAAAATCGGTTCCTGTGAAAGTGGAATTAGGAAACCGTGGAGAACGTACGGTTGAGATTTTGAAAGGACTATCGATCGGTGATACCTTGATTACCAATGGTATCATCCAAGTGAAACCAGATGGTGAAGTAGATATCAAAGAAGTAATTCAATAAAAACGATGCCGAAATTATTTTCGACAAGATTCTTGAGCAAGTCGTTCAGGCAACAGTTGGGCGTCATTTTTTGCGCCCGGATGTCGCTTGTACGTGCATGCATTTCCTATGCAGGAATTTGTGTACGAATTTTGGCTTTACGAATTTTGCATCCCAAAAAAACCTATATCGGCGTTTTATTGGCACAACACCTCGGCGATATCGTGGCAGCGGAGCCAATCATCGGCGGCTTGCATGAAAAATACAAGGACGCTGAAATTTTTTGGATCGTCCGTAAGCCCTTTGCTGATTTATTGGTAAATCATCCAGGAATCAAAGACCTG
This sequence comes from uncultured Cytophagaceae bacterium, assembly GCA_903907745.1. Lineage (GTDB taxonomy): Bacteria > Bacteroidota > Bacteroidia > Cytophagales > Spirosomataceae > Aquirufa. Next base: position 25,391 of record CAIVPF010000162.1, on the reverse strand, counting down.
ATCATTGAAGAAAATATTTTTGTGAGTATTTGGCTTGCGAAACTTTCTCCTTTCACGCACTTTTTTAATTTACATTTGAATGACATTCGATATGAGTTGAATTTTCATAGCGAATTAAAAAATCCCAAAGCGCTCGAACTAAATATTACCAAGGAAAATTATTACGACAACCTTTCGCTTTTGGGTATATTTTCTGCTCTTTGTGACTTGCACGTGGCAGATCGCGCGCCTCGACTTTACACGGGAAATACGAAATACCCGCTTCCTTTTGAAGGTAATTATTGGTTGATGCATCGGAAGTCCACGGACATTGCCCGCGAATGGAAAGACGAAAATTGGATTCAATTATTGGATTACTTGATTCAAGAGCATGGCATTAACATGGTGGAAATAGGAACCGATTCGCCCCTTGCTTATTCAAATCCTCATTATTTAAGTTTGGTTGGCCAAACGAGTATGTTGGAAACGGCCGTTTTGATTCGCTCGGCTGGCTTTTTCTTGGGCATCGATTCGGGACCTACACATATGGCGAATGCCTTTGAGATTCCGGCATTTATTATCTGTGGACAATTTGTAAACTTCAAACGCTACATGTCCTATTCTGGAGCCTATACGAATAAAAAAATCGCAAATATCTTTTTCAATCCATCAGGAAGTGCCCATGAGCTTTCCTATTTGGAGGTCTTAGAACCCTTGCAACACACCTTAAAAGAAATTAAAAACCTATCAAATTATGGCATCGCTATCGGAAATTAGTATTAAACGGCCTGTATTGGCCATCGTAATGTCGATTACAATCATCGTATTTGGCCTTATTGGATATAATTATTTAGGAATACGTGAGTATCCCTCGGTAGATCCGCCAGTGGTTAATGTGCAGACGTCCTACACGGGAGCGAATGCAGATATCATCGAATCTCAAATCACCGAACCACTGGAAGAATCCATCAATGGAATCGCGGGAATTCGGACTTTGACAAGTTCAAGTCGGGATGGACGTTCAAACATCACCGTGGAATTTGACCTAGCGGTAAACATCGAAGATGCGGCCAATGACGTACGCGATCGAGTTTCAAGGGCGCTGGCCTTATTACCTAAAGACGTAGACCCGCCGGTAGTTTCTAAATCCGACGCAGATGCGATGCCGATTTATAACATCAATTTATCCTCGTCAACTCGAGACATTTTGAGCCTAAATGAAATCGCTACTCGAAATGTAAAAGAAAAATTACAAACGGTTCCAGGCGTGAGTTCGATCCAATTATGGGGAGAGAAAAAATACGCGATGCGTCTACACATCGATCCAGAACGTTTAGCTTCCTTTCGCTTAACGGCACCTGATATCGTGAGTGCATTAACGAAACAAAATATTGAGTTGCCATCCGGAAGTATTGAGGGTGCGAATACCGAATTAACGGTTCGTACGCAAGGACGCTTGACAACAAAAGAAGATTTTGAAAATTTAATCATCAAAGAAGAAGGCGACCGCTCGGTTAAATTTTCAGATGTTGGGGATGTTCAATTGTCCTCAGAAAACGAAAGAACGATGTTTAAGCGGGATGGGGTTCCTATGATTTCGATTGCGGTGATTCCTCAGCCAGGATCCAACCAAATCGAAATTGTCAATGCCATCCGTAAAAAATTAATACAAATCAAAACCACGATTCCAGATGACATGATTTTGAGGGAAGGTTTTGATAATACAAAACACGTACGTAAATCAATTGTCGAAGTAGAAGAAACCATTTTAACGGCCATATTTTTGGTGACCATCATCATTTTCTTGTTCCTTCGCGACTGGCGTTCGACTATTATTCCATTAACTGCCATTCCTGTGAGTTTGATTGGCGTATTTTTCTTTATGTATTTGGTGGGTTTCTCGATCAACGTATTGACGCTATTGGGAATTGTTTTGTCCATCGGATTGGTCGTTGATGATGCGATTGTGGTATTGGAAAATATTTACACCAAAATCGAGGAAGGCTTAAGTCCATGGAAAGCGGCCATCGAAGGTTCGAAAGAAATTTATTTTGCGGTAATCTCGACTACGGTGACATTAGCAGCGGTATTTTTACCCGTAATTTTCTTGCAAGGGATAACAGGTCGTTTGTTCCGTGAGTTCGGAATTGTGGTAGCGGGTTCGGTAATTATTTCGGCTTTTGTTTCCCTAACATTAACGCCGATGCTAGGTTCGCGCCTATTAAAAGGCGGACATTCAAAACCATGGTTTTACAATGTGACAGAACCTTTTTTCGTATGGCTCAATAAGGCCTATGAAAGTTCGTTGGCATCCTTTATGCAGGCACGTTGGCTTGCCTGGGTCATGGTTGTTTCCTTGGTAGGGATAATCTATATGTTGTTCAAAACAGGTGCAATTCCATCGGAATTAGCCCCATTAGAAGATCGGGGTTTATTACGTGTTAACGCAACCGCGCCAGAAGGTGTGACATACGAATACATGCTAAATTATACCGATGAAATGTCAAACTTTTTGTTCAAAAACATTAAGGAAAACGAACGCACTGGAATATATGCCTTCACCTCCCCTCCTTTTGGAAATGGGGGTTCGAATACAGGAAGTATGCGGATTATGTTAACTGAGCCAGATAAACGTGGAAGATCTCAACAACAAATCGCCGATGAAATACAGCCCAAACTTAAAAAATTCACTGGGGCAAAAGCAATTTTAATTCAAGAGCCAACCTTATCCACGGGCCAACGTGGTGGGGGTGGTCTACCCGTCGCCTTCGTAGTTCAAGCGCCTAATTTTGAGAAATTAAAAACGATGATGCCCATATTCTTGGCGAAAGTTCGAGAGTCTCCAAAATTTGAAAATTCCGATGTGAATTTAAAGTTCACAAAACCAGAATTACGTCTTGAGATCGATCGCGCGAAAGCACAAAACCTAGGAATTTCGATTCAGGATGTGGCGCAAACCTTGCAATTAGGACTTTCCGGACGACGTTTCGGCTATTTCGTTAAGGATGGAAAACAATATCAAATTATTGGTCAAATCAATCGGAATTTACGGAACGATGTAAAAGACTTGAAGTCGCTCTATGTGAAAAATAATCGGGGCGATTTGATTCAATTAGACAACTTGGTGAAAGTGACAGAACAAAGTACACCTCCACAATTGTATCGCTATAACCGTTACGTAGCCGCAACCGTTCAAGCACAAATGGCGAAAGGTGTGACATTGGGCGAAGCTTTGGATGAAATGGATAAATTGGCAAAAGAGACATTCGATGTCTCATTCTCCACGGCCTATGATGGACAAAGTAAGGAATTTAAAGAATCGAGTTCCTCTTTATTATTTGCATTTGGATTAGCGATTTTATTGATTTATTTGATTCTTTCAGCACAGTTTGAAAGCTTCATGGATCCATTAATTATTTTATTTACGGTACCCCTAGCGGTCGCAGGTGCTTTATTGTCGCTCTGGGATTTCAGTCAAACCTTGAATATTTTCTCTCAAATTGGAATTATCGTATTGGTCGGATTAGTGACGAAAAACGGTATTTTGATTGTGGAATTTGCAAACCAGAAAAAAGAAGCTGGTTTTAATAAATTAGAAGCGGTAAAATTAGCCGCCGCGGCACGGTTTAGACCGATCGTTATGACTTCACTGTGTACCATTTTGGGTATCTTACCGATTGCCCTTGCCTTAGGATCCGGTGCATCACAAAGTCGGGTTTCGATGGGTATTGCGGTTGTAGGAGGTATGTTATTCTCGACAACCTTAACCTTGTATATCATTCCTGCGATTTATAGCTTTATGTCGCTGAATTTGAAAAAATCACCCGAAGAAGTTGCCGAAGAGGAAACTGTCGTACATGGATAAAGAGGAAATTTGGATGCAACGAGCCCTGGACTTAGCGCGGCTAGGTTCAGGCTTTGTGGCACCAAATCCCATGGTTGGTTGCGTAATCGTCAAAGAAGGAAAGATCATCGGGGAAGGCTGGCATGCAAACTATGGAGAGGCCCATGCGGAAGTTGCCGCCATACATTCCCTACAAGCCTTCGAAGAAGCAAAAGACTCAACTGCCTATGTTAGCCTAGAACCTTGCGCACATACGGGTAAAACAGCCCCATGTGTAGATTTATTGATCCGAGCGCAAGTGGCTCGAGTGGTCATTTGCAACATCGATCCAAATCCCCTCGTTTCAGGAAAAGGAATTCAAACATTAAAAGAGGCAGGCATCGAAGTCGTTTCAGGAATTTTAGAAGAAAAAGGCCTTTCATTAAATAGAAAATTTTTCCTTGCGCAGGTCAAAAAACGACCTTATTTCACTTTGAAATTTGCTTGTTCCCGTGATCAATTCATCGCAGCGCGTGATGGTAAAGCCATACATTTTTCAAACAAGGAAAGTCAAATCCTCGTCCATGAGATGCGGGCTGAACATCAAGGAATATTAATCGGTGCCGAAACTGCCCTGCAAGATAATCCCCAACTAACACTCCGATTTGCCAAAGGCAAAAACCCAATCCGAATGGTGATAGATCCAAACAATCGATTGCCACGAAATCTGCAGATATTCCAAGATGGTGGAGAAACGTGGGTTTTTACGCGCGATTATTCGGCACAACAAGATCAAGTAAAATGGATCGCCCTCGGAAATCTCTCTTCAAACGAATTCCTGGCTGCACTTTCCATTACCTGTTTTGACGCGGGAATACATTCTATCCTCGTAGAAGGAGGAAGCAAAACAGCTGAATACTTTCATCAAGCTGGCTTATTGGATGAAATCTGGAAAATTGAAAAAGCCGAGGACCTAGGTCAAGGAATTTCTGCCCCAAAATTACCCGGTATTCAATTCGTTAAGCGATGGAAATCAGGCCAAGATAATGCTTGGTATGAGGGAATTTAGCCTGCTAAAATTTGAGCCAATAAATACAGATTCAAGCTTAAAATGACCGCACTGATCACCCAGGCGCTGTATTTTAACCAAGGTGCATTCACAAAAGGGCCCATTTTTTGAGCATCACTCGTAAACCAAACGAGTGGAATAACAGCGAAACTTAATTGCATCGACAAAACCACTTGGGAAAAAATCAAGAGTTCACCAATCTTACTTTCACCATACCACCATGTAATAAAAAAAGCAGGAACGATAGCCAATAAACGTGTAATCAAGCGGCGAAGCCATGGGGCAATGCGCCAATCCAGAAATCCTTCCATGACGATTTGACCAGCCAAAGTACCCGTCAAGGTAGCATTTTGACCTGAGGCCAATAAGGCAATCGCGAAAAAGGCGCTCGCCAATTTACTTCCTAACACTGGATCTAATAACTGATAAGCATCCCGAATATCCGCCACATGTGCATTCCCACTCAAATGGAAGGCCGAAGCCGCCAAAATCAAAATCCCGGCATTGATAAAAAAGGCTAAACTTAGGGAAAGCGTAGAATCCCAAGTGGCAAATTTAATCGCCTTTTTGCGATCGATATCCGTACTGGCAAATGCACGCGTTTGAACAATACTCGAATGCAAATATAAATTGTGAGGCATCACCGTCGCACCTAAAATACCGATGGCCACGTACAATTGATCCGGATTCGTAAAAATACTTGGCTGAGGAATTAAGCCACCTAAAACCCCTGAAATATCAGGCTTAGAAAGCAATAACTCATACGCAAAACACAAAACGATGACAATGAGCAAGGAAAGAACGATGGATTCTAAGACCCGAAACCCCTTTTTTTGAAAAAATAAAATGAGAAAAACATCCAAAATGGTAATCAGAATTCCCGTCAAAATAGGAATACCAAACAACAAATGTAACGCGAGCGCCGAGCCAATCACCTCCGCTAAATCGCATGCTGCAATCGCCAATTCACAAATGAACCAAAGGAAAATCGCAACCGGTTTGGAGAAAGCATCTCCGCAAGCTTGGGCTAAATCGCGGCCAGTCGCCACCCCCAGTTTAAGCGCCAAATGTTGTAATAAAATGGCAAAAAGACTAGAAATCAATACGACCGATAACAACGTGTAACCAAACTGTGCCCCTCCCGCTAAGTCCGTGGCCCAATTACCCGGATCCATATATCCCACCGCCACCATAAAACCAGGACCCAAAAAAGCACGCAGATTTTGCCAAAATCCATTTCCTTGAGGAACCGGAATACTCGCAAATACTTCGCTTAAAGAATTACTTTTTCGTTCTGAACGCCAGGCCTTACTCATAGGTTTCAATGATTCAATCAAATATACTACTTATTATGTTGATTCAAAATTATTTTTTAGTCTCGTCTAAAAATTTATATATCCGTATATTTGTTTTAATTTGCATCGGTTAAAAATTACAGATGGCAACCTCCTTAGCAGAAGAAAATTATTTGAAGATTATTTACCGTTTGTCGGAAAACACGGACCTCGGTGTATCTACAAATGCTGTAGCGGAATTAGCTCAAACCAAAGCTGCTTCGGTAACCGACATGTTACAAAAGCTCGCCGAAAAAGGCTGGGTAATTTATCAAAAATACCAAGGAGTTCGTCTCACGCCTACAGGCCAAAAAATTGCCCTGTCGATTATCCGCAAACACCGACTTTGGGAAGTGTTTTTAGTGGAAAAATTAGGCTACAACTGGGATGAGGTACATGAAATCGCGGAACAATTGGAGCACATCGAATCTGATTCCTTGATCCAAAAATTAGATGAATTTTTAGGTTTCCCTGACCGAGACCCGCACGGCGATCCGATCCCCACCCGTGATGGAAAAATGGCGGATCAGATATACCAACCCTTATCCGAAATCAAAGAAAAAAAGGATTGTGTCCTGATGGGAGTCGCCAAAGATGCAGCGATATTTTTGCAAGTATTGACCAAATTAAACCTTAATTTGGGCGTGAAAATCACAATCGTCGAAATCAATTCTTTTGACCGCTCCTTACAAATCCAAGTGAACGGCGCCGCACCCATTTTTGTGAGCCACGAAGTGGCGAAAAACATTTTGGTAAAAGCCTAACTCAATAAATCTAGGACTTCGTCTTCGCTTAAATTGCGTAAAATACTTTCATCCGAGGTGACCAATTCATTGGCTAAATCTAATTTTCGCTGCTGCAAAGCCAATATCTTTTCTTCTACCGTCTCCTTGCTAATAAACTTATAGGTAAATACTGTTTTCACCTGTCCGATGCGATGCGCCCGGTCGATGGCCTGGGCTTCTGCTGCTGGATTCCACCAGGGGTCCAACAAAAACACATAATCCGCCGCCGTTAAATTCAATCCCACTCCCCCTGCTTTTAAGGAAATTAAAAAGACCGATTGGCCATCTACTTTCTGGAAACTTTCAACTTGGCCCTTCCGATCTGACGTCGATCCATCCAAATAGGCATAGGCAATCCCCTTTTCGTCCAATGCCCGTTTGATGATTTGCAAATGCTGCACAAATTGGCTGAAAATCAAAACCTTATGATGTTGTTCTAATACGGTCTCCAATTTCTCTAAAACAGCCTCCATTTTACCAGAATCCCCTTCGTAACCTTCTTCACAAAGCAAGGGGTGATTGGCTAATTGACGTAATTTAGTCAAACCTTGTAACACTGAAAACCTAGATTTTTGTAAACCTTCATCTTTGATTTGTTTCAATAACACATCGCGATAAAAAGATTTTGTCTTATCATACAAGCGTTCCTGCTCCTCGGACATCGAACAATAGGTAATGGATTCCATTTTTTCCGGTAAATCCGCCGCCACTTGACGCTTTTCTCTCCGCAGTAAATAAGGCTTAATTAAGAAATAAAGACGCTTTTTAACGTCGCCATCGGCTTTCTTTTCGATTGGAATTTGGTATTGATCTTTGAAATATTTTTGTGTGCCTAATAAACCTGCATTCACAAAATTCATTTGTGACCAAAGATCCATCGTCGAATTTTCTAATGGCGTTCCAGTCATCACCAAACGGAATTTGGCGTTCAATTTCTGAACAGCCTTTGTAATGTTCGCCTGTGGATTTTTAATCGCCTGCGATTCATCCAAAATCACATAACTAAAGGCCTGCTTTTCAAACCACTCAATGTCCGAACGCACCATCCCAAAGGAACATAATACCAAATCTGTTTTTTTAATTTGCGCTTGCAATTTCTCACGCTGCGGACCTGAATACAGTAAAACCCGCAATTGAGGCGTAAATTTCTTTGCCTCCATTTCCCAATTGTACAAAAGGGACGTTGGCATAACCAATAAAGTCGGCAAAGTCTCCCCCTGCTCCTTCAAACTCTGCAATAAACAAAGCGTTTGTACCGTCTTACCAAGACCCATGTCATCTGCCAAGCAAGCTCCTAGGCCAGCGTTTTGACGAGTACGCATCCAGCGATAGCCTTCAAGCTGATAAGGGCGCAAAGTACCTTTAAAGTTTTTCGGTACTGGAAATTCTTTGGTCGCTAAACTTAAATCGGCGACGGTTTTACTGCGCAAAGAGGTCTTGACTAATTCCTGATTTTCCCATTCTTGGACCAATTGGAAATGCTGACGCTTTAAATAAACGCCTTCTTCACCCGGTCGGGTTTCTGAAAAATAGAATAAATCCTGGTAATCATGAAACCAATTATCCGGAATAATGGCAATAGAACCATCAGGCAAATGAAATTCTTTTTTCTTGGCTAAGATGAGTTGGCGTATCTTTAAAAACGGAATTTGAAACTGACCAAATGAAATAACCGCTTGAATATCAAACCAATCCAACTTCTCTCCGATCCGAATTTTAATATCTGGTTTCCCCAAAAAGTACCTCGGTGCCTGTCCATCTCCGCGGAACTGAACGACGTATCCCGCCTGATCCAGCTCTTCTTTATGGGCTGTCAACCACTGAATGGCATCCGAACGAGAAATAATGGCTTTCCCATCGATTTCCATGGCGAGACCTAAACTTTTCAGGTATTGAAATGCACGCTTTTCCTTGCTTAAAGAACGCATGATTTTTTGAAAGGCATAGGAATCTGCCTTTTTTTCAAAGAGCACATTCGCTTCTGAGGATAAATTATCCCATGGAAAACGGTTGTTCCCATACTGAAATGATAGAACAAAATTCCAGCGATCGGCGGCTTCTAAGGCAGCTGATTTTTTCGTTGGCGCCTTCTCTTCCTCATCTAAACGAGGTAAAATAGGCCCATAATGCAATAAATATTGGCAATTTTTCTCCGTATTTATCACCTCAAATCCTTTGGCATGAACCGGATAACGAGCTACCATCGCTTTGACAAATTTGCGAAAATAGTCCTCTTCCATGTTTTTGGGAATCACGACGAATTTTTTATTCAAAAAGGCGCGTAATTTCTTGCCCTCCAACAAAGGTTTAAAGTGATACAATTTCTGATTTAACAACATCCACGCTGGCTCATCGCACAAAATCATGGCGTCCTTATATTGAAATTCTAATTTATTTCCTAGGTATTTTAAGGTCGGAAAATAATGCGTATTCTCCTCATTTCGCATAAAATGGAATAGCACCTCGACCGGCTCCGCCTGAATTTGAATCGACTGGCGCATCGGATTTCCATCATTTCCCATGATGAAGAGCGTTTTATCCGGACAAATCAAATCAAAAATTAATGCACGACGCTTTTCAATGACCGCGGAAACCGCTTCCTGCACTTCCTTCTCCCCTTTCTCCGCATCAAAAGTCTTCAAATAAAACTCCTCCATCGTTTTCCGTTTCGAGGTATTAAACTTCTCGAAAATCGCAGATGGCTTCATCCCCTCGATCAATTTCACCGCAGTTTCGTCCCGCTCATCCAAGCCATGGGCAAATTCATGATAATTTCGCGTGGTCAATGTCTGATACTCCCAGGTCAATTGACCCTTCTCATTCAATTGCACCACAAACACCTCAAACAAATATCCGAGGAATTCATGTGACAAAATCGAATACACCACTTGAAATGGCTTACTTGGAGAGATCTTCATGAGTCATATAAAAACCCGAATGACCGAGTTCTTTGAGTAAAACCTTCAAAAATAAGGGTTTTTCCTCAATAACTAGAAAAAATAGAGCAAAATATTAAAAAATCACAAATTAGATTTTTTTGAAACGCAAACAGGCCCATCTGTTTTTTTCGCTTTGGCTTTGGTAAACAAGCCCTAAATCACGCGCGCGTTCGATGAGCATCGGAATGTCTTCTGTATAAAAACCACTCAGCAATAGGTCGCCCCCAGCCACAATCCGGTCCGCGTATTCCTCCATTTCGTCCAATAAAATGTTCCGATTTATGTTCGCCAACAGGACATCGTATGTCTTAGCCGATTCATCCAAAATCGTACCCAAGCCAAATTCCACGGTTTCACAATCGTTCAAGGAAGCATTTTCAATCGAATTTTCAACCGACCATGCATCAATGTCAAAACCCCGCACAAAAGAAGCCCCCAATTTTTTAGCCACAAAAGCTAAAATACCTGTTCCTGTTCCCGCATCTAACACCATTTTACCTTTTAAATCCAGGTCAAAGAGGGCTTGGGACATTTGGAAGGTTGTTTCATGATGCCCAGTCCCAAAAGACATTTTGGGATTTATGACAATTTCCATCTGATAACCGGGTTCAGAAGGATGGAAATTCGCCCGAATAAACACAAGATCTGAAATACGTATAGGGTCGTAATTGTTCTCCCAAACCGCATTCCAGTTTTGTTTCTCGATTTCATGAATCTCGAATTGAATGGGTCCTAAGAACTGATAGCGCGCAATTAATTCCTTGAAAACAGCTAAGTCAAATAGGTCCGTTTGACAGTATGCGATTAAACCTGTATCCGAATCTTCAAAAATATCAAAACCTATTTCCCCTAATTCGGCTAATAGAATATCCGCTTGGTCCGGCGAAGCGGTGATAAGCACTTGTTGGGTCGACATCGTCCTGATTAATTTTCCGGCAAAGGTGCCGTATTCTTTTTGCCAAATACTGAAAAATGAATATAGCGCTTTGGCTGCACACGGAAATCGATAAGTAATTTGTCTAAGTCGACCAAAGATCTATTCAGTCCATTGTATAAACTATCACTCACCAATAATTTTCCTGCAGATCCCTGACCCTTTTCCAATTTGCTAACGATACGCTGAAGTGATCCCACAGCGGCATTCGCTTGCTGGAGTGTTTCTCCGATCCGAATCGCCTGAATGGAATCAGCGACGGTGTTAAATTTGACCAACAATGGCTTGATTTGTTTCTCCGTTTCCGTTAAACTCTGCGACAAGGCCTTCATGTTCCCCGTGATTTGAGCGAGATTCGCCTTATTTTCGTTCACGATACTTTGCACAGAACCGTCGATATGGCTAACAGTTTGATTGGAATTTTTCAATAGCGCATCTAAGTATATGCCTGTATTTTCGAATTTCTTGGAGATTTGTCGGAATGATACTAACAACGAATCCGCGTTCGAAAGCACAGGAAGCGCGCGTTCCTTCAATAAAGAGGTCAGGCCTTTTTCTGTCATGGATTGAATGGTGGAACCATCCGGTAAATTTGTATTCCCTTTCAATTCCAGGCGAATGATTTTGCCACCTAACAAGGCTCCGTCAGATAAAATAGCCATGGATTCATTTGGAATCAATAACGATTTATTTATCCGCAATTCCACTAAAATTTTATTCCCTTTTTCGGGTACGAGGGAAACCTTTTTCACTTTTCCTACCTCTACGCCATTGACCATGACTTGGTTCGATGGCATTAGGCCGTCGACGTTATCAAACTGAACGTAATAGGTTTTTGAGGAAGAGAATAGATCATTCCCTTTCAAAAAATTAAAGCCAAAATAAAGGATTAAAAAAGCGATTAACGCTAAAAATCCGACCTTAAGCTCGTTATTATTTGTAAACATGTGGCGTTATTTTTCGATTTCTTCTTTGTATTGTTTAAATGCGTTTGCGATAGCATCGGCAACTTCCTGTTGGCCCTTTTCAGATGCCAAATAACCCTCTTCATCTGGGTTCGTCAAAAATCCAGTCTCCACTAATACACTCGGCATAGCGGTACGCCAAATAACTAAAAATCCTGCTTGTTTGACGCCAAAACTTTTTCGTTGATACGTCTTCGCGAATTGGTCCTCCACCTTTGAAGCGAATTTAACTGAACTCGCCATGAAGGCACTTTGGTAATTCGCCATCATAATATGCGCTAAGGGCGAATTCGGATCAAAGCCATTATAGGCTGTTTGGTAATCCTTTTCTTGTAAGATTACGGAGTTTTCCCGTTTGGCTACGTTTAAATTTCCATCGGTTTTGTGTAATCCCATCGTATAGGTTTCCGTTCCGTAGGCTGATTTATTGGCCGCCGCATTGCAATGGACCGAAATGAATAAATCGGCCTTATTCCGATTAGCGATATTGGCCCTTTCGTTTAATTCAATGAAATCATCTGTTTCCCGGGTGTAAATTACCTTCAAATCTGGATACTCTTGTTTGAGTTTTTTACCAAGTGCCAAAATGATTTTAAGCGTAACAATTCCCTCGTGCGCGCCTTTAGGGCCAAGGCAACCGGGATCCTTTCCCCCATGCCCTGCGTCCAAACAAACCGTTTTTAGGGTATTTTTAAATGGCTTTGTCGCTGTATTTGGCAAATCTGCCAAGGCCATAAATTGAACTATTGCAAGACTAACTACAAAAATAAGTCGGTAAGTTGAGAACATTATTTTTCAATTATTACACGTAGGTACCACGCAATGATGTAATTTTGTCAATCTTTTTTAAACAAAGACAAATATAATTTTTAAAATCCAATTGTTAAAGAAATCCACATATTACCTTTTCTGTGCTTTGATGGTTCTGCTCTCCAGCAGCCTGACCATGAACGCCCAAAAAGTCATTTCTGGGGATACGCTGAAAAAAAAGGAAGATGTGGAAACGACGGTGTTTTATTCCGCGGTGGACTCGACGGTGTTGGATGCCGACAAACAAGTCGTTAACCTCTATGGGGGCGCTAAATTAAAATATGGCGCTATCGCCTTAGAAGCGGACTATATTCGTTTGGATTGGGCAAAAAACGAAGTTTTTGCTCGGGGGACGAAGGATAGTTTGACCCAAAAAATGATCGGGCTGCCTGTGTTTACCCAAGGCACCGACAAATATGATTCCGAAGAAATACGCTATAATTTCAAGTCCAAACGGGCGGCCATTAAGGCGATTGTGACCCAGCAGGGCGAGGGATTTGTCCAAGGAAAAACCGTTAAAAAGGACGAAGAAGAGAATCTTTATATTCGAAATGCGATTTACACCACCTGTAATTTAAGCCATCCCCATTTCCATATTAAAGCGAGTAAAATCAAAGTGGTGGGTAAAAAAGAAATCATTTCTGGCCCATTCCATTTTGAATTAAATGATATTCCCTTGCCGATCGGCTTGCCATTTGGGTTTTTCCCTTACTCACAACCCCGCGAGGCTGGAAAATCGGGCATCATCATTCCGACTTATGGCGAGGAACCTTCCGGCCGTGGTTTTTACTTGCGAGAAGGAGGCTATTATTGGGCAGCCAGTGAAAACATTGGTATTCGTTTTACGGGTCAAATTTATTCCAAAGGTGGTTGGGGATTAGGCGCTAATTCACAGTATAACAAGCGGTATCACTTTACGGGAAGTTTTAATTTAGCCTTGAATCGCAACTCCAATGGGGACGAGTTTTCGCCTACCAAACGTACGGATTTCGCCTTGCAGTGGTCCCATAGCCCCCAAAGTAGAGGAACTTCTAGTTTCTCAGCCTCCGTGAACATCGCCTCTAATTCCTATAACCAATTTAACAATTACAATTCCCAACAATACCTATCTAATACCATCGGTTCCTCCGTGCAATACACGAAAAGTTTCGGTCAAACGGTTCGGACGGGAATTAGTTTGCGGATAAACCAAAACACCACGACGCGGGTTTTTGATGCAGGAACGGAATTTAATTTTGGTTTAAATCAGTTTCAACCCTTTAAGAGCAAAAATTCATTAGGCGATCGTTTTTTAGATCAATTCCGCCTAGGTCTCGATTTTTCAGGAAGCGTAAGTATGACGAACCAAGTTTCGGATCCCTATACGCGCTATGAATTTGATGTCTTCCCTCGTTCTTCGAACAGCATTCGCGGGATCATCCAAAAGCCATTTATTCCTCAAAATGCGGACGATTTACCACCGGGGGTAATTCCGGTCGATGCAAGTACAATCCCGCTTTTATGGGAAAAGGCGCAAACAAAGTTCAATTATTCGATTCCGCTATCACTACCGAATTTGAAATTGAATAAATACATTAATTTGACGCCAGGGGTTTCTTGGTCGGGTAACATGTATACCCGTTCCTACAAATACACCTACATGAAGAGTGATTCCACGGTTCGAATAGATACGGTGGGCGGTTTGCCTAAATTCAATTCTCAATTGTCCTTTTCGGCCAGTATGAATACACGTATTTACGGTACGCTTCGACTTAAAACGGGTCGCCTGGAGGCTTTGAGACATACGATAGCGCCGAGTATTAGCTTAAGTTATACGCCAGATTATTCAGACCCGACCTATGGCTACTACCAAGATGTGCGGATAAATAATCGGAAATTTATTAATAGCCAAGGCCTGGAGCAGGTGGGTGATATTCGCCGTATCAGCACCTTTGACCCTAAAATGATGAGTTATGGCGGGGCGTCTGGAAGTATCAGTTTTGGGCTTCAAAATACCTTAGAGGCTAAATTGAAAACTAAATCTGACACGGCTACTAAGCAAAATGAAAAGGTGACGCTGATAGATAATTTTGGGATTAATGGGAGCTATAATTTGTTGGCCAAAGAATATCCATTATCTAACTTAAATTTCAATGCTAATTCGCGGGTGCGGGAATTTGACATCAATGTGGGTGGAAGTTTTGATCCATATTTATATGTGCAGGATAATGCCTTTTTTGATGTGGGTAGACGGACACCGGAGTTGATGCTAAGTGAGGGGTCGGGATTTGCGCGATTGACGGCTTTGAATCTTTCGATCGGGAGGAAATTTGCTCCTGCCAAAGCCAAAACGCAGAAATCAAGTACGAATGCATCGGAGACTCAGATGAAGCAGATTAATCGGAATATGGATGATTATGTCGACTGGAATGTGCCCTGGACCTTTTCATTTAGTTACCAATATAGCATGAATAAAATGGGTTTAGCGGCGGCGCAGCAAATCAGCGGGATGACTTTTCAGGGGGATTTAAGTTTGACTGAGAAATGGCGTATATCAGTGAGTTCGGGATATGACTTTAAATACAGTGGCTTGACGTATACCAATATGTCGGTTCACCGCGATTTACATTGCTGGGAATTGAATTTTAATTGGACGCCCATTGCGAGTCCGTTCTATGGGCGCGCCTCGAATTATTCCTTTGATTTGCGTGTAAAATCTTCGCTATTGCAGGAGTTGAAAATATCGCGTCGGCGAAGTTTCTACGACAAAGGTGGATTTTAATTCAATTTATCTTTGAATGCCTTCAAAAACTTATCCATTTTGGGTTTTATTACGATTTGGCAATAGGGTTCCTGTCCGTTTTGATTAAAATAATTTTGGTGATAATCCTCGGCAGGATAGAAGGTAGAGGCCTGGGTGATTTCGGTAACAATGGGATTTGGGAAAACTTTTTGGCCATTTAATTTCGCTTTCCATTGGTCGGCGGCGATTTTTTGTGCTTCGGAATGGTAAAATATGGCTGATCGGTATTGGGTTCCTGTATCGGCACCTTGGCGATTAAGGGTGGTTGGGTCGTGTGTTTGCCAAAAAACTTCTAATAAAGTTTCGAAGGAAACGATTTTAGGGTCAAAGGTGAGTTGGCATACTTCCGCATGTCCAGTTAATCCGGAACAAACTTCTCGGTAAGTCGGGTTTTTCATTTTTCCGCCCATGTAGCCAGAGGTGACGGATTTAACGCCCTTGACGCGTTGATATACGGCCTCCACACACCAAAAACAGCCGGCGGCAAAGGTGATGGTTTCTGTAGATGCATTCATGATGGTGGATGATTTGATTGGATTCGAGGTAGGATTTCCATTGCCACAGGAAAAGTGAACAAAACTGACAATTAATCCTGCGACGAAGCAAGCATTTTTTATACATGCCTTCATAATAATTTATATTTAGCGTAGTTTTGCAAGTCGTAAAGATAGAAAAATGGAAATTAAAAGCTTCATAAAATCGAGTCAAATTGCGTGGGGTACTGAATGGAAATCAAGAAAATTTCGATGGAGTTTATTGGGCGGCCTCCTTTTTTTTACGATTTTCCCATTAAATGCTCCGGAATATTTCCAATGGATTCAACAGCGGCCTGGGCGTTTATTAGATGATTGGGTTTTGGAAAATATTCCGGCAATGAATGTGTCCATGCCTATTTTTTCGATTATTTATTTCAGCGTTCTATACTTAATTGGGTCCCTGGCCCCTCATCCAAAACGGTTTTTATGGTTTGTTTGGGCGTTTAATTTGGAGACTTTGTTTCGTTTTGCTTGTATTTTTTGGGTGGCCTTGGAGCCGCCGATTGGGTTGGTGGATTTACATGATCCCGTGGCCGAAGCCTTTATTTATGGGGAAAATATGCCCATCACCAAAGATTTATTTTTTTCAGGCCATACGGCGACTATGGTTTTTGCGGCTTACTTTTTGCCGAATAAACAAAGTCGTTGGGTTGCCCTAGGACTAACCCTAATTATCATGGCTTTGCTAGCGATCCAGCATGTTCACTATACGATTGACATTCTCGCTGCACCATTAGCCACGATTATTTCGATTATACTTAGCAAGAAATTACTTAAGAGTTTAGGCCTTTTTTAATTTGATAGACTTGTTTGTCTAATTTCTCAAAGACAGAGTTATTCGATTTGTATTCGGGAATCACCTCCTTGATTTTAGCGACAAGGTCATTGTTATTGCCCTCTTGCAATATACGAGCAAGGTCGGAAGTTTGGATTTCCATGAAGGAATAACTTGGGGTATTTAGGGTGGCTATTAGGATTTTCGGGTGGTGGGTTGGAAGTGTATTTTCGTTATTGTTCAATAATTCTTCGTATAATTTTTCGCCCGGACGTAAACCTGTAAATTTAATTTCAATATCGCGGTCTACACGCAAACCACTTAGGGTGATCATTTTCTTGGCCAAATTGATAATTTTCACAGATTCCCCCATATCGAAAACGAATACCTCGCCACCTCCGCCCATGGTGGCAGCCTCCAATACCAATTCACAGGCTTCCGGAATCGTCATGAAGTAGCGGGTGATTTCAGGATGCGTGACGGTGATTGGTCCTCCGCGTTCGATTTGCTTTTTGAATAAAGGGATCACGGAGCCGCTGGATCCGAGAACATTTCCAAAACGCGTGGCAATGAATTTCGTGTGAACACCTTCCAATTGATTCATGGATTGTGTATACATTTCAGCGAATCGCTTCGTGGCACCCATGACGTTGGTTGGGTTTACAGCCTTATCCGTTGAAACCATAACGAATTTATCCACCCCGTTTTCGGCTGCTAGTTCAGCGATATTCCGTGTTCCTAAAATGTTAATTTTAATTGCCTCATATGGATTTTTCTCCATCAAAGGCACATGTTTATAAGCGGCCGCATGGAAAATAATGGATGGCTTATGGGTCCGAATAATATAGCTCATGCGGTTAACATCGGACACGTCCGCTACCTTGACGATGATTTCAGTATTACTTGGAATTTTACCTACTAATTCATATTCCAGATCAAACAAGCCAGATTCTGCTTGATCCACCAAAATGATTTTAGCAGGAAAATAGGCGAGTAATTGTCTGACGATTTCACTTCCAATCGATCCTGCTGCGCCCGTGACCAGGATAGCTTTACTGTTCATTTCGGCAGAAATCTGGACATTATTCATTTGGATTTCTTCCCGACCGAGCAAATCCTCAATTTTTACATTGTGAATCTGATTGATCGCAAATTCGCCATTCACCCATTTTTCCACGGGAGGAAGCGTTTTTACGACAACACCCCGATCCAAAAATACATCTGAAATTTTCCTTTTGGACTTGCTACTGATGTTTTTGATGGCCATAATTACTTGTAAGCCTTCATAACTTTCAACAAATTTTTCCAGCGCCTCTCCCTGACTAAAAACCCGAATACCTTCGATGGTTTTACCAATTTTCGACTCGTTATCATCTATAAAACCAAGCACCTGATAATTGATTCCCCGGTCATTTTGGATAACATTTTTTGTCATTAATCCCGAATAACCTGCCCCATAAATCAAAACACCTACGGCCGGTTTGAATTCATTTATAAATGATTCATAAAAGGATTTAACCATAAAGCGCAGTGACACCATCAAAAACAGGCATATGAAAAAATCAATGGCCAAGATGGATAAAGGAACATAGAAATATGTTTCCAAATTAAAGTAATACCGAAAGGTCAATGAAATGGCACCTGCAATAAAAGTACCTGAAAAAACTGCTTTTAAAATTAGCAGAGCATCCTCAATACTCGTATGTCGAATAATCCCAGAATAGGATTGAAAATAATAAAAAGAAGAAGCTCGGACGACAATTAACAACAAAAAATGAAATCGAAATAAATCAAAATCAATATCCGCATAATGGAAATTCATTCGCAACATCGTCGCCGCCGAAAAAGAAAAAGCCACGATTCCCATATCAATGGCCAATACTAACCACCTAGAAAGGAAGCGGTTAGAGTAACGCCGTAAGAAAAGAGATTGTGTCATATTGCCAACAAAGTTATCAATATTAAGTCAAATAGCTTACAAAATTTATTAAGCGGAAAATATATTTGAGGCTTAGGTAAGTTGGTAATTTTGTAGCTGCTTAACCACTTCTTCTTTCGAATTCCACATAAGGACATCGATGATGGAAAGGCCTGCTAAAAAGGTATTTTGAGTTCCTTGAGGATAGGCATTGAGCGAAGGAGATAAAAAATCAAGTTTTACGCCATGCTTCGCAAAAAAATCTTTGTCATAAAGCATTTGTCCATTGATGGCATTAATGTAATGCGAATCTCCTAATTCTTGCGTGATGTGAATGAGGCGAAGGGCACGGTCGGTATCGGGAGAGGTCTTTAAAGCGGAGCTTTGGTAAAAACAATGCTCTAATCCCAAATAATTCCACGTTTCCATCACGCTTTTAGCTGCCAAATCGGCGATGCTATCAGGTTTATCTTGAATGACTTGATGGATTAATGCGAATACTTCTTGAAAATAGGGAGCTTTTTTATAGGCAGATTCAATTTGTTGGAGCCATTTGTTTGGAAATTCGGATCCATAGGCGATGGTGGATTGTCGGATCGATTTATGTTGGCTTTGTTTTTCCAGCGGGATGCTAAAAAGAAATTCATTTCCTTGCATGAGGATGCGGTTGCGGTTAATCCAGCCCTTTTTGATAAACATCACGTCGTCATAAAAGACGAAATGATCGGCCGCTTGAACTAATTGGAAATAGCCCAAATACGGAAAAAAATAGGGTTGCATAATAGCTACCGACATATCTTATGCTTGGCCAAAACCTGGCGCAGTTAAATCGATGATTTGGTCCGACTTCATGATGAGTGCGCGTTCATGAATCACGTCAGTCATATAGCCAATGGCAGACACATCGGCCAATTTTTCCACTTTTTCAAAATCTGCTTGGGACACCGTAAACACCAATTCGTAATCCTCTCCACCATTCAGTGCGGCGGTTAGGGGACTTAAATTGAATTCCGTGGCTGATAAATAGGTCTCATCGTCGATCGGAATATTTTTTTCAAAAATTCGCGCGCCGGTATTGGAGGCCCGGCAAAGGTGAATGATTTCGGAGGCCAAACCATCTGAGCAGTCAATCATAGACGTAGGAACCACGCCTAATTCCTTTAATTCGTGCAGGATATCAAAGCGGGCCATGGGTTTTAATTGACGCATCACCACATAACTTTTACCATCCAATTCCGGTTGCATACTCGGATTTGCTAGATACACCTGTTTTTCTCGTTCGAGGGATTGAAGGCCTAATAAAGCTCCGCCTAAATCACCGGTCACACAAATGACGTCGTTTGCCTTGGCTCCTGAACGTTTTGTCAGTTCGGCCGACGAGACGAGGCCTAGGGCGGACACGGAAATAATGAGCCCGTTTGGTGAGGCGGTGGTATCGCCACCAACCAAATCGATTTTATATTCATCACAGGCCAATTTAATGCCTGCATATAATTCTTCAACTGCTTCTACAGAAAAACGGTTACTTAAACCCAGGCCAATGCTGATTTGGGTGGGTTTGGCATTCATTGCCGCGATGTCCGAAAGGGCCACGCTGACCACTTTGAAGCCTAGATGTGTTAAGGGACAATACGCTAAATCGAAATGAACGCCCTCGATGAGTAATTCGGTGGTGGAAACCACCTCCATCCCATCGGCTTGTAAAAGTGCAGCATCGTCTCCGATCCCGAGGCTTGTCCAAGGATGCGGGGAATCAAATGCCTGGGCTAGGCGATTGATAAGTCCAAATTCTCCAATACTGCCAATTTCTGTTCGTTTGTCCATATATAAAAAAAGCCGCCACGCGGGCGGCTCGAATTGCAAATAATGCGATTAAGGATTGACCAAGGTCATGGCCACTTTTTTATTGGTGGCTTTGATGTAGGTGGTCGTTGTTTCTAAGGCAAGGCTACTTGCTGAAGGCGTGCCTGAAATCGCAAATTCCAAGGTTCCGTTTGTTCCTGAAGGGGCGCCCTCGGAACTTGTTAGGCTGGAAAGGGTTAATTTTTTATTATCTGAAGAAAGGACGTAGATTCCAGTAAATTTCTTTCCATCAAACTCAGTAAGGGTTACTGAAGAACCAGAACTCAAATCTAATTTAAAACTGGAATAACCGGCTACTAAATTATTTGAACCCCCTTTGGTGTATTGGCTAACTCCATCCCATGTCACTGTATTTACGGACCAGACTTTTTTAATCAAATCGGCCACGGTGGGAGCGGGCGGTGTAACGGGTGTAGGGTTAGGATCACTGCCTTTTGAGCTACAACTACCAAGGCTAAGTGCGCAAATAAGGGCAAAAACGATGGACAAAAATTTCATACGCTTAGGATTTGAAGTAAAACATGTAAATTTAAAAATGTTTGGTAAAAAAACGGGGCTTTCCGTGAATTTATTTAGTTTAGTTTTGTCAAAGTATCATGGTTGAAAATTCATTACCCACCTACAGTCGATCTCAATTAGCCCTTCGAAACGGGCAGGACAAGCCGGATATTTGGGTGGCTTTTGATGGGAAAATATATGATATGACGAAGTCGAAATTATGGCGAAATGGGAAGCATTACGAGCATTGGGCGGGTCAGGATTTGACATCAGAATTAGTGGACGCTCCGCATTCGGCGCAGGTATTTGAAAAATTTACGCCTATTGGGCTTTTGAAATAAGATGCTTTTAATCATTGAAAGTGGGTCGACAAAGACCGAGTGGAGGTTTATCAAGAATGCCAGCTCTGAATATGAGACGCTGGTCAGTCCAGGGATTAACCCATATTACCAAAGCAACGAAGAAATCGTACAAGCACAAGCCGAGGCGCTGACCTGGTTACAGGGGAAGGCGATCCGCCATGCTTTTTATTATGGCACGGGGATCACTGGTGAGGAAAAAAAAGAGCAGATCAGGGGATTTTTAGCGCCTTTTTTACCGGAGGCGACCGTGTCGATAGAAA
The DNA here is from genome assembly GCA_903907745.1 of uncultured Cytophagaceae bacterium. Lineage (GTDB taxonomy): Bacteria > Bacteroidota > Bacteroidia > Cytophagales > Spirosomataceae > Aquirufa. The sequence continues at coordinate 3,759 of CAIVPF010000162.1, read as the reverse complement.
ATGATTTAATTGCGGCAGCGCATGCTTTGTGTGGAAATGACCGAGGGATTGCGTGTATTTTAGGGACTGGGTCAAATTCGGGATATTTTGAGGGAGGAAATTTGGTAGAACAGGTTCCGCCGTTGGGGTTTTGGTTGGGCGATGAAGGGAGTGGTGGAAATTTAGGGAAGCGATTGGTGTTAGCTTATTTGCATCATGATATGCCGACGGACGTTCGAGATTTATTTATCAAACGATTTGGGGCATTAAGTCGCTTAGATATTTTGGAGAAGGCCTATCAAGGGGAATTCCCAAATCGCTGGTTTGCTAGTTTTTCAAAATTTTTATTTGATCATCGCAGGCATCCCTTTTGTTATCAATTGATCGTGGATTCGTTTACTGAATTCGTGGAAAAATATGTGTTAAAATATAGCCAAAAAACGGATGTGCCTATTCATTTTACCGGCTCGGTGGCATTCTATTATTCCGATATTTTAAAAAGGGTTATAACGTCGTTTAAATTGCGTGTTGGCCATATTTCTGAGGGCCCGATGGCCGGTTTGACCTTATTTCACAAGGCGAATTTTTGGCCATAAGAATTTAGTTATTTAGGATTTTTTCAAGATTTCCATTGGGCTAATGAGATAATTATTTAACTTGCGTGTATAGCCTTTGTAAATCAACAAATTAAATCCAAATCGTCTATGACAACAGCCTTAAAATCGATTGGAACTAAGCAAAAAGCCTTAAAAATCAATTTAGACCGGAGCATTTATGGGTCTTTTGCGGAGATTGGGGCGGGTCAAGATGTAGCAGCTAATTTTTTTAAAGCGGGTGGAGCATCGGGTACGATTGCCAAAACGATTTCGGCTTATGATATGGCATTTTCGGATGCGATTTATGGGGAGGAGGAGTCTGGGAAGTATGTGTGTGAGCCTCGATTGATGAAGATGCTGAATCGCGAGTTCAAATTATTGAATGTACGATTAACTGAATCAGCCGCGGAAAAGCGGTTTTTTGCTTTTGCGGATACGGTATCGGCATTAAATTATCAAAAGACGAATGAGAGCCATGGTTGGATTGGGTTGAGGTTTCAATTGCGTCCAGGGGGTAAATTTAATGATGTGGTGATTCATGTGAATATGTTGGACAATGACAACATATTGCAGCAACAGGCTTTGGGGGTGATTGGGGTGAATTTACTTTATGGTTGTTATTTTCATCATGAAGATCCGGAACGTTTGTTGTTGTCCTTATTGGATGATGTTTCTACGGATCGCATTGAAATTGACATGATTCGTTTTGAGGGACCTGATTTCAAAGAAGTGGACAATCGCCTCATGTCGCTGTATTTAGTTAAGCATGGCTATACGAAAGCGGCGGTATTTGGGCCGGATGGGAATGTGATGCAGCCTTATGATGCGTTGGCGAAGAAGCATATTGTGGCGATACGGGGTCGATTTAGGCCGGTGACGAATATCTTTTTGGATATGTTGCAAAAGGGTGTTCGGCAGTTTGAGAATGAGGAGGATGTGGATGATGACAAGGTGTGTATATTGTCGGAGTTGACCTTGCGTAATTTAGAGGATGGGGCGCATCGGATTAATGAAAAGGACTTTTTGGATCGGGTGGATATTTTATGTTCGTTGGGCCAAACGGTATTAATTTCGAATTTTCATGAATATTTCAAATTGGTGGCTTATTTGAGTCAGTTCACGAAACTGCGGATGGCCTTGATTATGGGGATGCCAAATTTGGAGTATATTTTTGATGAGAAGCATTATACGGAGGTTCCTGGGGGGATTATTAGTGCTTTTGCGAATTTATTTGGGTTAAAAATTAAATTGTATTTATATCCGACCTTGGATGAACAGGGGCAGCTGATTAATTTAAAAACGTTTAGGCCGGCGGCGCATTTGCGGGGATTGATGCAGTATTTGATGGACAATGAGAAATTGGCCGACATCAAAATATACGATGAAAAATTAATGAGTATCCGAACTGATCAGGTTCTTGATCAAATTCAAAAAGGACCAGGGGAATGGGAAAATGTGGTACCGGAATCTGTGGTGAAGCAGATTAAAGAAAATGCGTTATTTGGATACCAAAATAAGTAAAAATTCGTTTAGCTTTGGCAATCCTCAAAGGTTTGCCAAAGCTAAGCGAGATTACAATTAAAATAGATCAACAAACTGATCAAATAAATACCTCGAATCATGAGGTCCGGGAGAGGCTTCCGGGTGATGTTGCACTGAAAAAGCGCGCTTGCCATTGACTTGAAGACCTTCTACCGTATGATCATTTAAATTTATGTGGGTTAATTCAGCTGCAGAGCTTGTTTGAAGCTCATCCATTTTTACTGCAAAACCATGGTTTTGGGAAGTAATTTCAGACAAACCCGTCACTAAATTCTTTACCGGATGATTCAGGCCACGATGACCATTATGCATTTTATAGGTTTTTAATCCACAAACTTGGGCTAAAATTTGATGCCCTAAGCAAATCCCGAAAAGCGGTTTATCGCTCGCTAAAAAATGAGATACCGTTTCTACAGCGTAGGGCATAACAGCCGGATCGCCAGGGCCATTTGAAACAAAAAATCCATCCGGATTCCAGGCTGCAATCTCCTCATAGGAAGTTTTGGCTGGGAAAACTTTTAAGTAACAATTCCGATCGGTCAAATTAGACAAAATACTTCTCTTGACGCCTAAATCTAATACGGCAACCCGGTGCGCAGCATCTTCAGCACCTATAAAATATGACTCCTGCGTGCATACCTGGGAAGACAATTCCAATCCTTCCATCGACGGGATTTTGTCTAATTCTTTTTTCAAAAGAGCCGGATCGCTGATCTCAGATGAAATCAAGCAATTCATCACCCCTTTGGTCCGAATATGACGAACCAAAGCGCGCGTATCGATGCCTGAAATTCCAACAATTCCGGCATTAGCTAAATAATCCTGCAAAGATCCATCGGCAGTGGCCCTAGAATGCAAATGTGCAAATTCATTACAAACCATTCCGGCTATTTGAACTTGATTCGATTCCGCCTCGACCTGATTAATCACCCCATAATTGCCGATATGTGCGGTGGTATTGATGATTACTTGCCCTGCATAGGAAGGGTCCGTATAAATTTCTTGGTACCCGGTCATGCCGGTATTGAAACAAATTTCGCCACCATGCGTCCCTATTTTTCCTAGGGCCTTTCCATGAAATAAGGTTCCATCTTGCAAAAGTAAAACTGCGGGTATGGATTCAGTAATTTTCATAAAATATGTAAAACTTTTAGAATTGATGCAAAAATATAAAAAAAAGGGCTTCAACCAATGTTGAAGCCCTTCCAAAAAAATCGCAGAGAAATTACGCGTCTTCTCCTTTTTCTTCTGTGGACTCCTCAGTCGCTGGGGCCTCGGTAGACTCTTCTGCTGCAGGAGCTTCCTCTGAAGCAGCTACTTCCTCAGCAGGAGCTTCTTCGATTACTTCTTCCGCTACAGCCACTTCTTCCGCTACTGGAGCTTCTTCGATCACCTCTTCAGCGGAAGCAACTTCTTCTACTACTTCAGCCGTTGGCTCTTCTACCACTGGGGCAGCAGCCACTACTTCGGGAGCATCTTCTTTCTTCGCTGTACCACCACGACGACTTCTACGTGTTTTGCCCGCTTTTTCAGCTGCAGCAGCTAACATTGTTTCGTTGAAATCGACTAATTCGATGAAACAAATCTCGGCATTATCACCAAGACGATTTCCTAATTTAATAATCCGTGTATAACCACCTGG
>CAIVPF010000161.1 GCA_903907745.1 uncultured Cytophagaceae bacterium | reverse complement strand
TTTTAAAATAGAACGAACATATAAATAAGATAAAGGTCCCACTAAAAAGCCAACACCTGACCCTATTTTATATAAATTAGGAAAATTTACAAAAAAATTAGTGCATAATAAGGAATTATTTAGTAGAATAAAGGACCAACAAAGCATCCAAAACCCTAAAATATTTGAATACAAGGTCTTTTCTTGGTTGATGAGAACCGATGTAACAAAAAAAATGAATCCTAGAATACTGGCTACAATCGTAAACGTAAAAAAAATATAATTTTCCATCATGATTAAGGTAATCTTAAAATTCGATGATAAGCCTTTAAATCATAAAATAGGAGATAATTTTTGACCATTTTCGATAAAAATGGTCAAATTCCTTTATGTACTAAAATTATTTTTTTGACCATATTTATTCAAAATGGTCAAAAGACTATTCTTTAAAATGAGAAGGGTTTACATTTGAATATATATTTCTTTTTAGAAAATATTTAGAACACAAACACAATGTAGTGGCAAAACACTTTCATCCCTGATGGAAGTGTTTTTTTTTGCTATCACCTATTGTTTGTGGCGAATGGAATCAATCAGGCAACATAATCCCGCCTGAAAAACAATCAAAGAACCTGTTCCGTACCAAAACCAATCTCCCCCCTGTGACTTAAAGATGCCGGCATCAATGGCCATCGATAATCCCGAGCCCGTTAATAGTAAACCACCAACGGCTTGAATAAACCAACGTATGCTAAAATTATTTTTCATATTTTTTCAAAGATTGCATTAAAATACGATAGGCCGACTTAGGACGATATGCCTCATCAAATAATAATGGATATTCCTTTGGCCTTTTAAAATAGCCCCTTAACCAAGAATCACCGTCACCCACATTCCAGGTGGTAATGCCATATTGTTGGGCCACAGGAACCTCCTGAAAAGCCTTGAATACACATAAATATTTACTCAATTGTTCATCCTTCGCCGTATCATCATAGACAAACTCAGGATTATTTTTAGGATTCACGGCTACGTCTAATTCTGAAAAATGGATTTTCAAACCCGTTGCCGCCGATTTTCTGACGACTTCCTCCATAGCCTCATTCGAGGATTGAACCGAAATATGCATTTGTAAACCCAATCCATCGATGGGAATATTCCGCATTTTAAAGTCTTGCACCATATTTAAAATCGCCTGCATTTTTTTGGGTTTCCCATCCTGACCATAATCATTATAAAATAAAATAGCCTTTGGATCCGCTTCATGAGCCCAAATAAAACTTTTAGCGATGTAATCAGGGATGTGATCCGCCCAAATCGAAGGCCGTAGAGTCCCATCGTCTAAAAAAGATTCGTTCACGACATCCCAACCAGCTATTTTCCCCTGATAATGAGTCACGACAGTCTGAATGTGATTCTTTAACATCATTTCCCAAGCCTGGGTATCCCCTTTGAAATCCTTCATCCAGGTCGCTACCTGATTATGCCAAACCAGCGTATGGCCATGAACACGCATATTTCGATTTTGCGCAAATCGTACAAGCTCATCCCCTTTCTCAAAATCGAAACGATCAGCTGCAGGGTGAATATTAACCATTTTCATGTGATTTTCAGCGGTAAGGCTGTTGAATTCCGATCCCGCGCGTTCGCGATAGTTCATGTTATCATCCAACAAACGAGGATTAATCGATGCCCCTAATGGAAATGCAAGTACATCTTTTAGGAATACTTTCAAATTAGCAGGATTTTGGGCCCACAAGAACTGCGTAACAAGCAGCATCAAAAAGGTAAATAAGGATTTCATAGGTCTAAGGTTTCCGAAAGATAAAAAAAAATCCCTAAGAGGGATTTTTTTCGAATTGAAATAAACCTTACAACCAATCTAAATTTTTAAAAACACCTTATCTCTCTTCGTACAACCAAGCTTTAACAGGGCTATTTTGGACAAATTTGGGTTCTAGCACGAATCGAGCCAATAAATAACTAATCGTGGATTCTGCTCCCTGATTTAAATTTACCCCATGAGCCTCCAATCCATCAAAACAACCTCCCGTACATGGATTATAGATAATTTCCTTTAATTCATTATCGCCTAAAAACCAGTTAAATGAATTTTTCATTTTTAGCATATAGTCTTCATCCCCGAATTCCTGATAAAAAGTTTGCAAAGCCATGATCGTATAACTGACATCGATCGCCTGCTCCCCCCCTTTGACAATATCGAACCTATTTTCTTGGGTATAATTTTGTCCATTGACCAGCCAAAATTGATTCGATATCACCCGAATGCGGTTATGAATAAATGTTTTCTCTAATAAAAACTGAAAAGATTCTTGTGAAATTTTCCGATAAATAGGCTCTTCTGTACTCATATAGGCCATTAACAAAGCTTCAGGGATGATGCTATTCGCATAACTTAAATAACTTTCAAACCAAGCCCATGCAGGATTTGATTCAAATTCAAACATAGCCACAAGGCGATCTGCAAAGCTTCGAATGATATGAAGTAATTCCTTATTTTCTCGGTTTCCATAGGCAAAATGGAGACCTTTAATCATAAATGCCATGCTCCGAGTGGAATAAATAGCCAACAGATTTGGAAGCGCTTTTTGGAGTACATCCTCCGCCTGTTCAATCATATGTAAGGGCATAATTGCCTTTTTAGAAAGCAAAAAACCTAAGGCCCAGATAGCTCGACCATTTGAATCATCCAAATTCGTCTCCTGATTTTGGCTTGTAAACTGTTTATGCTCATCGACATAATTAAGAAATGTACCATCCTCCTTCTGGCAAAAGTTAATAAAATTCAAATACGTTTGAACATAGTTCAAATATTCATGATTTCCCGAATTTTCATACAATTGACCCATAGCCAGTAAGGCCCGGGCATTATCATCTAAGGTATATCCCGACCCTAAGTCCGGCTGATTGATCACTGCAAATTGAATCATTCCGATTTCGCTTGTCATATTTTTCATATGATCCAAATTAATTTCAGGGACTACATAATCGATAGAAATTCGATTTTCCGTGATCTGCGAAAATAACTGCATATGTTTAATGGCCGAATTTTCCCAAGCCGTAGGTGCCATTTTATGCAGCGCTTGTATAGACATTTCATGTCGCAAGGAATCATTGGCTAACAAAATATGTATTTTTTCTGCCAATTGGACCGGATGATTGAAATCCACAATCATTCCCACATCTGAACCTAAAACTTCCAACGCATGTGGAATGGGTGTAGAAATCATAGGACAACCCGCTGCAATCGCATAGGAAAAAGTGCCACTTACGGCCTGATTAGGGTCATTCGAGGTAAAAAGATAGATATCGGTAATTTGCAAAAAATCTAATAAGGTTTGCGTAGCTAAAAAATCATTGATAAACTTCACATGCTGTTGAAGACCTAAATCTTGAATCTTTTGCTTAAGAAAATCCCGATATTTTTCACCTTCCTGCTTGACAATGGAAGGATGCGTTTTACCAATGATTAAAAAGAGAACATCAGGATGATTCGAAATGACAGCTGGCAATGCATCTAATGTAGTTTCGATGCTTTTACCCGAACTTAATAAACCAAAAGTCGCTAAAATTCGCCTTCCCTGTACTTTGAATTTTCGCTTTAAGTCCAATTTATTTTTCCCCTGAATTAAATGCGTTCCATGGGCAATGACATGGGTTTTATCGATTTTAATGCCATAATGGTGGACTAAAAGTTCCTGGGCCGAATGCGTCATCACAAGGATTGCATCGCAACTTTCCGCCATCAAACGCACATATTCCCTTAATTCCTCCGAAGGTTTGGGTAAAACCGTATGAAATACTAAGAGGATTGGTTTTTTGAGTTTTTGTAATAAGCTAAGGAATGCCTCTTTGTTTTTTTCAAAAAAACCAAATTCATGCTGAACGACGACTAATTCCACCCTTCGATCTTGATTGATTTCCGCGGTCACATGCCGAAATGAATATTCATGATCTGTATTTAATACATGACTAACTTCCTCGGTATAGGTGGGCTGTTGAGAATCTGTTTCTAAAGCACAAATCATAGGAGTAAAAGAATCGCCAAATTTAATTTTCAAAAAGTCAATCAAATCTTTTGAATAGGTGGCTATGCCACATTCACGGGGAGGAAATGAGGTAATAAAGGCAATTTTAGGGCCTGAATGAGGGGGCTCGAATTGGAATAAATCACGTGAAGCTCCTTTTTTAAGAGGCAAAAAATCAAATGCATGGGCAGTTTGGGCATTTTTCATAAAAATATTTTAGGGGTTAATTCATCCAAAAGTTCCGTGAGCGAGAGGGAAGCACAAGCAATATGTTCATCCGCAGCGCCATAATATACATATAGCGTATCGTCGATGACCAATGCACCTGAAGGAAAACAGACATTGTTCACATATCCTTCCTTTTCCCATAAAATTTCAGGCTTAAATAAAGGATAAGGTAATCTGGCTAATTCTATTCCTGGATTTTCAATGTCCATGAGTGCCACACAGGCTGAATACACATAACCCTCCACCGTATCATGTACACCATGGTAAATGATGAGCCAGCCTGCTTTGGTTTCTATGGGCGGACATCCGCCACCAATATAACTTACTTCATGAGGAAATTTCGGACTTAACAAGATGTGATCCTCCAAATGCAAGAAATAATGCTGCCAAAACTCGAGAGTCAAGTCAGCAATTTCATCTACCGCAACCAATTGAATATCAGGCCGAATACGATGTAAAAAATGCAATTTTCCCTTAATTCTACGCGGAAAAAATATCAAATTTTTATCCCAAACATATATTTTCTTCCCTTCCTTTAACTCAAATCCATCATGTAAATTATAGCGTAAATATTTTTCATTTACCTTTCCTTTGGCTTCCGCTAATTTGCTGAATTCATCAAAAGAAAATTGAGGTACGATGATGCCTAATTTATCAAAATGAATTAAATCTTTCGATTTAGCCAAGGCCCCCATCGCATTCACCCCATCATAAGCCGTGTAGGTCAAATAAAATAAATCGTCAATTTTCGTAATTCGTGGATCTTCTACCCCTTGGGATTCATAGTCGAATTGCGGGAAAATAAGTGGGAAATCTAAACGCGCGGCAATTTTCAAGGGTTCATACATGCGGCAATACCCAATGCTAGAATAATTTCCCTTTCGAACAGCCCGGTAAAACAAATGAATCTTAGTTCCATCTTGAATGATGGCAGGATTTAACACCCCTTCATTTTCAAAGCCTAAACAGGTTTTTTCCAATAAAATCCCTTCTTTTTTTACCTCGACCATGTCATTTATAAATGTTTGGAAAGGTAGATAAATACAAATGGCTTCAACCTGCATTTTTATGAGTTTGCGCATCTTTTAATATGTGTTTAATCATTTATTAGCCAATGAGTTATGAATAGCTTGCAAAATAATTAGGGCAATTTTGCCAAAGCGATCAACCATAATTCCATGAAAGTATTAGACAAAAAAGT
>CAIVPF010000160.1 GCA_903907745.1 uncultured Cytophagaceae bacterium | reverse complement strand
TTTTGAACTTGATCAAATTCGATTTTCTCCACATCATCGCCCGGCTGGTGATAATCCTCATGCACCCCATTAAAGAAAAAGGCCACCGGAATACCATTTTTGGCGAAATTATAATGGTCCGAACGGTAGTAAAAACGATTCGGGTCATTCGGTTCATTGAATTTGTAATCCAACACCAAACCGATATGCTTCTTGTTTTGATCCTCCAAAACCGCACGCAATGACGAGGATAATTTATCCGACCCGATCTCATAAATGTAATCCGGCGTTCCTTCATGGTCCACATCCCGACGACCCACCATATCAATATTTAAATCACAAACCGTATTCGCCAAGGGAAACAAAGGGTGCTTCGTATAAAACTCAGAACCCAACAGCCCTTTCTCTTCCCCCGTCACCGTCATGAACAACATACTCCGACGCGGTCTTTTACCCTCCGCCGCAGCCTTGCCAAATGCCTCCGCCAATTCCATCACAGTTACCGTTCCAGAACCATCATCATTCGCTCCATTATTAATCCTTCCATCCATCGAAATGCCAATGTGGTCATAATGCGCCGTAATCAACATTAGCTCCTCTTTTTTATCCGTTCCTTCCAAAAATCCCACCACATTATACGTATCCACCGGTTTTTCGGTGCGCTCGATCGTTAATTCGATCGGCGAGGCCTTGAATTTGGATGCAATGGATTTCTTTTGCGCAGCTAAATCCGCCTTAAAGGCTAACAAATCAGCTTCCGTCGTTCCGAGTAATTCTGCAGCTAAAACCGAAGACACCATCAAAACGGGCGCTTCATTGCCCCCCTCCGCTTGATCCGTAAAGACCATGCGCTCATTGGAAAAACGCTTCATCATCACCTGGCGCTGGCGTAACATATTTCCAAAAGCCTTCTCATCCCGATCAGAAATCAATATCAAACCTTTGGCACCAGCCGCTTGCGCGCGCTTTAATTTTTCTTTCCAACCATCCCCTTTCCCAAAAATCGAAGGGTCTTTGCTTCCTGAAAGCACATAATTTCCCGAAGCATCTTTCGCCTCACCTTCGAAAGCAAGAACGATCGCACCTTTGGCTTTCAGATTCGTGTAGTCGGTATAGCCAGCTTGTTGGACCCCAAACCCTGCAAAAACCACAGGAAATTTAGAATTGGCCGCCACAGGCGCTAAGGCAGTCGCCATGAATTCACCCATATAATCGAATTTTTTACCTTTGGAAGCAAAGGAAACATTCGTCCAAGAACGATTCACTAAATCCACTTTTTGTAAATAAGACCCTTGAACGGGTGCGAGGCCAGATTTCTTAAAATGATCAGCGATATAATTTGCGGCCACTTTTTGTTCGGCAGAACCTGTGTTCCGACCCTTCAAGCTATCCGAGGCAATAAACGTTAGGTGTTTTTTTAAGTCCTCCGCCTTAATCGTGGCGGCATAAGGCACCGGGTTTTGCTGGGCCATCGACCCAATAGACATACATGTAGCTGTTAAAAACAGGGCTACACGGTAGATTGTTGATTTTTTCATTTTATAAAACAAATTTTGAGTTGGCGAAGTTAACAAATCAAAAATAATTCCCTAAAAAAAGATTAATTTTGCCAAGTTTTTCAACCAACATTCATCACATTTCTATGCATCCAAATTTCAAATACCGAGAAGATTTTTCATTGCGTCATAACAATGCAGATCCTGCTGATATATCCGCCATGTTAAAGACGATCGGGGTAGACCAATTGGACACCTTAATCCAACAAACGGTTCCTCAAAAAATTCGTTTGGCACAAGCTTTGAATTTACCCGCACCCAAAACGGAATTTGAATTTTTGCGTGATTTTAAAAAAATAATGGGCCAAAATAAGGTCTTCAAAAGCCACATCGGCCTCGGATACTACGATACCTTGGTTCCCTCAGTGATTTTACGGAACATCTTAGAAAACCCAGCTTGGTACACGGCTTACACTCCTTATCAAGCGGAAATTGCACAAGGACGTTTGGAAATGTTATTGAATTACCAAACGATGATCATCGACCTGACGGGCATGGAATTAGCCAATGCCTCTCTATTGGACGAGGGAACCGCTGCCGCAGAAGCCATGACGATGTTATATGGCCAAAAACCAGCAGAAAAAGGAGATGCGATTTTTATCTCTGAATTATGCTTGCCCCAGACGATTGACGTATTGAAAACCCGTGCGGAACCGATCGGTATCGAGGTGGTGGTGGGTGATCACCGCAGCATCGATGTGACGGATGCACGTTATTATGCGATCTTATTACAATACCCGGCGGCGAACGGCGAGGTGTTTGATTATAAAGCTTTAGTGGAAGCGGCGAAGGAACAAGGTATCCAAGTGGTCGTTGCGGCAGATTTATTAGCACTCACTTTATTAACGCCTCCAGGAGAATGGGGGGCGGATGTGGTGGTGGGTTGTTCACAGCGCTTCGGTGTTCCGATGGGTTTTGGCGGTCCTCATGCGGCCTTTTTTGCGACGAAAGAAAAATACAAACGCAGTATTCCGGGTCGGCTGATCGGTGTTTCCGTAGATTCGGAAGGTAATCGGGCATTAAGGATGGCCTTGCAAACGAGGGAGCAGCATATTCGGAGAGAAAAAGCGACCTCGAACATTTGTACGGCCCAAGTTTTATTATCCATCATGGCCGCGGCCTATTCCATTTATCATGGTCCGGAGGGCTTGAAAAAAATTGCAGGACGCGTGTATGGACTCACGGAATTGTTGGCCGCAGGCTTGAAACAACTAGGTTTTGTATTAGAAAATCAAAATCATTTTGATACCCTAACCGTTTTCACGGGTGATTTGACGGAAGAAATCCGCGAATATGCAGAAGAGGCGGAACGCAATTTCCGATATTACAAAACGGACGGAGAAAAATTAGGTATTTCCTTGGATGAGACAACTTCGGAGGATGATGTGGTGGAAATTTTGGCCTTTTTCCAAAGAGCCAAAGGGCAAGGCATCGGTGGCGATGAATTAACGGTGGCTTGGCAAATTCCAGCGGCCCTAACGCGTACGAGCCGTTTTATGACGCATGACGTGTTTCATAAATACCATTCGGAACATGGGATGTTGCGCTACCTTAAATCGTTGGAATCCAAAGATTTATCCATGGTACATTCCATGATTTCGTTGGGATCGTGTACGATGAAATTGAACGCTACGACGGAAATGATTCCGGTGACTTGGCCTGAATTAGGCAAGATTCATCCATTTGCACCGGCTTTTCAGACGAAGGGATACCAACGGATGATCATGGAATTGAATGATTGGCTTTGTGAGATTACGGGTTTTGCGGCGATGTCGATGCAACCGAATTCCGGTGCGCAGGGAGAATACGCGGGCTTGATGGTTATTCGGGCTTATCATGCTTCGCGGGGAGATCATCATCGGAATATCGCTTTAATTCCATCATCCGCACATGGAACGAATCCGGCTTCGGCGGTGATGGCGGGCATGAAGGTGCTCGTGACCCCTTGCGATGCGAATGGAAATATTGATGTGGCGGCCTTGAGAGCCAAAGCCGAAGAACATAAAGATAATTTAGCTTGTTTGATGGTGACCTATCCGAGTACGCATGGCGTGTTTGAGGAAACCATTATAGAGATTTGTGACATGATCCATGAATTTGGGGGTCAGGTGTATATGGATGGGGCAAATATGAATGCGCAGGTGGGATTGACTTCTCCGGCAAGGATTGGGGCGGATGTGTGCCATTTGAACTTACATAAAACCTTTTGTATTCCGCATGGCGGCGGTGGTCCAGGCATGGGGCCGATCGGCGTGGCGCGACAATTAGTTCCCTTTTTACCCGGTCACGTGATGACGGATTCGATTCCGGCGGATGCACATGGCGCGGTTTCGGCAGCACCGGTGGGATCAGCTAGTATTTTGGCGATTTCGTATGCATATATCGCGATGATGGGTGGCGAGGGATTAACTCGGGCGACGGAAACAGCTATTTTGAATGCGAATTATATCAAAACAAGGTTGGAAAAAGAATTCCAAATTTTATATACGGGATCTCAAGGGCGTTGTGCGCATGAGATGATTGTGGATTGTCGGCCATTTAAAATATCAGCCAGCGTGGAAGCGGAAGACATCGCCAAACGTCTGATGGATTATGGTTTTCATGCACCTACCCTATCCTTTCCGGTGGCTGGGACTTTGATGATTGAGCCTACCGAATCGGAGAATAAAGCAGAATTAGACCGTTTTTGTGATGCCTTACTGAGCATCCGGGCAGAGATTCGGGAAATCGAAGAAGGCAAGGCGGATAAGGTCGTTAATGTATTGAAACATGCGCCGCATACGCAAAGTGTTGTTTTGGCCGACGAATGGACCCGCCCATATTCGAGAGAAAAAGCGGTGTTCCCATTGCCCTATGTGAAGGCGGGGAAATTTTGGCCAACGGTCTCGCGTATCGATTCAGCCTACGGCGATCGGAATTTGGTATGTGCTTGCGAGCCGACGTCGAGTTATGCGTAATTTTCAAAAAATTAAAACCTATGTCGGAGCATATTCGGCATAGGTTCATTATATCAATTCAAAAATAACTCCGTCTTGGTTTATGGGTGCGCCCTTGGATAGGTAGTCCTCAGTTGGCCACCCTTCATTTCCCCCACCATTCTATATCTAGTGAACAAAATCAAACTTCATTTGAATTGTATAGGTGATTTTAATTATATTTGATAGTATCAAATGATAGTATCATGAAACCTCCCTATGATATAAGCCCGCTAATTTTAAAGCTCATAAGTTCCATTTCAATGAAATTGGGTGAAGTAAATGCAAACTATTTACAAAGGCAATCGCCCCAATTGCGGAAGTTGAATAAGATTAAAACTGTACATTATTCTCTTAAAATCGAGGGAAATACGCTTTCAGAGGAACAGGTTTCTGCTATTTTGGAAAATAAACGAGTGATTGGCCCGCAAAAAGATATTACGGAAGTTATCAATGCATTGAACGTATATGATTCCATACATAAATTCAAGCCTTATTCAAGCAAATCCTTTTTAAAAGCGCATATGATGCTTATGAAGGATCTTGTGAAAGAACCTGGTGTTTATCGAAAGCAAAGTGTTGGTATCGTTCAGGGGGAGAAATTAACACACCTAGCACCCCCTTTTGAACATGTGCCTTTTTTGATGAAAAACCTTTTTGATTATGTAAAAAAGGATGGTGAATTAATGCTTATTAAAAGTTGTGTTTTTCATTATGAAATGGAATTTATTCATCCCTTCATTGACGGAAATGGACGCATGGGGCGATTATGGCAAACCCTTCTTTTGATTCAGGAGTTTCCTGTGTTTGAATCACTTCCCTTTGAAACCTTGATTCACGCCACGCAAGAACAGTATTACAAAGCTTTGTCGGCAAGTGACAAATCAGGTAAATCGACCCCATTTATTGAATATATGCTTCAGGTAATGGATAATTCATTAAATGAGTTACTCAGTTTTTCAAATCGAAGTATGACAGATATTTTTCGACTTGAGTATTTTATTCAGATGAACAAAAGCGAATTTTCAAGAAACGACTACATGAATGTTTTTAAAGATATATCTTCGGCCACGGCTAGCCGCGATTTAGTAAAAGGTACAGAACTAAATCTGATTCAAAAAATAGGCGAAAAAAATAAAACTAGGTATCGAGTAATTAGTTAATACCTCAAAACAAAAAAATCACATGAAAAAACTAAGCGCGTACATCGATGAATTAGCCAGTTTCATTCCTGACTTAGAAAAAAGAAATGAAGGAATTAGTGCGAGCAATGTGGGTTGGCAAATTGAACATAGTTTATTGACGATTCGATTCGTCGCGAAAGGCATCGTAGCCTCCGACCCGAGTCAGTATGCCTCTACGTTTAATTTCACCAAAATCCTCATTCTCTGGACTGGGAAAATGCCCCGAGGAAAAGCCAAGGCCCCCAAATATGTGACGCCCGAAGATTTCACCCAGGAAAGTTTACAGAAACATATGATTAACGTAAAAGAGGCAATAGCAGAATTGGGAAATGCTCACCCGAATCAATTTGTGGAACATCCTTATTTTGGCAAAATTAACAAAAAAGAAACCATCCGATTTCTCGGAATTCATACCTTACATCATATCAAAATCATTCGGGAAATTGTGGCCGCTGAAAATTCCTAAGCTAATCCAGTCTAAAATCCTTTTGAACCCTTGAAAATTGATTTTTATCAACAAAATTTAATTTAGTATGCTTGCATAACATTTTAAATAATCCGTATATTTACAACCCACACAAAAAGCTTACGCATGAATCGTTCCATTAAAAAAGTAGCCATCTTAGGCTCGGGAATTATGGGCTCTAGAATAGCCTGTCATTTCGCAAATATCGGCGTCCAAGTGCTCCTGCTCGACATCGCCCCCAAGGAATTAAGCGCGGAGGAAGCTGCCAAAGGCCTGACATTAGAAAGTCCGGCGGTCCGCAATCGGATTGTGAATGCAGCGTTCCAACAAACCCTCAAATCTAAACCCGCTTCTTTATATCAAGCTGGATTTGCCTCGAATATCCAAGTAGGAAATTTTGAAGATAACCTATCGAACATCAGCGATGTCGATTGGATCATGGAAGTGGTTGTGGAGAATTTGGCCATCAAAAAATCACTATATGATCGTGTGGAGCAATTCCGGACACCGGGAACTCTTATCACTTCAAATACGTCGGGTATTCCGATCCATTTGATGGCCGAAGGCCGTTCAGCCGATTTTCAAGCGCATTTTTGCGGCACGCACTTCTTCAACCCACCCCGCTATTTGCGCTTATTAGAAATCATCCCGACTCCGAAAACGGATCCAGCGGTGATCGAATTTTTATTGGCCTATGGGGAAACGCAATTGGGCAAAGCAACGGTCCTTTGTAAAGACACCCCCGCATTTATCGCGAACCGCATCGGCGTGTATTCCATGATGCAAACGATGAAGGTAGTGGAAGAATTAGGTCTGACGGTAGAGCAAGTGGACAAATTGACATCCAAAGTCGTAGGCCGACCAAAATCCGGCACTTTCCGACTTTCCGATGTTGTGGGTCTAGACACCACGGTCCATGTCGCGAATAATTTGAATGCCACATTGACCTCAGATGAAAGCAAATCGATTTTCGAATTGCCTTCGATGATGCAAAAATTAATCGACAACAAATGGCTCGGCGATAAAACCGGCCAAGGATTTTATAAAAAGACCAAAGACGACAAGGGCAAAACGGTCATCTTGAGTTTGGATTTGCAGACCTTTGAATACCGCGCGGCCCAACGCGTTTCCTTCGAAACCCTCGAGCGATCGAAGGCAGTGGACCAATTAGCTGATCGCTTCGCGCTTCTATTAGCAGGCCAGGATTTAGCCGGTGAATTTTACCGCAAAACGATATTAGATGGTTTCCGCTATGCATCGAATCGCGTACCTGAAATCGCAGATGATTTAGTGAAAATAGATCAGGCGATTTGCGCGGGATTTGGTTGGGAAATGGGCGTATTTGAAACTTGGGACGCCATCGGCGTCGAAAAGGCGAATGCGATGATGGCGGAGATGGGCCTAACACCAGCGCCTTGGGTTGCTGAAATGTTATCCCTCGGCCACTCGACCTTCTATAAAATCGAAGGAGGCAAACGTCTTTATTATGACATTGCCAGCAAAAGCTATCAAGTCATTCCAGGCCAAGAAAAACAAATCAGTTTATCGATTCTTAAACCGACTAACACGGTATTTAAAAATGACGACGCTCACATCATCGATTTAGGTGATGGCATCGTAGGTTTGGAATTCCATTCCAAAATGAACACGATGGGTCAAGGTGTCCTCGAAGGTCTCGCTTATGCTATCGAAACGGCGGAAAAAGATTTCCGTGGTTTGGTGATTGGAAATGAATCCAACGAAGCTTTTTCGGCGGGTGCGAATTTAGGCATGTTGTACATGTTTGGGATCGAGAAGAAATTCGACGAGGTGAATCACATGATCGCTACGTTCCAAGAATCCATGATGCGCGTTCGCTATTCCAGCATTCCCGTCGTGGTGGCGCCGCATACCTTGGCGCTGGGGGGTGGTTGCGAAATCAACCTACATGCCGATAAAATCGTTGCCCATTCGGAGTTGTATATGGGTTTAGTGGAAGTGGGCGTAGGTTTAATTCCGGCAGGTGGGGGTACGAAAGAGATGGCTTTGAGAATGGGAGATGCGCGGAGAACGGGGGATGTGGAGTTGAATCGGCTCCAACAAGCCTTCATGAATATCGCCACCGCCAAAGTAAGTACCTCGGCGCACGAGGCATTGGAAATGAACTATTTGCGAACTCAGGATCGCATCGTATTAAATAGAAGCCAAGTCATTAGCGAGGCGAAGAAAGAAGCCATCTTATTAGCTGAGGCGGGATATGTACAAAAAAATCGCCGAAGTGATGTCTGGGTTGAGGGAAAGCAAGGTTTGGCTTTATTCAAAGCAGGAATTCAGGGGATGTTGATGGGCCGATATATTTCGGAACACGATGCTTTGATTGCGAATAAATTGGCCTTCGCGATTTGCGGAGGGGATTTAGATGCACCTCAAATGGTGACTGAACAATATTTATTGGATCTCGAGCGCGAGGCATTTTTGTCTTTGACGGGAGAACAAAAAACCATGGACCGAATCGGAAGCCTATTAAGCGGCGGAAAACCTTTAAGAAATTAATCAATTACGAACATGAATGCATACATAATAGCGGGATATCGTACGGCGGTAGCTAAGGCCAATCGGGGAGGATTTCGCACCATGCGGCCGGATGATTTGGCAGCGGAAGTGATTAAACATTTAATGGCACAGGTTCCTTCGGTGGACCCGGCTTTAGTCGACGATTTAATCGTGGGCAATGCCATTCCGGAAGCGGAACAAGGCATGCAAATGGCGCGCTACATTTCTTTATTGTCGCTTCCCAAAAGCGTTCCTGGATTTATTATCAATCGCTATTGCGGCTCAGGATTAGAGGCGATAGCCTTAGCTTCTGCCAAAGTAGCCTCAGGCATGGCGGATTGTGTGATTGCCGGTGGAACGGAATCGATGACCTTGTTGCCGATGATGGGCCACAAAACGGTATTGAATTACGGCATCGCGAGTGAACATCCGGATTATTACATCGGAATGGGATTGACGGCCGAAGAAGTCAGCAAAAAATACAATGTGACGCGCGAGGAGCAAGATGCATTTTCTTTCGCATCGCATCAAAAAGCATTAGCCGCCCAGAAAGCAGGTTTATTTACGGATCAAATCGTTCCGATCAAGGTATCCGAGAATTATTTCGATGCCAAATCAGGCACGAAAAAGACCCGTGAATGGGTCGTTTCTCAGGATGAAGGTCCACGTGCCGATACGACTTTGGAGGCTTTAGGAAAATTAAAGCCGGTTTTTGCCATGGGCGGTTCGGTAACAGCAGGAAATGCTTCCCAAACTTCGGATGGCGCGGCCTTTGTGCTCGTAGTTTCGGAGAAATTTGTGGAACAATACAAATTAAAGCCCATTGCCAAAATGCTTAGTTATGCGGCGGCGGGTGTGGAACCGAGCCTCATGGGCATCGGTCCGGTGGAAGCGATTCCGATCGCGCTGAAAAAAGCGGGATTAAACTTGGAAGACATCGATTTGATCGAATTGAACGAGGCTTTTGCGGCGCAGTCTTTGGCGGTGATTAAGACTTTGGAGATTGATCAAGAAAAGGTCAATGTGAATGGTGGGGCGATCGCGCTAGGGCATCCGCTAGGATGTTCGGGGGCGAAATTATCGATCCAGTTGTTCCATGAGCTTCGTCGGCGCAACAAAAAATACGGTATGGTAACCGCCTGTGTAGGGGGTGGCCAAGGCGTAGCAGGTATCTACGAGATCCTGTAATTGCCTATTTATTTACATATAGACAAAGGCGCTTTAAGCGTCTTTGTTTTTTCCTATGAACGCAGCAGATTACATCGCAATTGAATCGGATTTTGGCGCCCACAATTACCATCCTATGCCGGTGGTTTTGGAAAAGGGTGAGGGGATTTATGTTTGGGATGTGAATGGCAAGCGTTACATGGATTTTTTATCAGCCTATTCGGCGGTGAACCAGGGGCATTGTCACCCTCGGCTGATCGAGGCGATGCTGGCCCAAGCTAAAAAATTAACACTCAGTTCTCGGGCCTTTCATAATACCCAATTAGGCCTCGCAGAAAAAGCACTAGCCACGCGCTTTCATTACGACAAAGTTCTATTCATGAATACCGGTGTCGAAGCCGGAGAATCCGCGATCAAATTAGCCCGAAAATGGGCCTATGAAGTCAAAGGCGTTCCTAGCAACCAAGCGGAAATCATCGTGGCGGAAGGTAATTTTTGGGGCCGGACCATCGCGGCCATATCTTCTTCGTCTGACCCTAGCAGCTATACGAATTTCGGGCCCTTTACACCCGGTTTTACCAAAATCCCTTACCAAGATTTGGAAGCTTTGGAAATGGCCTTGGCGAATCCAAAGGTGGCAGCCTTCATGATAGAACCTATTCAAGGCGAAGCTGGGGTCATTGTGCCCTTTGCCGGCTACTTAAAAGCGGCCTACGAGCTATGTCAAAAACATCGCGTTTTGTTCATCGCAGATGAAATTCAGACGGGATTGGGGAGAACGGGGGCGTGGTTGGCCTGCCACCACGAAGGCGTTCAACCCGATATTCTATTATTAGGTAAAGCTCTTTCCGGTGGTTTTATGCCGGTCTCGGCGGTGTTAGCTTCAAACGAAGTGATGCTCACGCTAAAACCGGGCGAACACGGGTCGACCTTTGGAGGAAATCCCTTAGCCTGTGCGTTAGCGGTAACAGCTTTGGCGATTATCGAGGATGAAAAATTAGTCGAAAATGCAGCAGCGAGGGGCGCCCAACTCATGCAATTTTTAAAATCCTTAGCCAAAAAAACCAGCCTAATTCACGAGGTACGTGGCAAAGGGTTATTGTGTGCCATTGAAATCAATACGGAGGAGGAAAGCCCTTTGGCCTATGACATTTGCTTGAAATTAATGAAAGAAGGCCTGCTTATGAAACCGACGCATGGCAATAAAATTCGGCTCGCGCCACCTTTGACCATCACCAAAGATCAAATGGATGAAGCCTGTGCGCTCATTGAAAAAGTCTTTTTATCAATTAACTGATTTCAAAACAGCGCATGGAGATTCCTCCATAGACTAATTGATCAAAGGTAAATCGCACTTCTTCTTGTTTTCTGGCTAGGGCCAATGAGTACAACATCGGTATGTAATGATCCGGAGTAGGCACCGAGCGCGCGCCACCAGGTGCCGAAGTATAGGCCATTAAATCCGCTAGATTTTTATCGACTATTTTTTCGGTCGACCAAGCATCGAATTCCTGTGCCCAATCGTAGGCAAAATCTTCCTCGCCCCGGGATAAATTAGCCACACTGGCCTGTAAATTATGTACGATATTCCCGCTGCCGATGATCAAAACACCTCGTGAACGCAAGAATTGTAATTCCTGCGCTAAGGCCACATGGTAAGATAAGGGTTGGCCATAATCGATCGACATTTCGAAAGTTGGGATATCATGCCCCGGAAATAAATGGCATAAAACCGTCCAGGCGCCATGGTCCAAACCCCATTCCAAGGTCGTTTGAATTTTCTGAGAACCGGAAGCCAAAAGCTCCGCGGTGTCCGGACTACCCGGTGCGGGATATTGAAAGGCGTGCAAAGCCGGCGGAAAACCGCCGAAATCGTGAATGGTTTCGGGTTTGGGACTGGCTTGCACGAAGGTGCCTCCGCGGCTCAACCAATGTGCCGACACCACTAAAATAGCTTTGGGTGGATTTTTTTCAAGCGCTTGCCGGCCCATTTGGCCCAAAACCTGCGTAAATGGATTATCCATCAACGCATTCATGGGGCTGCCATGGCCGATGAACCAAACAGGTTGGAGTACATCCATCTTAGCGATTCATGGAAACGAGGAATTCCTCGTTGGTCCGCGTACCTTTCATTTGTTGTTGTAAAAACTCCATCGCCTCCACAGAATTCATGTCGGACATGTGCTTGCGCAGAATCCAAACGCGCTGAAGTACCGCCGGATCCATCAGCAAATCTTCGCGACGGGTTCCGGAGGCCGTAATATCGATGGCCGGGTACACGCGGCGGTTGGATAATTTACGATCCAACTGCAATTCCATGTTACCCGTTCCTTTAAATTCTTCAAAAATCACCTCATCCATCTTACTTCCCGTCTCCGTTAAGGCCGTGGCGATGATGGTCAACGAACCTCCATTTTCTACATTACGAGCCGCTCCGAAGAAACGTTTCGGTTTATGAAGCGCATTCGCGTCCACACCTCCAGATAAAATCTTACCTGAAGAAGGAACGACCGTATTATCAGCACGCGCCAAACGCGTAATTGAATCTAATAAAATCACCACGTCGTGACCACATTCCACCATGCGTTTTGCTTTTTCCAACACAATGCTGGCGACTTTCACGTGGCGTTCTGCTTGCTCATCGAAGGTCGACGAAATCACTTCCGCACGCACCGAACGCTGCATATCCGTTACCTCCTCTGGACGTTCATCGATCAATAAAATGATCAAATACACTTCCGGATGGTTGCGCGAGATGGCATTTGCGATGTCCTTCAAAAGCACGGTTTTACCGGTTTTGGGTTGGGCCACAATCATGCCCCTTTGTCCTTTTCCGATGGGTGCAAATAAATCCAATATCCGGGTAGAATAATTATCTGGCGAAGAGGCTAAATTTAATTTTTCCTCTGGGAACAAAGGCGTTAAATATTCGAAATTTATACGGTCTCGAATTTCGTCGGTTGTTTTTCCGTTGACCGAATCAATTTTCAACAAAGCGAAGTATTTTTCACCCTCCTTCGGAGGTCTGATTTTCCCTAAAATGGTATCGCCTGTTTTCAAACCAAACATTTTGATTTGAGAAGGTGATACATAAATATCATCTGGAGAGGCTAAGTAATTGTAATCGGAAGAACGCATGAAGCCGTATCCGCCTTCTTGCATGATTTCTAATACCCCTTCGTTATCGATCAAACCATCGAGTTCTTTGATGATTTGGTTATAATTCGCGCGTTGTTTAAAATGCTGAGGCACTGGGGCGGGAGCATCTTCCTTGGGTAAGGATTGAGGATCCACGGGTGCGTCGGTAGGGGAAACTTTCGAATCCACTACATTGCTATCGTTGGTAATAAAAGAGGTATCCACGATAAAATCTTCAGCTGGAGCGATTGCTTCGTATTCGATAGGCGCCTCGGCTGGCGGAGCTATGTCTTTCCGAGCACGGAAATTCTTCGCCGGGCGACCTGGACGATTCGGGGCCTGAGCCTCAGAATCATTGGCTGTTTCCTCTGAAGGAGAAGGTTCCGGGGCTTCAGGAGCTGTTGCTACTGGCGCATCCTCAACGGGTACCATTGAAATTTTTGGCTCATACGGAATCAAAGGCAATTCAGCAGGATTGCTAGAACTTTTTTGAATGCGTTGACGCTTTGGTCGCTCAGTGGATGGTAATTCTTCTTCTACTTTTTTTACTTTTCGGTTGGGTTTTTCTTCCATAAAATGGGGAAATTGTTGTCATTCCAGCTCACATACATTTTGTAAAAATGAAGCGAAAACCTTAGGCAGGATTTGCTTTCAACGGATGAAAAGGAACTTGGAATATAATATTGACGTGCTTACGACATTGAAACACAGCGCAATACTACATTACTTAATTTAGATTGCCAAGCCTTTCCTCATAATTTTGTAATTTGCGAGTACAAATCATGGAAAATTCCGCATTAAATCATCTTTCTGATCAATTAAACACCCGCGAAAGTGAGGGATTATTGCGCAGTTTGCAGTCCTTAGCGGACATGGTCGATTTTTGTTCCAATGATTATTTAGGTTTAAGCCAAAACCCCGTGCTTGCTGAAAACATCGCGCAAGATCTTCGCCGCTGGGCCGAGAAAGGAAAAGCATTAGCGCATGGCGCTACGGGTTCTCGGTTAATTTCGGGGCACTCCCCTATTTTTGACGAATTCGAAAAAGCCTGTGCCGAGATGCATCGGGCAGAAGCGGCTCTTTTGTTTGCTTCGGGCTATGATGCGAATGTGGGTTTAATCACTGCGCTGGCTGGAGAAGGCCAGGTGGTTTTTTGTGATCAATTATTACATGCGAGTTTAATTGACGGTTTGCGGCTTTGTAAGGCGGAGAAACGAATTTTCAAACACAATGATTTGGAGGATTTGATCCAATTAATGGCACAATATCCCAAAGAAAGCCCCAAATGGATTGTTGTCGAATCCATCTATTCCATGGATGGCGATGTGGCACCATTGGAAGAATTAGTCAAATTAAAGGATAAATACCAGGTCGAACTCATCGTGGACGAAGCCCATAGCGGCGGATTATACGGTCCGGAAGGCAGTGGATTATGTGTGGAATTAGGGCTTGAAAAAGAAATTTTTGCGCGGATTATTACTTTTGGCAAAGCATGGGGAAATGCCGGAGCGGTGGTATTAGGATCTCAAATTTTGAGGGATTTTTTGATCAATTTCGCGCGGCCCTTCATTTATTCCACAGCACCGAGTCCCGTACATGTACATAGCCTATTGTCGACGGTGGCGTTTATCAAAAAACAAGACGCGCCGCGAGAAAAACTCAAGGCGAATATTGAATTTTTTCAAAGTCTTTGTTCGGGAGATGCCTGGGGTAAAAGCCAAACGGCCATTCAAACCTTTTTTGTGTCTGGCAACCAAGCCCTTCGCGCCGCGGCGAAAAAAGCACAATCGGCTGGTTTTGCGGTCAAGCCGATTGTCTACCCGACCGTTGCCAAAGGCCAAGAACGCATCCGAATTACCCTGAACGCACTCAGTAAACAAGAAGATATGCAGGCACTCATTCATACGCTCAACAACCATGCCTAACCAATTCATCATCGCAGGTATCGGAACCGAAATTGGCAAAACGCTCATTTCTGCCATTTTTAGGCAGGGCATGCAGGCCGACTATTGGAAACCCGTTCAATCCGGAAATCCAGAAGAAGCGGATGCGCTGTTCATTGGACAAATGACCCGGGTCCCCGAAGGAAAAATTTGGGATTCGAGCTATATGCTGAGCCAGCCTCTCTCACCGCACACCGCCGCGGAGATTGATGGAATTCGGATTTCATTGGATCATATTCAGATACCCCTAACGGAACGTTCATTGATCGTAGAATTAGCGGGGGGGCTGATGGTACCTTTAAACGAAAGCGAAACGAATCTTGACCTTATCGCGCACGTCGCTTTGCCAGTGATTTTGGTCAGTAAAAATTATTTGGGGAGTATTAACCATACCTTATTGAGCTACGAAATCCTAAAAGCCAAACAGATTCCCATCGCGGGGATTGTCTTTAATGGACCTGCAAATGCGTCGGGGGAGCGATTTATTCTCCAACATACAGGCCTGAAGGTCCTATTACGTGTCCCAGAATTAGCCCAAATTAACCCCGAAATCATTCAGGAATATGCCCAACAAATCCAGTTCTAATATTTCCCAGCGCGATGAGCAGGTGATTTGGCATCCTTTCACCCAGCACCAGATCGAGCCGCATTCCATCGCGATTACACATGGCGAGGGCGTATATCTATCTGACGAAGCGGGGAAAAAATACATCGATGCGATATCGTCCTGGTGGGTCAATTTACATGGGCACGCACATCCCTATTTGGCTGAAAAAATTTATGAACAGGCCTTGAAAATCGAGCAAGTGATTTTTGCCGGATTTACCCATGAACCAGCGGTGCGTTTATCAGAACGGATTTTAGGTCTTTTGCCTGCACATTTTCAAAAAGTATTTTTCTCCGACAACGGTAGTACGGCCGTAGAAGTGGCTGTAAAAATGGCCTTGCAATATTTTCACAATCAAGGGAATACCCGCAAACGCAAAATCATCGCCCTGGCAGATGCCTATCATGGTGACACCTTTGGCGCGATGAGTTTGGGAGCCCCGAGTGCTTTTAATGCCCCATTTCAGGAAATGCTGTTTGAGGTAGAATTCATTCCGAGCCCTATGGATCCGGAGGCCTGCTTGACAGCTATGGAAGAAAAAATGCAACATTCAGAAGACTATGCGGCTTTTATTTTTGAGCCACTTGTTCAGGGCGCCGGCGGGATGGTCATGTATGCGGCTGAAACACTCGATTCGCTGATTGCCTGCGCGCAGGGCCATGAAGTGATGTGCATTGCGGATGAAATTATGACGGGATTTGGTCGGACCGGCAAATTCTTCGCCATCGACCATGGCATCCAAAAACCAGATATTATTTGTCTTTCCAAAGGCCTGACCGGAGGAATGATGGCCATGGGCCTAACGCTTTGTTCGGATGAGATTTTTAATGCTTTTTTATCCGCCGACCGCCATAAAACTCTTTTCCATTCCCATTCTTTCACAGCGAATCCCCTGACCTGTGCCGCTGCGAATGCGAGTTTGGACTTGATGGAAGCGGAGGGTTTTTGGGAAAAAATAGAGACCATTCAGGCTTCCCATGCTCAATGGATCCAACAAACGAATCATCCCGCGCTTAAAAACCTTCGTCAAAAGGGAACGATTTTAGCCTTTGAACTCGAAAACGGCGAGGCAAATGACTATATGAATCCGATTCGGGGACAGGCCTATGATTATTTCATTAAAAAAGGGGTCTTGCTCAGACCCCTTGGAAATACGATTTATGTGTTGGCTCCCTATTGCATTAGCCAAGCAGACTTGGATTACATATATACATGCATCCAAGAATTTGCTGATGAATTAGTTCGGTAATTTCGTTGATTGCCACGAAACCATTTGCCAGCGTTTGCCTTCAAAAATCCACACATCCGTGTAACGTAAGTGATTAAAGGTGAAATTGCCTTCTTTGGTTTGATTTTTCACTGTAGCGATACCCGTAATTATTCCCATTTTACCATATAGACGAGGCGTTAATTCTTCGGACTCGATCGCGGCATAAACGGTTTTTTTGGAGACGATGGAATTAATATAACTTGTTTTGGTATCTGTTGCCGCATTCGAATGGTTATAAATTAAATCATCATGCAACACGGCTTGTAAACCGGCCTCATCCTGTGCAACCATCACTTTGAAACGATTTAATTCGGCTTCTTTTAGGGAAGCGACATCGGCTTTTTGCGCCATGACACCTAAGGTTGTCAACATGAATGAGAGGATTAAAGTAATTTTTTTCATTTTTTTATGTTTAAAACACCAAAGTAGTCAATCCTTAGTCATTATTCAAAATTAAATCCGCACCTTTTTCTCCAATCGCCATTACGGCTGAGTTCGTATTTCCAGAAACCAAATCCGGCATAATCGACGCATCGATCACTCGCAAACCCTTCAATCCTCTCACCCGCAAGCTTACAGGATCTGTAACTGCCTCGGAACCAAGGCCCATTTGACAAGTCCCGATAGGATGATAGACGCATTCTGTAGCCATTTCTATATGCTTCAAAATCACCTCTTCCGTCAAATCCTCCACCGGGTAACGCAAGCGATTTCCCTTTCGCAGGGAATCAAAAGCTGGCGACAATAAAATTTCATGCGCCATTTTAACCCCTCGAACCAAGGTCGCCAAATCTTTTCCATCCGGATCGGTCAAATATTGGGGATCGATTTTGGGGGCGTCCCAAGGAGATGCGGAGTTTAATCCTACATATCCCCGACTGGCGGGTTTCAATAAAGTGGGTAAACAGGTAAACCCATCTCGCAATGGCATTTGTTTGTAATCATACATATCCAAAGACCAAGCAGAGGAGAAATGGAATTGCAAATCCGGTTGGTCCGAACCTCCCTGTGAATCCACAAAGGCGCAGCCTTCAAGCGGACTGGCGGACAAAGGCCCGCTTTTGTTCCACGTATATTGCGCAAAATTAGGCGCTGAAATGGCCGCATTAAATGAAATATTGTCGGTTGATGCCTCCGCGTGCATATTAACAAATAAATGATCAGACAGATTTTGTCCCACGCCAGCTAAATCCAATCTCGATTCGATACCAAATTCTCGCAAATAATCCTTTGGCCCGATGCCCGAGAGCATTAACAATTGAGGGCTCTGAAATGACCCGGCTGACAAAATCACCTCTTGGACAGCGAAAATGCTTTCCGCAGATTTTTTTCCGGAGGACCAACCTTTAATTCCGCGCACGCGATCCCCTTCGAACAACAATTCGCCAACATGAAATTGGCTCATCACCTTCAGGTTTTTTCGCTTCAACACTGGATAAATAAACGCTTTCGCGCCTGAAACACGTTCGCCATTTTCTATGGCGAATTGGAACATCCCTGCCCCGATCTGCCGGGCCCCATTAAAATCAGGCGTTTCAGGAATACCCACCTGCCCGCAGGCCTCGATAAAAGCTTGCCCAAAAGGCGTTAAATGCCGGGGATCCGAGACGGTCAAAGGACCGCCTTGGCCATGGAACTCATCCGAAAAGCGCAGGTTATTTTCTGATTTTTTGAAATATGGAAGGATATGATCATAGTCCCAGCCGGTACAACCTCGCGCAGCCCATCCATCATAATCCGCCCGATTACCTCGTATATAAGCCATGCAATTGATCGCACTGCTTCCTCCCATCGCCTTTCCGCGGGGTTGGTAAATTTTTCGATTGCCTAATTTGGCCTGGGGCTCGGTGAAGAAATTCCAGTTGAGATAGGTGCCGTTTAACAGCGGATAGGACGAGGGCATTGTGATCCGTGGGTCCCGACTATCCATGCCGGCCTCGACCAATAGCACTTGATTAAGCGGATTTTCAGATAAGCGATTGGCCAACACACAACCGGCTGTTCCTGCCCCGACAATGATGTAATCAAATTGCATAGGAAATTTGAATTTATGATCTAAATTTCAATAAATTTACGCTTAAAGACAACCACTATGAATAATTTTACCAGCTATTTGATTTTAGGTTTACAGCACATATTAAATGTTCAAGCTTACGATCATTTGTTGTTCCTCCTTTCCATCACCACCGTTTACCGAATTTACGATATCAAAAGGCTATTTTTTTTAATAACCGCCTTTACCCTGGGTCATTCGCTAACCTTAGCTTTGGCCACTTTACATTGGATTGATTTTTCCGCCACTTGGATCGAATTTTTAATTCCCTGCACGATTTTAATTTCCGCAATTGGGAATTTATTCAATCAGGAACTGAAGGTTAAATCCAAAAAAATGCCTTGGATTTATTTCACATTGATCGCTGGTTTTGGCTTAATCCACGGACTGGGATTTTCGAATTATTTGCAGAGTTTGTTGGGTAAAGAAACCTCAATCTTAGAGCCCCTATTTGCTTTTAATGTAGGCTTAGAACTGGGTCAAATCGCGGTGGTGACAGTCTTTTTATTGATTTCAACCTTCTTGTTCGAGGTTTTTCAAACCAAAATTCTGCATTATGCCTTGGTAATTTCCGGCATAATCATCGGCTTGGTGTTGCCGATGATCATTGAACGTTTTGCCGCTATACGTTTCTAGAAATCTTCATCCATGGAGAACGACATGGAATCCTTGTCAGACATAACGCCTGATTTTTGATATTCTGCTACGCGTTTTTCGAAGAAATTTGTTTTCCCTTGTAGCGAAATCATTTCCATGAAGTCAAATGGATTCGTCGCATTGTAATTTTTCTTACAACCTAAAGAAACCAATAAACGATCCGCTACAAATTCGATGTATTGACACATTAATTCCGAATTCATTCCGATCAAGGAAACTGGAAGTGCCACCGTCACAAATTCTTTTTCGATCTCCACCGCGTTTAAGATGATTTCATAAATACGATCTTGGCTCAATTGATTTTTGATATGGTCCGTATACAACAAACACGCAAAATCGCAATGTAAACCTTCATCACGTGAAATTAATTCATTCGAGAATGATAAACCCGGCATTAAGCCACGTTTTTTCAACCAGAAAATGGAGCAAAAACTTCCAGAAAAGAAAATTCCTTCTACCGCCGCAAATGAAATCAAACGCTCCACGAAATTGTCACTTTCAATCCACTTCAATGCCCAATCTGCCTTTTTCTTCACGCAGTCGATGGTTTCGAT
>CAIVPF010000159.1 GCA_903907745.1 uncultured Cytophagaceae bacterium | reverse complement strand
GTATCCGTAACCGGCAACTACAACAAAATAAAAGAGGAAAACGAGGTAATCCAACGTTTGTAAACCTTGTGATTGCATAAAGTATTAGTTTTTAAAGGGTCAATAGAATTACTAATTTAGGCGAAAGCAACCTAAAATAAAAGTTTTGTGAATATTTGCAGAGAAAATGATATTTAATCAATGAGCGCAGGGGCCACCAGGACTACGGATTCCTCTCGGTCTACGATAACTTGACCTGCCAATAAATTCCGTGTTTTTCGCACATATTTTTTGGGGGTCACAATGACCGGACATAAGGTATCGTGTTGGCGTTTCGAAAAATAGGCGGCTAAACCTGCGGCTTTTTCGATGACGTAATCGGGAACTTTTTGCTGGTTCGGGTTCCGAATAATCACATGGGACCCCGCCACATCCCGCGCATGGAGCCACAAGTCAAATTTCTTTGCGTATTTCAGGGTCAGTAAATCATTGTTTTTGGCACTTTTCCCAACCCAAATCACCCAGCCATCCACCGCGAATTCTTTGAAGGGAATTTCGGCTGGTGCGGCGGCTGTGGGGCTTTGCTGGATCAATAGTTTCAAAAAAGGCTTCAATTGCTTCCGCGTTTCGGCCATCTGCACTTGGCTATCTTGCGTGAATAAATCCTCTAGGGCCTGTTCCTTACGGTCTAAATTCGATTGCCAATGTGCCAATTCCTTGGAGAAATTCTTCGATTTGCGATAATAATTTTCGGCATTTTGAGCCGGACTTAGACTTGAGTTTAACGAGATGCGAATGGGCTTATCGCGGTAAAAATCATATAATTCCACTTCCTTCTGACCGGCAGGAATGGCATGTAAATTAGCCATCAAAATATGCCCTATTTCCTCAAAGGGCACTTTGGCGTCTAGTATAACCCGTTGGTTTCGTACATCCGCCAAATAGTTCTGAGTCTTTAAAATCGCCTTTTGAATCGCTGCCAATACCTGAAATTTCTCCCGATTAAATTCCCCGATCGAATAATGGTAGGCATACAAACGATTTAGCGCTTCAATGGGATCCTTCCCTTCCCATAACAATTCACCCGAAACAGGAAGCAGATGTAAAAATACACCCTTACTTTCCGACACGATGAAAAAGCTAGGATCCTCAAATTCCGTTAAAACCTCTTGCAATAAATCCCAACGCGCTTTTGCCGTTTGTTCTTCATAGCCTCGAGCCTTTAGATGGGCCCAGGCCTCCTTGCCTAACGTTGGAAACAAAGCAAATGCCTCCGCGTCATGCGCTAAAAAGGCCTCATAACTTTGGTCGATTTTCCTATCAAGGCCACGAAGAATAATTTCCTCGTCTTTTTTGAGGCGGTTTTGAAATTGTTCCTGGTAATCGCCATCCCGAAAAAGAATTAGGTTCGAGCGATTGCCAAATAACTTAAAAACTAAGACAAAATCTCCCAATAAATGAATTCCAAAGGCCCGTTCATTGTCGAACATGACCACATCCTGCACCTCCGCCAATAATAAATCCGAAAATAGATCCACCGAATTTCGGCCTGCCCTGTGAAAGCTTTCCGGAAATTGCAGCGTAGAAAACTGCGAACCAAAGGCACATTTGATCCAAAAATCATCCCCCGTTTGTCGCTCAAAACCGAGCACGAGTTCTTCCTTTTCTTGCGAAAAACATTGCTTCAATCGCGCATACATTAATTTTTGCCGCAACTCACGCACCAATACCCGCAAGAAAAAATAATTATTATGCATATTCTATGTAAATTTAGGCCTATGTCGATTCCCGATTCCTACCTGACGCTCGCCGCCCCCACTGAAGGCCTTTACAAGGACAAAGGTAGTAAATTCATCTCGTGCGCATGTCCCGTCAGGGATTTGGAAGAAATTAAATTCCATTTGGAACTTTTAAAGGAACAGCATCCGAAGGCCCGACATATCTGTTACGCCTATCGTTTAGGTTTCAGCGCAGAAGAAAATCGCGCCCAAGATGATGGCGAACCAGCTGGCAGCGCCGGAAAACCGATTTTAAATACAATTTTATCCCATAACCTACATTTTAGCTTAGTGGCTGTGGTACGTTATTTTGGTGGCACCCTACTCGGTGTTCCCGGCCTCATTCATGCGTATAAAGAAGCGAGTTTGGATGCGCTGTCACAAGCAGAAATCATTGAAATAGAGCCAGAAGTACAAATTCAGATACAATTTGCCTACGCGGAATTAAATGAAGTGATGAAAATTTGTAAAAAAATGCCCATAAAAATAGTGCGACAGGAAATTGACAACCTATGTAAATTTGAATTATCTTTCCCCATTAAAGTAAAAAATGAGGTGCTGGCTTTGTTGGAATACTACCTACAAGCCCCCGCCTAAATACTAAACCTATGAACTACATTCAGATATTTTTGAGTGAATCCGGCATTCACTTACGCGACCAATCCGGCCAACAAGCCAACCTAAGCAATCAAAACTGGGATGATTTCATCAACCAGCCTGATTTATACCCTACATGTCAAAGCCTTATTCAAAGCCATGGTTCCGCTGAGGCAGCACCCTTTAAGGCGCTAGCACCGATCGACCATCAAGAAATTTGGGCCGCGGGCGTGACCTATTTACGGAGTAAAGTCGCGCGCATGGAAGAATCCAAAGAATCAGGAGGCGATACCTTTTACGACAAAGTCTATTCAGCCGAACGACCAGAAATATTTTACAAAGGCAATAAATTACGTTCCGTGGGTCCTGGCGGCAAAGTGCGGATTCGAAAAGATTCCCATTGGAATGTACCCGAACCAGAATTAACCCTCTTTATCAATTCCGCAGGCCTTTTGGCAGGTTATAGTATCGGCAACGACATGAGCAGCCGAGACATCGAAGGCGAAAATCCACTCTATTTACCCCAGGCCAAAGTTTACGACGGCGCAGCAGGTTTAGGACCTTGCTTATTAATCACGGAAAAACCATTAGATCCGAGTACGGAAATCGCCATTTGGATAAAACGAGGGGGCCAACAAGTTTTTGAAGGCAACACCCAAATCTCCCAAATGAAACGAGGTCACCAAGAATTAGTCGATTATTTAACCATGGAATTAAGTTTTCCAGCGGGCGCTTACTTGATGACTGGAACCTGCATCGTGCCAGATCCGCCTTTTACCTTACAATCAGGCGACCACATTTTTATTCAAATCGAACCCATCGGAATTTTAGAAAATATCGTTCAATAATGAAATTATCAGGAAAACAACTCCTCGGAAATACTTGGTCACAAAAAGGCCAACGAACCTTTCAAGGCCTTCAAGCTAGCAATGGCGAAAACATCGACCAAATTTTTTACGAAGCCACGCTCGAGGAAGTGGATGAGGCCATGCGTCTCGCCAAAAATGCTTTCGCACCCTATCGCCAACTAAGCCATGCGAAACGTGCGGAATTTTTAATGGCTATTTCAGATGAAATTGTAGCACTTGGTGATTCGCTCATCCAAATGGCTTGCCTCGAAACAGGTCTTCCTGAGGCACGTATCACCGGCGAACGTGGTCGGACGACAGGCCAAATTAAGGCCTTCGCTGATTACATTCTCGGTGACTGGACCCGTGATATTCACGATCCGGCACAAGCGGACCGCCAGCCAATCGCCAAGCCCGATCTTTTTCAGAAAAATATTCCATTAGGACCAGCCGTCGTTTTTGGCGCAAGTAATTTCCCCTTGGCCTTTTCGGTGGCTGGTGGTGATACGATGTCGGCCTTAGCAGCGGGTTGCCCCGTTGTCTTCAAAGCGCATCCCGCCCATCCGAATACCTGCGAGATGGTTGGTTTGGCGATCCAACAAGCCGCCCAAAAAACAGGAATGCCCGAAGGCGTGTTCTCTATGGTCCATGCGGTTTCAAATGATATTGGGGGTTATTTGGTCCAACATCCCATGTGCCAAGCCCTCGCCTTCACGGGTTCTTACCGTGGCGGAAAAGCTTTATATGATTTGGCGGTTCGTCGGCCTATCCCCATCCCCGTCTATGCGGAAATGGGCAGTATCAATCCGGTCGTTCTTTTGCCCGAAAAACTAAAAAACAATAGTGATTCACTGGCAGAGGCCTTCAGCCAATCCGTGTGTTTAGGCGTGGGTCAATTCTGCACAAATCCAGGTTTATTGTTGATCTTAAAGGAAAATGAAGGATTTCTTGAGAATTTGGCACAAAAATTAGACCCAATAGCCCTCGGAACTTTTTTAACTCCAGGCATCAAAAAGGCCTTTATTTCAGGATGTGAACACCTTTCCAAACAAGCCGGTGTTCAAAAATTAACGACTAAGGGCATTCCTGCGCCGACATTGTTCGCAGCCAGCACCCATAGCGCTCGGAAAAATCCAGCTATTTTAGAGGAAGTTTTTGGGCCGAGTACCTTGGCGATTGTCGCCGATGACATGGAGGATTTAATCGCTTTTATCGGCGATTTACCGGGCCAACTCACCGCCACCATCCACGGTGAATCCCAAGAATTACATCCCGACCTGATCGATGCACTTAGCCAAAAAGTGGGCCGAATTCTATTAAATGGATTCCCAACCGGCGTGGAGGTCTCCAAAGCCATGGTACATGGCGGACCTTTTCCATCGACGACAGATTCACGTTCCACCTCCGTGGGAACGCAAGCCATCTATCGATTTACTCGACCGATATGCTATCAAAATTTCCCCGCAGAATTAATTCCTTAAGGACAAAAAGCCAGCGAAAGCTGGCTTTTTTATTTAAAAAAATCAAGGGATTTAGCTGGCAGCGATAAAATCATCAACGCCCGCCAGCTAAAATCTTCATTGGCTTAAAACCAAAAAAATTATGCTATTCCATGCCATAGGAAAACTCGATTCCATGGCATGAAGATTTCATTAGTCATCTTTGAATAATTTCAAATAATAAAATTTGAAATTATTATTTTTTAATTGATGTTGATACCGACTGATTTTAACGTGATGGTCAAAAAATGTAGAACTGAAAGGTTCGTATTTGACTGAAAAAATATGTTAAAACTGTTAAATAATATTTAATTGAAATTTCTTTTTTTAATTGTTTGGTCCGTTTGAATTGCCCACAAAATACCTGACCACCTAATTAAATGAAAGATGTTGATGTTATCCTAAACATTAGTGGCAAGCCCTATCAAAGCATTTTGACCATTTATTCCCTTCTCAAATATTCTAAAAATAACATACATAAAATTTTTATAATTTTTGAAAAAAAACAGGCATTTAATGACGATATGAGTCCATTAATCGACTATTTGAAAACATTGTCGATTGAGGTAGAAATATATTATTCTAAAATTGCCATTGGAATCAAAAATTTGGATAATCGATGGTATTTAAAGTACCTCTTTAGGTTTATCCCCCTATTTAGGCATTCAATCAGATATCAATATGGGATAGAAAATTCAAAATCAGACTGGATATTTGTTTCTCATAATGACATGATTTATAGACAAAATATAATCGAAAATTATATAGCTGAAATAGGTGATCATGCGGGGATAGGATTTATTGGGCAATGTTGGAACTGCCCAGCCTCTGAAATTTGCTCTGGTGAAACCTATTTTCAATTTAGGCCCACAAAAGAGGAAATCGTCAAACTCTATGAAGGAAAAGAAAACCTGAGAGCTTTTAAAATTATTCAAGATAAGTATACGGGGTGGCCATTACCTGAGTGTAGGCTAAATGAACAGGCAGCCTTATTAAATAGAGAAGTTTTAGATAAATACACTTTCCCCAAGGGGAATATTGAACCTATTGGATATAATTCCTTCGAGACTGGGGTTAATTTTTTTGCCAAAATATCTCGAAAAGGATTAAAATTTAAACATTTAAGCCATCAATTGTTTGCTGAGCATGCATTTTTTAATAAAAACAGAAATGGACATTCATCATTTATAAATGAAAATCTATATTATGAGGAGGAAAATTTAGCTAAAGAAATTGTACTGAATTCCATTGATCAGTTTATTGAAAGTTTAGATTAATACATTTTTTCGCAAAGTTCCAACATACATTTAGTCTCTAAATCTTTTAAAGCTGTACATCTTACTTTTTTTATCAACGTTTACATGCCGAATTTCAAACCATAAAACCCAACAAAAAAGCCAGCTTCCGCTGGCTTTTTTTAATTTAATTCTGGAGTTTGAATATTTTCAAAAATCAATTCCCCCGCTTCATCTAAATCCATCAGCACCGCCGAATCCTTTTTGATCTTCCCAGAAAGAATCGCCTTGGACAATTCATTTAGGACAGCTCTTTGCAAGACCCGCTTCATCGGCCTACCTCCATAATTCGGATCATAGCCGTCTTTGGCTAATTTAGCCAATGCCGCCTCCGAAGCCTCCAAGGTGATATTTTGATCGGCCAATCGTTTTTGAACCTCCTTAAATTGAATACCCAAAATCTTTCGCGCATGTTCCTCCGTCAAAGGCTCAAACAACACGACCTCATCCACCCGATTCAGAAACTCAGGCCGAACAACCTGGCGCAACAAAGTCATCACCTCTTCCTTCGTCTCTTCCAATATGAGTGCATTATTCCAACCCTCCATTTGGCCCATTTTTTCCTGAATCAAATGACTTCCAATATTCGATGTCATAATGATAATCGTGTTTTTAAAATTCGCCGTACGCCCCTTATTATCCGTCAAACGTCCCTCATCCAATACCTGCAATAAAATATTCCAAACATCCGGATGGGCCTTTTCTATTTCGTCCAATAAAACCACGGAATAAGGTTTCCGACGAACCGCTTCGGTCAATTGCCCCCCTTCATCATAACCCACATAGCCCGGAGGCGCACCGATCAAGCGCGATACCGCATGGCGCTCTTGGTACTCCGACATATCAATCCTGACAATCGCATTTTCATCATTAAATAAATACGAGGCCAAAGATTTTGCTAATTCCGTTTTACCCACCCCTGTTGTACCTAAAAAAATAAAGGAGCCGATCGGTTTGCGAGGATCCTGCAATCCCGCACGTGAGCGTCGAACAGCATCTGAAACCATTTCTATTGCCTGATCTTGCCCCGCGACCCGTTTGTGCAATTCATCTTCCAAATGAAGTAATTTATCAATCTCCGTTTGCAACATCTTTTGCACCGGAATGCCTGTCCATTTCGCGACCACCTCCGCGATATTCTCCGCCGTTACTTCTTCCTGCAGCATCGAATTATCGCCCGCCGATTTTTCCTGTAATTCTTTCAAATGCTTTTCAGCTTCGACCAATCGGCCATAGCGAATCTCTGCCACCTTCCCATATTCGCCTTGGCGTTCCGCTTGATCCGCTTCTAATTTCAAACGATCAATGGCCTCCTTTTCTTTTCGGACAGCGTCCAAGACTGATTTTTCCGCCTGCCATTTGCCCTTCAGCGCATCTCTTTTTTCACTTAAATCCGCTAAATCACGCGTTAAAATGGTTTCTTTTTCTTTATTATTTTCCCGACGAATCGCTTCTCGCTCAATTTCCAATTGCATAATCTTCCGCTGAATATCATCAATCTCCTCCGGCACTGAATCGATTTCCAAACGCATTTTGGCCGAAGCCTCATCCATGAGGTCAATCGCCTTATCCGGCAAAAAACGATCTGAAATATATCGATTCGATAATTCCACGGCCGCAATCACTGCATCATCCTGAATCCGCACCCCATGGTGTAATTCGTATTTATCTTTAATTCCCCTTAAAATTGAAATCGCATCGGCTACGTCAGGTTCTTCGACCAAAACCGATTGAAAACGACGCTCCAACGCCTTGTCTTTCTCGATGTACTTTTGATATTCCTTCAAGGTCGTGGCACCTATCGCATGCAATTCACCGCGCGCTAATGCTGGCTTTAATAAATTCGCGGCGTCCATGGCTCCTTCGCCTCCGCCACCTGCACCGATGAGCGTATGGATTTCATCAATAAACAAAACGATTTCCCCATCGGAATCCGTCACCTCTTTAATAACCGCTTTCAATCGCTCCTCGAATTCCCCTTTGTATTTGGCCCCTGCGACCAATAAACCCATGTCCAAAGACATGACGATTTTGGACTTCAAATTTTCAGGAACATCGCCGGAAACGATTCGCTGAGCCAATCCCTCCACAATCGCCGTTTTTCCCACACCGGGTTCGCCTAGGAGAATCGGATTATTTTTCGTCCGACGAGATAAAATCTGAAGTACCCGTCGAATCTCTTCGTCCCGACCGATCACCGGGTCAATTTTCCCGGCCTTGGCTAATTCATTTAAATTCTTACCGTATTTTTCAAGGGATTGGTAAGTACCCTCCGCATGTGGATCGTTCACTTTTCTATTTCCTCTAATTTCTGTGATAGCTTTTATAAATTTTTCTTTGGTCAGACCCAAGGATTTTAATACATCCGAAACGGCATCTGAATGCTCCAGCAAGGAAAGAAATAAGATTTCCACGCTGACATATGAATCTCCGAAGGATTCCTTGGCTTTGTCGGCTTTTTGAAGGGCCTGTTGGAGTCCATTACTCACATACGGTTGACCTCCGGAAACTTTCGGGTATTTCGCCAGAATAGGCGCTAATTTTTCTTGAATCTGCGCGGCAGAAACCCCTAATTTTTTTAAAATAAACGCAGAAGTCTGCGTATCATCTTGTAGGATCGCCGCTAATAAATGGCCGGTTTCGATGGCCTGTTGGCCACCTTCCGTCGCCATTTCCATGGCATTTTGAATCAAAATACTTGCTTGAGACGTATAGGAATTAGGATTCATGGAATTATTTTTTCCAAGGTAGAATCAAATTCGCAGCCACACGAATAAATCGGAAAAATTGTCGCTTAATTACCCAAAACCTGAGGAAAATCAGCCAAAAAGTCTCAATTACTAAGGTTTCAAGCGACTAAACAACCAAGCATTCACCTTTTCATTTTGTTCCGGATAGGTCCAATGCCCCGTGTCTAAAGCCAAAAACAATTCCTTGGGAGCGGAGATTACGTTGTAGGCCGCATACATGGAAGTAGGCGGACAAGTTTCATCATTATAGCCCCAGGAATAATATCCGGGGATTTGAAGTCGGCGAGCAAAATTCACCACATCGTAATAAGGCAAGGTCGCTAATTTAGCCTTGGTCTCATTCCATTCCCGATTAGGTTTCTCGAAATAGTGTGGCCAACCGCCAGCACGGCCCGATAAATCGCCCGTCACATCTGATAAAGCAGGATAATAGGCCGCTAAACTCTTCACGCGTGAATCCAATGCCGCTGTAATAATGGACAAGGCACCACCTTGACTTCCACCGATCACGGCTAAATTCACCCCATCAAATTGGGGAAGGCTCGTAATAAAATCATTGGCCCGGACACAGCCCATATAGACACGTTTGTAGAAAAAGCGATCCTTGTCGTCCATGTTGTAATTCCAATAGCCACTTAAAATCCCCGCCCCTAAATCCGTGTACACCGAAGGATCCATGTTCACCGGAATACCATGAATACCGATTTGAAAGGTAATATAGCCTTTATCTGCCGTTGAAATATCCCCTCCATAAGGCCTCACGCCTGCTCCCGGAACCTGTAAAATCGCCGGATATTTACCTTCCTTTTTGGGTACACATAAAATACCATACAAGCGCGCACCTACTTTGTAATTCTGCAAATTCACGTGATAGACATTTGTTTTCTCCGTACAACGCTCAGGCATTAAAGTCATTTTCGCATCCATGGGAACTTTGGCTAAATCTGCTTTGGCATTTTGCCAAAACGCATCAAAATCCGCCGGGTTCGGAACCGTCGGTTTCAATGTCAAAGGGGCTACGCCCGCTGTGGCTAAATTCCGATATTCTTTTCCATCAATTTCCGTGGTGGCGATGCAACGTAAAAATCCGGCACTTGGCATACTTTGAGAAGCGAGTGCCAAGGAACCCGATGGGGTAACCACCGTTCCGGTTAAAGAAGGCGTCATTCGTTCTGGCCCGACTTGATACGTAATCTTTGCATTAGGAACCAAACTTCCATTTTTAATGACCTGAATGCTAAAATTAACTTTTTCGCCGATGGCGTATTGCCAATTGGCATGGTCGGCCGTCACGACAACCTTAACAATTTTTTCCGTTGGCTGAGCCAAAAGCATCCCGCTGCTAACAAACAAAAGGGCTAATACAAATTTACAACGTGTCCACATAAGTTTTAAATAGGTTTAAAGCGTTTTTTAAGGTTACAATTTCAGTTTCAAAATTTTCAAAATTACACAATTTGGCATTTTTTTCCATGGCCTGGCAAATCACGTGCACCGCAGCAGCCCCTAAGGTTCCCGAATTACCTTTTAAGGTATGTAATTCAACCTGCACTCCCTGGCAATTATTGGCACGGAAAGCGATTTCCGATTGGGCAATTTGTTCTTCTGCTTCCGCTATAAAATCGACCAACATCCCTTTCATAAATCCCTGATCTCCTCCCAATGCAATTGAAAGAGCCTCTAAAACGGCATAATCCACGCCTGAATCAAGCGAAGTTGCCAAAGGAATTTCCTCGGTGATCAGCTTAGGCTTTGCTCCTGTAACCCAAGCGATGACCATGTTAATTAATTGATGCGCGCGAATCGGTTTCGCTAAATAATCATTCATCCCAACGGCCATAAATCGTTCTCGGTCCTCCCGCATCGCATAGGCTGTCATGGCAATAATCGGTGGTAAATTGGCTAAGTTCAATTGTTTCAATCTCTCCGTGGTTTCCATCCCATCCATTTCAGGCATTTGAATATCCATCAAAATCAAATCGAAACTAGAATTTTTTATTTTTTCAATGGCCTCATGACCACTGGAGGCCATTTGGACGGTACAGCCGGCTTTGATCAAAATTTGGCCGGCCACTTTTCGGTTCGTCGCATTGTCGTCGACCAACAAAATATCCGGCCGCAAATCCGCTAATTTACCTCCAATCACATAGCGATCTTCCGTTTTTCGCTGATTAGCTAAGCTTGGATTTCCTTCTTTTAAATGTACCTTAAACCAAAAGGTACTTCCTTTCCCCAATTCAGACTCGACCCCGATATCCCCTTGCATCATTTTACAGAATTCACGCGAAATGGCGAGACCTAAACCTGTTCCTCCGTGGACCTTGGTGGTTGAATTATCCAATTGTTGGAATGCATTAAACAATATCTTCCGATCCTCCTCGCTGATCCCAACCCCGGTATCCGTCACTCGAACGACCAAATCAAAAGAATCCTTCTTTCGATTTTCCATAGTCAGCGCAATGACTACTTTCCCCCGTTCGGTGAATTTTAGGGAGTTGGAGGTTAAATTGGACAATATTTGCAATAAACGAGTTTCATCTGCAATGACACATTCAGGAATATCCGAGGCTATATCATAGTGCAAGGTGTTTCCTTTGATATTTGCTACCTGAGAAAAAAGCGCCATAAGCCGCACCAAAACATCCTCCAATATAAAATCACTCGGATGTAAATCCATTTTGCCCGCTTCGATTTTGGCTAAATCCAAAATGTCATTCAGGATATGTAAGAGCGTATCCGAAGACTTGCGTATGGTTTGCACATAATCCGTTTGATCCTCGTCCAAACGGGTATCACTTAATAGATCTACCATGCCGATCACCCCGTTCATCGGTGTACGGATTTCATGACTCATATTCGCTAAAAATTGCTCCTTCACCTTTAAAGACCTTTCCGCCTGTTCTCGGGCGAACACGAGTTCGCGCTGGTATTTCTTTAAATCCGTAATATCCCGAGCGATTCCGGAGACTTCTGAAATCATCCCTTGGGCTAAAATTGGGTTTAGATAGACCTCAAGCCATTTTTCATGACCTTCCTTTGTTTTTAGTTCCAGCTCGAAATGCTGCTTTTGTCCCCGAAAAGCCGCCTTGTATTTATCTTCCAAAGGCCGACGTTCGGCAGGAGGCAATAAACGGAAACCCATCTTTTCGGTGGATAAATTCAGCTGGGGGGAGACGTTCAATTGTTCCTCCAGTAATTCCGAATAATCATGGTTAAAACTCGTCAACATCAAGCGTTTATTCACCGACCACATCAAGTGCGAACTGCCTTCAAAAATCGCATTCAATCGAGCCGTTTCCCGTGCCAAAGCCTCTTCCGCCTGTTTACGAGCAATGGCCAAGGCCACCTGTCCTGAAATAAAATCCAATAAATCTAAATCGCGGCGCTCGTATTTATTGGCACGCTCATACGATTTCACCCCGATGATCCCCGTCACCCGATCCCCAATTTTCAAGGGCACGCAAAGCATGACCTTGGGAACGACACCATAGAGGTAAATGACTTTATCCTTCGCTAATTGATGTATCTCGTCATCATGCAAAATCAAGGGTTTATTCGCCATAATGGCGTATTCGGTCAAGCCATTGCCTAATTTCCGTTTGGTGAAATGCACGCGGGAATTAAAGTATTCATCTACGTAATAGGGGAAATAGAGGAAACTTTTGGCGGGGTCATATTGTGCGATGAAGAAATTCTTCACATCGATCACCTCGCCTAATTGCCTGTGGATGTTCAGATATAAATCGTCCAAATTGGTCGAATTAATCGTCACTTGGGCGATGGAAGAAAATAATTTATTGGCTCGTTCCGCCCGTACTTTGGCGGTTGAATTATGTAAAATACAGCGATAGGCCGTCGGAATTCCTTTTTCAAATCGGCAAGTTGCCGAGCCCGTGACATATAAACGCCGACCATCTTTTTGTCGAAATACCGCGGTAAATTCAGGAATATCTTGGCCTTTGCTTAGTTTTTCAAATTGCGCCAACGTCAGATGTGCAAATTCAGGATGAAGCACATCTTGGATTTTAAGGTCTTTCGCTTCTTCTTCCGAATAGCCCATGGTTTCCAACCAAGCCCGATTTACGAATAAAAAACGTCCGGTAATCCCTGTAATTTGAATTAAATCGGTGGTATTATTGATCAAATCCTGCAATTGGGCATTGGATCGATTTAAGGCCTCGGAAACCTTTTTGCGCTCGCTGACATCCTCCCCGATGATGCTTAAATAAGTCACCTGATCCCCTTCGCTGAGTACGGTAGAAGCCACCTCGACCCATTTGATTTGTCCGGTTTTGGTTACATAATTTCGCTCACGTTCTTCGAAAAGTCCACCTGTGGCAATCGCTTTATTGAAAGAAGTACGACGAGATTCACTTTCACCACCTGGAAGTAAGGTGGAAAAAAAATCAAGGCCATTTAATTCCTTGGAATTGTAACCGAGTAATTGATGCGTGAAGTCATTTGCATAAACAATGATACCATCCGTCGACATGATGATTCCAAAAAGTTTAAGGCCTCCGAGGGTTTTAATCAAATTGACCGTGGACGACTGCTCCATGCTTAATTCTAAATTTTTGATTAAATGTACAAAAAAGGGCTTAATTTTACTTAATAAACCCCAAAGAGCAGGTGCAAGTACGAGCAAAAAAAAGTTTAGGCCAACATTTTTTAAATGATTTAAACGCGGCCGAGCGCATTGTGGACGGCTTAGTACCCAACGGCGCTTATCAAAAGGTGCTAGAAATCGGACCGGGGATGGGGGTTTTAACCCAATTTTTAGTTAAAAAAACGGAATACCAAACCTCCTTAATTGAGATTGATTTAGAATCCGTCGCCTATTTGCGCAAAAATTATTTGGAATTCACAGGTCCGCGGCTCATCGATGGAGACTTTTTACGATATCCACTTGAAACTATTTTTGGGGATGAAAAATTTGCCATCGTAGGGAATTTCCCCTACTTTATTTCGACGCAGATTTTCTTTCGGGTGTTAGAATATAAGGATCAATGTGTGGAAGTGGTGGGCATGTTGCAAAAAGAAGTGGCCGTTCGCCTGGCAGCCAAACCTGGCAATAGGGATTATGGCATTTTAAGTGTGCTTTTGCAGGCTTATTATGACATTGAATATTTATTTAGTTTGGGACCGGAGGTATTTACGCCACCACCCAAAGTGAATTCTGGGGTCATTCGCCTCGTCCGAAATTGGGACAAAAAACTAGATTGTGATCCTGCTAAATTCAAATCTTTGGTTAAAATGGCTTTTAATCAAAGACGAAAAACGCTGCGTAATGCGCTCCGAGCTTTGCAATTACCCGACCATCCTCTATTAACGAAACGAGCGGAACAATTAGGCGTAGCTGAATTTACAGAACTCACCGAATTATGGAAAAGCCAAGGATATCCGGGCGCTTAGTTTAATCATTTCTTTAAGCAATTAGGATTTTTTTCAGGCAATAATGCATAAATTGCGGGATGATGGAAGATTTAAATCCACAACACCTTCCTTTCGAACTCACCAAAGAGTTCCTTGCCGAGATTCGCATATGGATTCAAACCCAAGCGAATGAGGAAATTATTGCCCAAGTGGGCGAACTTTTTCCAGCCGATATCACGAATATTTTAGATGAATTAACGGGCGAAGAGGCGAAATACATTGTATTACTTTTAGATACCAAAATAGCTGCTGAAATCATCTCGACGCTCGATGCGGATGATCGAAAGAAATTTCTAAAGAATTTTAATTCCAATGAAATAGCGGAATACATCAATGTCATCGATTCCGATGATGCGGTGGATATTTTAAATGAACAACCCGTTCGCATTCGAGAAGAGGTTATCGCCTTATTGAAGGATCGTGAACAGGCTCGCTTCATTATTGACTTAATGCATTACGACGAAGATTGTGCGGGAGGTTTGATGCAGAAGGAATTGATTAAAATCAACGTCAAACAAACGGTGACGGAATGTGTGGAGGAGATTCGTCGGCAAGCCGAAGATGTGGAAAAGGTCTACACCGTATATGTTGTCGATGACGACGGCAAATTATTAGGGACGGTTTCCTTGAAAAAAATCATTTTGGCGAAACGCGGATCTAAGATTCAAGATGTCTACGAAGACGACGAAATCGTTTCTGTGCAGACCTATGTGCCGGGCGAGGAAGTGGCGGATTTGATGCAAAAATACGATTTGGAAGCGATTCCGGTGGTGAATATTCAGGGGCGTTTATTGGGTCGAATTACGATTGATGACGTGGTCGATTTTATTACGGAGTCGGCGCAGGAGGATATTCAAGTGATGGCCGGTATTTCGGAAGATGTGGAGGAAGATGACTCGGTTTGGTTATTGGTTCGTTCGCGTTTACCTTGGTTGATCGGCGGGATGGTCGGCAGTTTTTTAGCGGCTAAAATCATCGACCGATTTGATTCTACGATTGCCCTTTTACCCGCTATTTCGGCCTTTATCCCATTGATTGGTTCTACGGGAGGAAATGTGGGGATTCAATCTTCTTCTTTAATCGTGCAAAGTTTGGCCGATAAGAGTGGTTTGGATACGACTTTGGGCAAACGTATGCAAAAGGTATTGTTGGTGGCCTTAATCAATGCT
The DNA here is from genome assembly GCA_903907745.1 of uncultured Cytophagaceae bacterium. Classification (GTDB taxonomy): domain Bacteria; phylum Bacteroidota; class Bacteroidia; order Cytophagales; family Spirosomataceae; genus Aquirufa. Next base: position 39,341 of record CAIVPF010000159.1, on the reverse strand, counting down.
TTGATTGCGGCGATATTTGCGTTTGGATGTTCCTTATTGGTGGATTCAGGCGAGATCATGTTGTCCGCCACGGTTTCGATTTCTTTGTTTGCGGTGGTCATGTTGGCTTCGCTGATGGGTACGATAACGCCTTTGGTGCTGAACCAATTTAAAATCAATCCTGCCATAGCGAGTGGACCTTTTATTACGACGACCAATGACATATTGGGGTATGGTGTATATTTCCTCATCGTCTATTTATTATTGTAGATTATGCTGGCGGTCATCCAACGCGTTTCTGAGGCAAGCTTACACATCGATGGCCAATTAAAGGCCTCCATTCAAAAAGGTTTCGTCGTATTAGTAGGCATTCATAGCTCAGATGAGCCATCGGATGTCACCTATTTGGCATCGAAAATTATCGGTTTACGCATATTTTCTGATGAAGAAGGAAAAATGAATTTGGACCTGCAGGCGGTGGATGGTGATATTTTACTCGTGAGTCAATTTACCTTATATGCCCAAACGAAAAAAGGAAATCGGCCAAGTTTTATCGAGGCCGCAAGACCTGAGCAAGCCATTCCACTTTATGAGGCGATGATTGAGGAATTAACGACTAAATCAGGAAAGCAGATTCAAACAGGGACTTTTGGTGCAGATATGCAGGTCCACTTATGCAATGATGGCCCGGTCACCATTTTGATCGACTCAAAAAATCCCTAATATGACCCTTCAGGAATCTCAAGCCATCGTGGACCAATGGATTAAAGACGTAGGCGTTCGGTATTTCAATGAACTGACCAATATGGCCATGCTGACCGAGGAAGTGGGTGAAGTGGCTCGCATCATCGCACGCAGGTATGGGGAACAATCCGAAAAAGAATCAGATAAAACCAAGGATTTAGGCCAAGAAATGGCGGATGTATTATTTGTTTTGATTTGTTTGGCGAATCAAACGGGGATCGATTTGAGCGAGGAATTCGGTAAGAATTTGGCCAAAAAAACCGAGCGTGATCAGGATCGACATCACAATAATCCCAAATTAAAGGCATGAAAATCCTCATTTTAGACGGTTATACCTTATTTCAATCGGACTTGGCTTGGGATGATTTTACTGAGTTTGGCGAGGTAATTTACCGGGACAGAACCTCCCGGGATGAGATTAAAAATTTACCGGCGGATGTGGATGTTATTGTCACAAACAAATGTCTCATTCGAGCCGAGGAACTGGCTCATTTTTCCACATTGCGCTTAATTTTAGTGGCGGCAACCGGCTATAATTCAGTCGATGTACAAGCCTGTGCCGAACGAAATATCCAAGTTTCCAATGTACCCAATTATGGGACATTTTCAGTAGCCCAACATGCCCTAGCGCTCATGCTTCATTACAGCAATCAAGTGGGTTTACACGTGAATTCGGTCGCTTCGGGAGATTGGTCTCAACATGCAGATTGGTGTTATACCCTACATCCAATTCAAGAATGGCATGGAAAAACAATCGGGATTGTCGGGATGGGAAATATCGGTTCTTGTTTGGCCAACATGGCGGCCATTATGGGCATGAACGTGATTTATGCACATACGAAGGATTTGAAATTATCGGGCCGAAACTATGTTTCCCTGGCTGAATTAGCCCAAAATTCGGATGTTATTAGTTTGCATTGTCCTTTAAATCCAGCCACTGAAAACCTTGTGAATGCAGATTTTTTGGCAAAAATGAAGAAATCTGCTATTCTGATTAATACCTCGAGAGGCGGATTAATTGACAATCAAGCTTTGGTATATGCCTTGGAAAATGGGATGATTGCGGCGGCCTTATTGGACGTCTTGGATGTCGAGCCACCTTCGAAAACACATACCTTACCTAGCACGAGGAATGCCTTTATTACGCCTCATAGTGCTTGGATAAGCTTGGAGGCAAGAAAGCGAATTATTAAATCGATGTTGGAAACCCTGGCGATGTTCATCCAAGGAAAGGCAAATAATCGTGTCAATTAATTCCCTCGAACCGGTGGGATTTGGCTTTTTTCGATTTGATGTCCCATTTTAATTCCCTCGGATTTGGAAGGAATAAATGGCTTAATGATGGAAATTAAATCCAATCGCGGATTTAGTTTTTGAATGGAGGGATGACGTATATCAAATTCCGCTTCGCCCGAAATCAGGGTATATTCTTCATCCCTTAGTCCCTCGTGCGCATTGTTTGCATTCGAAAAGCTGGCTAAATGACTTAAGCTGCTATCGCCGCTGAGTTTTCCGCCTTCCCAACTAACCACCGAACCCCCATGTGACCAATGAAATCCTGATATGGTAAAATTTTTGGAATTAATTTTTTGCACCTCTGTTAATGACATTCCTAAAAATAAACCACTGGATGTTTTCCAAGCAGAAGATTCACCTTGAATGGTTACATCGGCAATTCTACCCTCGTGGTAGTAAATAAAGGCTTGTTTGGGTGTATTTGGGAATAATATACTGCCCCTTAACGTATCATCTCCAATAAACCAAGTCGTATCTAAGCTCAAATTCTCCTTGCCATATTTAGCTTGCAATCCGGCCACATCTTGAGCGGCTAAAACTTCATTTAAAATTTCGGTCGGTGGCGTAGTGGCCTTTTCTTGTTGACAAGCCGCCAACATCATTAAGCCAATCAGCAGGGGGAAAAATTTCATGGGTTCTATGTTATCTAATTTGCATGCACGAATGAAGACGCAATTTACCAAGTATATGCAAAAGTAAAACTGATATTTCGCAGTTCAGCAGGTAAAATTCCAAAACCCGGATAGGCACCCGTACCCCGACGTGTAAAATAGGACGCATTCAACACATTATTTAAAGATCCTTTCATGTATACATGTTTCCCCTGACGATACGAAAATGAGACATCGTGTATCTGATACGCGGGAATAAGACCGACGGTACCTTGCGGACTTGCGATGATGGTATTTTGTGCATCTGAAAAAACCGCCGATGTGGAGCTAATTTGATACGTTAAGGACATGGATGCGATCCGATAGGTAATTCCAGTCCGGATAATTTCTTGGGGGGCGTATTCGATATTTTTTCCACGTAAATTTTGGCCATTAGCTAATGGAAAATCACCATAGTTGGCTTGTAGCAAGGAGGTTGACACAAAAAAGGACGGATGACCCAACCTAGATTCATGATCTAAAATCGTTGCCAATGGATCCCATTCCACATAGGCTTCCAAGCCATGAGACGTGGATTCACCTACATTAGTCCGGTATAAATAGCTTTGAATGAGCTCATTTTTTTGGCTTATTTGGCCTATCCGATTTTGATATTTGAGCAGAAAATAACTGATGTCGAATCGAAGATGAGTAGAAATTTGGCCTTTAAAACCAAGGTCCATATTTTGTGCTTTAGCGTCTTTGAGATTGGGATCCACTTGGTCTGTGGTTGCGCTCGGAATTAAATCGGAAAAGCTAACGGGTCGAAAACTTTGAGAAAAATTGACATAGCCTTCTATGTCCGAATTTACCCGATAAGCAATTGCCGTTCCCATCAATAAAAATTGCCGGCTCCGAAATGAGCTGATTGGATTACTTAGCTCTTGGGTCGCGAAGGAACGAATAAATTCTCCACGAAGGCCAAAGGTCCAGGCTAAGCGTGGATTAATTTTCAACAAATTCTCGATGTAAAAAGCCAGATTTTGATTTTCAAACGAAAATTTTCGCGTGAAATCCTGAATCGGTTGTAAGGTAAAATCCACGGATGCATTTGCGGTACCCAATTGTCCTCGTTGCATCTTTCCATCAAAAAGTCGGAAGCCCGTTGACAAAAAGAAAGGTCTTCCTGCCAAACTATCTTGATATCCAAAACGACCTTCTAAGCCAAAAGATGTATATCGATCGGTGTCTAATTGACGCGTAGCATAGGCCCCCTCGGCTAAAGGTAAATCCACCACATCATTGGATTTTGTAAATCCTACCTGGCTCCTACCGCTGAAAATGCCTAGGACTTGAACGTCTCCTTGCAAACGCGGATTTACTTGGAATTGAAATTTAAGAACGGGCATGAGCCAATGTGCCTGGAAATAATTACGAGAGCGATTGGAGAACTTAGGATTCGAGACAAATTGGGCTTCGCTTAAGCCACCTCCTTGTTTGGAAAGAACTTCGGAGCGAGTAAGTTCGAAAATCAAGCGATTTTGCTTCCCTGATTTAAGATCAAGACGAGCATAACTTTGGTTGGAATCAAAGGCTGAATTAGGCCTAAATCCATTTCCTTGTCGAAATTGATGGGATGCCAGCCAAGCTATCCGTTGATTCCCAGCTTTTAATTTCAAAAGGGATGAGCTTAAATTCCAGGAGCCTACACTTTGCTGCACCAAGCCCTTCAAGGCCTGTTCAAAAACAGGCGCTTCCAAAACATAATTCAGCATTCCGCCCACTTGTGGCCCAAAGGCTAAGGAAGAAGCGCCACGAATCAACTGAATTTTATCCACCCATTCCAAGGCAGGCGTATAATAGGCCTCATTGTATCCCATCGGATCGGGCGTCATGTCGTAGCCGTTTTGGCGCATGTTGAAATCCCAAGAACGATTCGTACTCAAGCCGCGGATCGCAATACTTGTATTAAATCCTGAAGGATCGCTTTCCACGACGTGCAGACCAGGAGTCCGATTAAAGACTTGTCGAAACGATTGATTAGCCAAATTCGCATCTAATTTAGCCAATGAAATTTCCTCTGTCTTCTTACCCAAAAAAATGAGCGTTTTATCCATATCAGGTAAGGATCTTGTTCCTAAAAACCGAGGAGCGCTCCGGACGGTAACTTCTGACAAAGTTGTGGATGAACGGGTGGAATCAATCGGCGATTCTAAAATAAAGGCGAAAATTGAAGTTATAAGGCATATCATGCCACAAACTTAATGTCTATTTAGATTTAATCCAAATAAAAATAGATTAAAAAGAATAACCTAGTGCTGCGTTGTAATTTAGACCTTGAACGGCGTATTGCAAATAGCGTTGGTAGGATTTTCCGGTTAAATTATTGCCTTGAATCGAAAAATTAATGTTCTTTTTGATTGAAAAATTCAATTTCAAATTGACATCTAGGATATTATCCAAAGCCACCGTTTTTCCAGACTTGGGATTAAGTGCATAAAGTCCTTGGATATAATATATGTCGGGCGAAATGATCATAAAATCCGTCAAATGCCAAGTATTGGTCCAAGAAAGGGTCAAATTAGGCCTATGAAAAGCTTTGTCGAAAGATTGTAACTGCTGATATTCCACATAATCAAATTTAATTCCCGAGGTAACATGAGGACCTAGATGATAATTAAAATGACCCCCTAAATTAGTCACTTCGACTTTTTTCAAGCCGCCAAGATATTGCATTTCAAATTGGGAAATATCCTTGATTGTATTCATGAAGAAGGGCAGATTGGCATATTCTGAATAACTATATCGAAATTCAAAATCGAGCTTCTGATCTTCTGAGCCTTTAATTCCAATGTATATATGGCCGAGCTTGTCGGAATTTCGTAATTCGATGGACGGGGCTAACCAAATATTCTCTTTCGCAAATGAATTCAGCGAATTAAACTCCACATCCCCATCGAAGCCTGCGAAAAAATGAAAGAAATCGGTGGAGCCCACATCTAAATTGATATTCGGGAAAATACTATTGACCGCCTGTGCATTCCCTTCTTTCGATTGAATGATGTTTAATCCGGCGGTAAAGGCTACTCGAGAACTCTTGAACACCACACTTGGTTTTAGGCGATACAAGCTCCTGGTGACGGATTTGGGCGCCGTGTATTCCGAAAGGATATAATCGGCCACGAAATTGCCTTTCATACTGCTTGAATAATTTTTTGAATAATTGAATTGAGATGAAGTCACTAATTCAGTTTCACTACGCAGGTTTCTGAAAAAATTTACATCGGTCGACAAGGAATAGTCGGACTTAGCCTCTTTTTGAGCATTACTAAAACGGCCATAAAACGAAAAGCGCTCATTGTTCAATTCGAGGTCTTTGGGTATAAAGTACTTTGGAATTTCACTGAGGCCATAGTAATGCGCCAATGTTCGTTGGTAATTCACCTGGCTATCCCATAAAGTTTTTTCACCGAAATACCGACTTAACACCTTCACTTGATTTTCACTACGACCCGACATTTCTTCCGCAATGGGCCCCGTTAAATTTGAATCATGATTGACATAAATGCCCAGAAACGAATTGTCTTTAGGGGCGTAGCCGGCATTAAAATTCAATAAAGTCCGACCATAATTCCCCGCTCCAATTTTAAGCGCATTGGAAAATTTAAACCCATAGGCAGAATTTTTTTCGTCCCCATCTCGCATATCGATGGCCACAAGATTCAGTTGGGGTAATTTTTGCAAAGGCCAAGTACCCTGTTCCTCAAAATTTAATTCAAAGGATTCCAAAGGCAGGCGCACTGACTTCATCGGGAAAAATTTACGCTCCGTCAAGCGCAAGGGAACCGTTTGTTTTGCCCCCCCAAATACTGTCACCACCGATTTATCAATCGTCGCTTCTTTTTGTCCGAAAAGTACCCATGGAGCCAACAATAATACGATCCCCAGGATTTTTATCTTTATTTCTTTCATCGCAGTCTATCCAATAGTTTTTGCGCCTTTTTCTTCGCGTCATCAGAATCCGAATCCTTTAAAATGGATTGTAAAATGGCTTTTGCCTGTGCTACATTCTTGAGGCTAATGAAATTGTCAGCCAACAATAAAAATGCTTCACCTAATACTAAACCGTCCACGGCAAAGTAACGGCCTTTTTCATTGACAAATTGGGCAATTAAAATTTCATTGGACTCCGAAAAAGAACCTGATTTTCTCCACATCCGAGCTAATGCCAATTGGCCCCGCGCACCCGGCTCATCTGGGCTTAATTCCGAGGAACGATTGTAAGCTATTTTAGCTTTCACCTGTGCTCCAGCCGCTTGATAACGTTCTCCTAATCCGATATATAAAGTGGCCATATAGTCGGCATCCATGATTCCCTTGCTAGGTAATTTGCCCATGAAATAGGACGCTGAGTCCAATTTCCCTTGCGCTTCAAAGGTTCTCAATACCCCTCGAACGGCAAAAATACTCGTAGAATCTTTCGCAGATGGGTCCTCATTCAAAGTCTGCACATAGGCATGGTAGGCGGATGAATACTCCTTTTTAGTCAGCCAAATATCGCCTAGTTTCAACGAAGCATTCGCCCGTACCTTAGCATCTGCTTTTGGACTTTTTGAAAGTAATTCATAGGTTTTTAGAGCCAACTCTTTTTCATTTGTTTCATAGGCGGCCTTGGCTAATAATTCTAAGGCTTCCGTTTGATGTACATGGGGATGCTCGGAGATGAATTTTTGTAAAGGAGGGATGGCTTCTATGAACCGCCTCGAAGCGAAAATGCGTTGGCATATATCAAAGGCCATTTCTGCATCAGAATAATTTAAGGAATTAAACTTGATAAATTGTTCCTGAAAAGGAATAATGGCCTCCGGCTGCCCGATTCTAGAAAATAAATCGCCAAGTCCCGACAAGGCGTCCGCTGCGGTAGAATCCTTTGGAAATTCCATGATGATTTTCCCGTAATCTGCCTGTGCGGCGGTTATTTGATCTAAAATTTCATAGGTTTGAGCCCGATATAAGAGGGCTGGCGCTTGAAATTTCAATGATTTGCCTGTACCGATTAAACGCCCTAATCCCTCCAAAGCCTTTGGATAATTTTCAGGCTTTTGGGATTTAAACAGACATTCATTTTGCATGAAGGCCGCTTCGTCGGCGACCGGCGAATCAGGAAATTGAGTTATTAATACCTGCAAAATGTCTATCGCCGCTTCATATTGCAAATCTTTCTTTAAGACATCTGCTTTGCGCAATAAAATTTCATCTTTTTTTGTCTTGGCCAAGGCGATTGCCTTATCGAACATCGGTAGGGCATCGCTTAATTTACCGGCTGCGATCGAAACCTCGGCAGAATTTAAGAAGTCTTCGTAATTGTTGATTGTATTTTCCCCGATCCGTGTATAATCATCAAAATAAGTTTTGGCACGATCATACATAGCGATGTCAGTGAAGGAATGGGCTAAACTAAGACGAAGTTTTTGCGCAAATTCCGCCTGTTCGGGAATCGTATCCACCTCCGTAATTAATGGCATATACACCTTAATTGCATCCGAATACCGCTTGTTTCTTACTAAAATTTCTCCTTGGTTAAATCGAATTTCTCGAACGATGGATTTATCCTCTGGATATTCAAGGGATTTTTTAAAGGATAATAAAGCATTTTTAAAATCGCCTTTATTATAAAATGAGACACCTTTATTGAAAGCAAATCGTTGGGCTAGCGCTTTTAATTTGGTTTGAATCTCCGGAATTTCTTTCATCCAATTTTCCAACAAGGTCATGTCGCCCAATGCCGCTAATGAGCCGACCGCCATCGCAGCCAGGGTATTGGACGTTTCCGATTTTTCATATCGGTCCAAATAGGCCTTGATGTCCACCAAAACTTCCTTGTACTTCTTCGTGCGATATAATATGTCTAATCGATGCAAATAGGCCTGGTGGCGAATGTGCTCATTAAAACTAGAACGACTCGCTAGGTCGAATGAAAATAAGGCACCGTCCAATTGGTTCAATTGATCCTGAATGAGCCCTTTGGAAAAAGCGATGGATTGACTGAGTGAATCAATGCCAATCGGCATTTGATCGAACACTTGTAAGGCCTGAGGATACTGTTCCAATTTGTATAAGGAATATCCGAATTTATATTGCGTAATGCGAGAAAATAGTTCGGGACTTTGAACGGATAAAATCGAAAAGCTCTTAGAGGCTTTCGCATATAGGCCTTCATTAAATAGTAATTCTCCTAAAATGAAAGCGATTTTACCCGTTTTGATCTCACCAACAGGCTTGTCCAATAAATGCTCTGCATAGGCGATTAATTCCTTGTATTTTTGCTGTTTTAAATAGGCCGAAGTAATCCAAGCAGGCACATCTTCCCCATATTTGGGATGATTGGTCGCTAATTTAAAATCCTCGATGGCCTCGCTGTATTGTTGGTTTCCAAAATGCAAAACACCGGCATAATAAGCGGCAGGAATGGCATATTCTGGTTCATATTCTACTTTTCTGATTTCAGAAAATAAGTCCAAAGCCTCTTTAAGTTGATTCGATTTAAAGTAGGAGACCGCTAATTTATATTTCCATTCTAGATTTGTAAACGAGGCATTCGAAAGGTATTTAATGGCACGTGGCCAATCGCCGGTTTCATAAAAAAACGAACCGATTTCTTTGATTAATTTGACGGATTGAGGGGTTTCTGGATGGCTTGCGGCAAAACGATCGGCAACGACCTCCGCATCAGGGCGCATGGAATAAATGGAGCAAATAGCCACATAATATTCTGCGAGGGTTTTTTCGCTGGCTTGGTCCTGGGCCCCGTTTCGCAAATTTGACAAGTAGGAGCTAAACTCCTCATGCGCCGCAACGTAATTTTTCTCGTCGAAATAGCTTTTACCTTGGCGAAAATGAAGCGAATAATCTAAATTATTCAAGGTTAGCTGACCCAATAAATTGACTGAAGAACTAGCTACGAAAAGGAAAATACATATAAACTGAACTACGCGATTTCTCATCCAAAAAAATATAATTAGGATTAATACAATAATACGACTTTAAATTTAAATTCATTCTCTCTGTTAACGAACTAAATGTGATAATTAAATATTTTCCCATATTTTTTTTAATTAAATTTGGTTTGCCATAGAACTAGATTTCACTATGTACAAATTTACATTACTCATGTTTTTTGTTTTCTCCTCTGTGCTTTGCTTTGCCCAGGATAATCCCAAAAGAACCCCTCCACTCAAGCAGGGAGGCTATTTGATTTATGAAAAGAATGGACATGGTTTAATTGCTTCGGTGAAAAATTTAGGGAAAATGGATTTCAACGAAGCCTTAAAGGCTTGCGAAGCTTATTCGGAAGTGGGATTTGAGGATTGGAAATTGCCCACAAAAGAGGAATTTGATCTAATTCATCCAAAATTAAACTTCAAAAAAATGGGTCAAGGAGGTTTATTTCAATCCTCTTGGTACTGGACGTCGACCGAAAAAGACAAGGACAATGCGTGGACGCACAACCTGAATAATGGACTCCAATCCACCTATTTCAAAGACTTCAAATGTTATGTCATCGCCGTACGAACCTTTTAACTTGAACTTATGAAATCCACGCTTCTTTTAATTTTTAGCTGTATCGGTCTTTTGGCTTTTAACTCGCCCAAAAAAGAGCGCTGGGTTAAATTATTCAATGGCAAAGATTTGAATGATTGGACCGTTAAAATTCACCATCATGAGGTCGGTGACAATTATGGTGAAACATTTCGGGTCAAAGATGGCGTGATTCAGGTGCGATATGACCAATATGATCATTTCAACGAACGATATGGCCATTTGTTTTTCAATAAAGCTTTTTCTAATTACCGCCTTCGCCTAGAATATCGGTTTACAGGAATATGGCGTAAGGACGCTCCCAACTACACCGAGATAAATTCCGGTATCATGTTCCATTCACAAGATCCTAAGACCATCCTGAAAGAACAAGACTGGCCCATCTCCGTCGAAATGCAATTTTTAGGCGGTCTAGCCGATGGCAAACCGAGACCCACCGGAAACATGTGCTCACCCGGAACAGATATCGTTTACCAAGGGCGCGTCGACCCGAGGCATTGCATTAATTCCAGCTCCAAAACATATACGGGCGACCAATGGATCCAAGCAGAATTAGTGGTCCTAGGCGATTCAATCGTCAGCCACTACATCAATGGAGAAAAAGTGTTGGAATATACGAAACCACAAATAGGTGGTGGTACCGCGAATCGCTTCGATCCTGCGATTAAAATCAATGGAAAACCCTTAAAATCAGGCTTTATCGCCCTGCAAAGTGAAGGGCAAGAAATCGATTTTCGAAACATTGAAATTTTAGAATTGAAACCTACCAAAAAACGATAGGATATGAAAAATTTCATGGTAGGCTTGTTTTTATGCATAGCTCTAGCAGCCAGGGCCCAACAAAAACCCGAATTTTATTCCATCGAGGTCAAAGATCAAGGAACTTGGATCACCAAAATCGTAGAACGGAAAGCCAATGAACTGGTGCTAGAGGATTTAGTCTTGGGCAAAATCACGTTGCCGAAGACAATCATTAAGTCCGAAACACCCATTCAGGAAGTTCTTTATGTCGAACTAGGCTTAATCAATGACCGAAGCATCGTGGGGATTTTACAAGATTTCCAAATCACATCCATTCAGCTTTTAACCGAGAAAACAGGCCTACTCGATATTTCCAGAAGCCAAATCAAAAGGATTCAACGCATTCAAAAAGATCAAATCCAAGGAGATTCCTACGTTTTTCCGAATCCGCATCCTACGCGCTATTTTTTCGGACCTTCCGCCATACCACTTAAAAAAGGAGAAAAATATTTCCAAAATGCCTATATCCTAGCCAATAGCATGCAAATAGGTTTGACCGACCACCTGTCCATCGGCGGTGGTGTCGTGATTCCATTTTTGTTTTTTGTTACGCCCAAAATCGGATTTCAAGTGTCTCCATATGTACATGTCGGGGGCGGTCTTTTACTAGCTAATTCTTTCATCAATGACCTACCCTTAGGCCTTGGGGTCGCCTATGGTTCCTTCACACTGGGCACGAGGGAGCATAATGTCACCCTAAACGCAGGCTGGGGCGCTACCAAACAAAATACCTACAACGCCATGACCTCCCAAAGTTCAAGTACCTGGGGTATGGCCAACAAACCCATGTTTACCTTTTCAGGCATGACCCGCATTTCGAAAAGATGCATGTTGATCACTGAAAATTGGCTTTTCTCGGTCAATGAAAACACGCTAGACAACATGCAGCAAATAAACGGAACGAAAAGCAGCAGAGCCGGAATCATATCCGGAGGCGTTCGAATCATGTGGAACAATACATCCTTAGACGCAGGAATCCTCTCGCCCGCGGGCGGTGGTTCATCTGCCACGGGCATTCCCTACCTCGATTATGTGATCAAATTTTAAGCAGGGTAGCTTAACTCGATCAATTTGTCCGTCGGATTCATCAAATAAGTGATGACCGTTCCGTCGTTCAATAATTCCACCACCCGAAAGCCTTTGTGTGGCGTACCCCAACTCCCCCCTATGTGCGAATCAAATAAAAAGGGTACATTCCCAACCATTTGAACCCCATCCTGATCATGCTCATGGCCATGGAATACGGCCCGAATATTCGGATAATTTTTAATCAGCTCAAAAAAAGCAGGCGTTTCAATTCCATTCTTAGTCCATTTGGCTTGGGGAATATGTAAAAACAAAAAGATATTTTTGGTGTTCTTGTGCGCATCCAACTGTGTTTGTAGCCATTCCAAATCCGGAGATACATATTTCCCTTCTTCCGTCGCCGTATCACCAAGTAAAACCAGCGATTTTTTCACCTTTACTTGGTGGTTCAATGGCGTTCCCCAAATGTTTTGCCAAAAGGCGGGCGAAACCATGTCGTGATTACCTCGGGTTACAAAATAAGGCATCGTGAATTGATCTAATTTTTGTTTGGCCTGCGCCATAAAATTCTTCTCATTGTGAATAATATCTCCGTTTATCACACAGAAATCGAGTGCATTTGCCTGATGAAAGCCATTGATTTTTTGAATCATCGTATCCATCATCGCTTCGTAAGGCGTATCTGGTTGACCATAATGGGCATCAGACGCCACGACAAACCGGAGACTGACCTTCTTTTTCATCGCTTCCACATCCTGTGCGGATAGGGATTGTATGTTCCCTCCGAGGAAAATAGCTGAGGCGAAGGAAATTTGTTGGATAAATTTTCGGCGGGATGGATCTACTTGCTTTTTCATTTTTTATGGTTTTAATGCGATGAGAGGACAGGTAACACTAGTCATATAAACGGGATTTTGGGCGCTTTGAGGAGAGAAACATTCCCAAGGAGCGCCAAAGCCCTCCCCTTTCCGGAAATCCCCTTCACGTAATTCATGTATATATTCTTGGATAAGTTTTTTTGCGAGATCAACCCGCGTCTCAGCCATCAGATTCGCCACCCAAGCCACCGGTGTACCCCAATAGGCTCCATTTTGATAGCTATCCTTTTTTGCTTCGCTTTTTTCCCAGGCGGTTTCCGCACTGAAATCATCGCTTCGTAAGATATGGCGAATATTTCCACGATAACTTAAATCGCCTTTTTCATAGCCATCATTCAATTTTTTAGAGGCTTTCTGAACCGTTGCCCTAGGTAAAATACCGAGCCGATGGGCCAAACTCGTCGCCCATACATCCGCCTGCCCACTGGTTCCCGTACTGGCTTTCAAAAATCCGGAATCAAGTTGAAAACGATCCGCAATAGCTTTTTTGAGCGCTAAAGCGATGCGCGTATAGTGTTGGGATTTTTTTAAATCACCGAGGTCACGTTGCATTTCGGCTAATTGGCGGGCTGCTTGGTACTTCAATAAAGACGAATAACATAAATCCCCCGTCATATACACCGCATCTCGAAAACCAAAATCCACACCACGATTCGCATCCGTCACCGAAACCAAGGGACTATTTTCGGCTTGAGGAACCGATTCAAAAGCCATTTCCAAGCGATCAATTAATCGGATACCTAACTTATTTTCCTTTAATACCTTCCCTAGCTTTTCATGAACTGCATAATAATAGGCCATATGAATAAAAAAATAGGCATCGCAAAAAGGCGGCTGCATGCCCCAAACAGGTTTCCCTTGATTAAACGCATCATAGGTGCCCGGAAAATAAATCGGCTCCGAATCATCGATCCGGATGTGGTCTGCGATGGCCCCTTTTGGAATCTGCGTGCCCCACTTCGTCTGCATTGTTTGATCCGCTTGGGTCTTGGCGGTCAAAAGAAGCATATGCTTTTGTTCAGAGGCTTTCACAAATCCTGCCTCCAAGGACATCGCATAATCCCGAATCCAAAATGCGGGATAACTGGACCTGCCACCGGGACGAATCAGCACCCCACCCGTTTGATTAGGGCCAAAGTCCTGGCTAATTTTTTGACCCGGATAAATCCGAGATGCCTCCGTGACATCCTTCGCCATCCCCTGCAAAAACTGTAAATCCACCTCTGAAATCAATGATTTAGATTGCGAAAGGGCAGGAAAAAATCCGAGCAGAAATAGGCCGAGGATTAATTGATTTTTAAGACCCATATATCAAAAACCTTAGAATGCTGACGCCAATTTAAATGCGATTCCTCTGGCTCATCAAAGCTAATCGACAATTTCCCATCACTCACATATTTGGGACTTAATGGAAATTCTTTGAATTCCTCAAAACCTTTGGGATAGGCCGTGGGCTCGATCCGCTCCCCATCTACGCGCAATAGCGCGTCCCCATATCCCGAAATCCGAATGAGGTATTGTCCATTGGGATCTAAATCCGCATAGTCTAATTTGGGGAAATTTTGGTAGAGCTGGGTCGATAAACGCTTCCGACTCATCCCGTTATTTTCCCATAACACATCCGTCGCATCCTCCGTCCGTGTTTTCACACGCGGGCCTTTCGATAAATCCGAAATATTGTCATAATAACTACCAGGGCCCGGGTTTTCCCAAGTGGCTAACACATGTATACGCGCTAATTTTTGCTCTTCAGAAGGCATTTTTTTGATTTTCTCGAATTCGTCGGCGAGCCACCAACGGTTATTCAAGGGATAATCAATGAAATCCAAAATCGCCCCACGTTCCGCGCCAGAGGCCTGATATAAAGGCACGCTGGTTTGCATGCCGATCGACTTAAATAGTGCGGCACAATAGTCAACTATTTTTTGACGTAATTCCGGATGAAGCCGTTTTTGATCCGCTTCATTGACCTTCGCAAGCGCTAATTCTATGGCCTTTTCCGCGCCTAATTCCTTGGCATTGGCTAAGATGACATTGGCTTGTTTTTCCAATAGTTGTTCATATGCTTTTCTTCGTTTCACATAGGTATCGTAATAGGCGCGCATGACGATTTGTTGCCAGCGCCAATTCGCCGCCAGATCACGATTTTTCATTTCCAAATTTTGCCAAAAAGCAAATGTCGTCTCGATCCCCCCATTTTCTTCCACGGGTCCTACCCAATTGCGCTCCAAAGCCAACACCCCATCCGCCGCCGCTTCCGCTACCCCCGAACCGAAAAAGAAACGGGCATATTCGACCATCACCTCGCGCACATCTTTGGTCGGATCCCAAGCCATTTGGCTCCAAACCACCTTATTCACATCATCATGGACGCCATCCGAATAGGCCAAAAAACCATCGGTCAGCTCCGCATAGCGATTGTGAACCTTCGCATAATAATAGGGTTGCGGATTCGATACTTCACGACCCTCCGTTAAGGCAAAGGCCTGATCCCAGTTTTCCGTCGGATATTGACAACGCACCGTATGCGTCAAATCCGGATAATGCCGGTGTTTGTATTGCTTGGGTAAACGGAAGCGAGTATTCGCCATGTCGGGACTACTGGGCCCTGAGACGACGCCGGTCAACCAATCCGGCCGATTTTTCGTCAAATACGCATAAAAATAATTCACATCAGCATCGCTGAATCCTTGCAAAGAAATCCATATGCCGGCTTTGGGATGGGAAATTTTCAATTCCGCCGCGATGGCTTTTAAGAAGGGCATTACATCTTTGGGATGGTTGCTTCCTGGATCTCCGCCTGGGAAAAATACGCCGTCTAATTGGGGACATTTTTTATAAAATTCGGCATGTTGGCGCACCTCTTCCTTGAACTTCACCGGATCCGATAAATCCACGTCGCCCGGCGTCCAAACCCAATATTCGAGGCCATAATCCCGACAGATTTCGCTCATCTTTAGGTTCATCTCATCCCGCGGAATCTTCATATGCGGACCTGGCGCGCCATCTTGGAAGGGTATATTTTCGATGGCATTCGTCCCAAAAAGGGCCAATTCACGAATGTATCGCTCGTATTGTGTAAAATCCCAAGCATCCCAGGAATTGGCCGTATTTCGATAGCCTAATTGATGGCCCCGCAAAGCATAGGCCGGTGCGCTTTGAATCTCGTCTTTTTTGTCAAATTGTATTTTTAACTTCGTCAAATTCGCCTGGCGCAAAAACGCCCCGATGGCAAATAAAACGCCCCGTTCATCCGCGCCGATAAGCCATAGGACTTCTCCTGATTGAACCATCGCAAATCCCTCTTTTTTTCGGGCTGGTGAATTCACCGGAAGTGCAGGTAAGGGGTAGCCGTCCACCGCCTGATCACTGCTTAAAGCCAAGGCGATGTGCGGAGATTTTCCCGCGCTGATCGGGAGGTTTAGCGACGTTCGAAGGCGGATTTCTTCCTGAAGGACCCGCACATAGGTAGCTCGCTGTTGTAGCTTGATGGAATTTGAAACGAGCAAAGTCGACTTACTTAGATCGATGAGCTGAGCGAAGATGGGAAAGCAAAAAAAGCTCAAAAAGAATAGAATGCTACATTTTTTCATGCGCTATGGGTTTAGATACTTTCTTGACTCGTGGAATTAGTTGAGGATTCGCCGAGGGAATTTTTGATGCGATTAAAATCATGTTGCGCTTTATCAGCGGCAAAATAGAAATCAGAACAATGCAGGATGATGTTGGCCCCATGTTGGGCCCAGTCGATCGACAAATCCAAACTATTTCGATATCCCGTATGCCCCCCAGCCGCGACGCCCTTAGCCCGCGTATCTTGAATGATGCCCCGACTCAGTCTCAAAAATTCTTCCGAGGCATATTTTTCTGGCATCTCATAGGAAGTCGATAAGTCATGCGGACCCAAAACAATGCCATCTACCCCTGAGCCACCAGGGGCCTTATATGATAAAAAAGTATCTAAATTTTGAACGCCCGTTGGGCTTTCGATATTGATTAACAAGGAGTTATGTCGGTTATGAGCCAATATGTAAGCTTGCATTTCCGCAGACAATGTCTCATCACCATGCAAGATTCTTTGTAATTTTTTACCTTTTAAGGGTCGGTATTTGACGGCCCCAATTAAAGCCAAGACATCCTCCACATCTTCTACATAAGGAACTAGAACGCTACATGCACCGGCATCCAGGGCTTGGGTTGCTAAAAAGGGACTCGGTTCTAAGATGCGCACGACGGGATTGATACCGGCGGCTTTGAAGGCCCGACACATCCAGCTCAATGTCTCCGGATTATAGGTTGAATGTTCCGTACATAAAAACACAAAATCCAATCCAAGACTTAGGACCGAATCAAACATCTTGGGGGACGTGTTGGTGATCAGCGTTCCATACACCCGATTGCCCGCATGCAAGGCATGCCGAAAGTCCTGACCGACCATAGCGTTTTTTGGTTAAATAGGTTTAATATTCAATGAATTAGCTCAAAGCTAGCTAAAATTAGCTAATTTTATAAAATTCATTTATACAATTTATTTTGACATTCAAAGAACTCGGATTAACAGATACATTATTAGCGGGCATCGACTCGATGGGCTACAAACAGGCAACCCCTGTACAAGAACAAGTGATCCTACCTATTCTCGCTGGCCGTGATATTATCGCCTCCGCGCAAACTGGAACAGGTAAAACGGGCGCATTTTTATTGCCCATCATTCATAAAATCATCACGGAACCCCATGATGAAAATAAAATCAATGCCTTAATCATCGTTCCCACCAGGGAATTAGCCATTCAGATTGCGGATAACATGGAAGGCCTCGGCTATTTCACCAATGTCTCGTGCATCGCCGTATATGGAGGTGGGGATGGAAATTCCTTTACCACCGAAAAAACAGCCCTTACCAGCGGCGTCGACATGGTAGTTTGCACACCAGGACGGATGATTGCCCATTTAAACATGGGCTATGTGAATTTAAAAGAAGTGAAATATTTGGTCTTAGATGAGGCAGATCGCATGCTCGACATGGGATTCCAAGACGAGCTCATGAAGATCATTTCCTTCCTAGCGCCAGAACGGCAAAATCTGCTTTTCTCCGCCACGATGCCACATAAAATGCGGGATTTGGCCCGGAAATTATTGAACGAACCGGTGGAAATTAACATCGCCGTGTCGAAACCGCCAGAGCAAATCGTTCAGAAGGCCTTTGTCGTTTTTGAAAACCAAAAAGCCCCGCTGATCAAGCATATTTTAAAACTGAAGGACTATACGCGCGTGATCATATTTTGCTCTAAAAAGCAGAATGTGAAGCAATTAGCCTCTGAATTAAAACGTGCCCGATTTAAGGTGGAAGAAATACATTCAGATCTCCAACAAGACCAAAGGGAAAAAGTATTACAAGATTTTAGAAATAAAAATCTTACGATATTGGTGGCGACAGATATTTTGAGTCGGGGAATCGACATCGATGAAATCGAATTAGTCATCAATTACGATGTGCCGAACGACGGAGAAGATTATATCCACCGGATCGGTCGGACCGCACGTGCGCAGAGCCAAGGAACGGCGTATACCTTTATCAGTCCGACTGAACAACGAAAATTCGCCGTCATCGAAACCCTATTAGAAAAAGAAGTAGAAAAAGCGCAAGTACCAGAGGAATTTGGCGAAGTGCCAACCTATAATCCTGCCTCCTCTCCTCGACCAGAAGGCAAAGGAAAACCCTTTAAAAACGGGAAAAAACCCTGGAAAAAAAAGAGCTAGGGAACTCATCGGAGACAGCCATTTTTCTGCATAAAAAATAAAAGCACGAATTTCTTCGTGCTTTCTTTTTAGTTTTTGCGTTTAAGGTAATTTAACTCTTGACTACCTTCACCCCCGTTGTTCCTCCTTGACTCAAGGTATTATCCAAAGGCGCGTTGCTTTTCCATGAACCACGGGTGAAATCAGGGATGTCGATCGATTTAGATCGATTATTCACCGACATTTCGCTCAAAGGCACAATCGAACTCCAAGCCGCCGCGTCATACACATCCTGATCTAAAGGCAATCCATTGCGCAAGCAATCGATTAAGCGCCAATCCATCATGAAATCCATGCCGCCATGGCCACCGATTTGCTTGGCTAATTCACCAATTTTCGCAACGATCGGCGGAGCGTATTTTTTCTCTAATTCCGCCATTTGCTCCGGCTTCACCCATTCATGATGGTGATCCGAAATGCGAGGCTCAGGGTATTTCATCGCTACCCCATTCGTTCCACTCAATAAATGAATGCGCGAATAAGGGCGTGGACTAGACACATCATGCTGAACCATGATCGTTTTGCCTTTGTTCGTTTTGATGGTGGTAGTATTCATATTACCCCGGAAGGTTTTGTCTACAAATGTCTTGTAATAGGGATCCTTTTCAGAAAGCTCCACCGCCATATTGTGCATCGAAAAATCGTTGGATTGCATGGAAACCAAATAATCCATTTGATCGCCCCGATTAATATTTAGCAACTGACAAATCGGCCCTAAACCATGCGTCGGGTATAAATTACCATTACGCAAATTCGCCTTCAAACGCCAATTGTCATAATACTGATTTTGCTTAAAATTCGCGCTCAATAAATCATGAATATAGGCTCCTTCCACGTGTAAAAGTTCACCGAAATAGCCTTGGCGAGCCATGTTTAAGGTCAATAACTCGAAGAAATCGTAGCAACAGTTTTCCAACATCATACAATGTTTCTTCGTCTTTTCAGATGTCTCCACTAATTGCCAACATTCATCCAAGGTCGTCGCCGCCGGTACCTCAATCGCCACATGTTTTCCTTGCTTCATCGCATAGACTGCCATGGGCGTGTGTAAGTACCAAGGCGTGCAGATGTAAATCAAATCAATATCATCCCGCTGGCACATTTCCTTCCAAGCCTCCTCCTTTTCCGTGTACACGACTGGCTCAATATTCATTTTTTTCAAAGCCTTCGCTCCCGCCTGCGCCTTTTCAGGACGTATGTCACAAATCGCGATGGTCTGAACGCCATCGATGCGGTTCACCCGCGTAATGGCTCCTGAACCCCGATTTCCTAAACCGATAAAACCGATTCGAACGACGTCCAATTTCGGAGCTGCGTAGCCCGACATATTAAAAATTTGTTTCGGCGCCACCGACATCGGCGCTTGTGCCATATCGGTGGTTTTGGTTGACCAGTTATGGGTCATGCCAACAGCCCCAAGGCCGCTCAATTTTAGAAAATCCCGACGATTATTTTTCATAGCAAATTCGTTTATACTCCTACATACTTTTGAATATGTTCGTAACTCTTTTTGACTAATTCCGCCTCGGTCGTATAGTTTTTACGCCAGATACAAGCCGCTGGCAACAAAGGCGTGAATGCCTCCACGACTAACCAACCTGAATAATTCATCCGCGAAAGACCATCGAAGACATTGTCCCAATGCACCTGACCCTCGCCTAAGGTGGCGCGCGTACTTTCCGATAATTGGATATGACCCACTTCATCCGCAATGCGGACCATGGCCTCACCGGTATTAAATTCCTCGATGTGCGCATGGAAGGTATCAAACATGATTTTCACATTGGGATGATTGATGGCTTTCACCAAAGCGTACAATTGATCCGCGTTACTAACCACGTAATTCTCAAAGCGATTTAAATATTCTAAGCCTAGGATGACCCCTTTTTTCTGCGCATGTTCTGCGACGGCTAACATGCTTTCTTTGGACCAATCCAGTTCTTGTTGGACCGGCGCCGCGCCTGAAAATACAGACAAGGCGGAATGGAAAGGGCCCGACAAATAGGACGCGCCTAAATAGGCTGTGACATCCACAGCTTCTTTAAGAAAATCGATGCCTTTTTGGCGTACCGCAGAATCTGATGAAATGGTATTCATATCCGCACCTAAAAAGGTCACGGTGAAAACCTCCAAACCGAGGCGATCAATTTCCGCCTTCCAAGGTTTCCAATAATCCATGGCTGTCACAAAAATGGGGATTTCGACGCCATCGTAGCCTACGTCCTTGATGTAGGACAAATGCTGAATAATGGATTCGTTCATATCTGGTCCGTAAACCAGGGTGTTCATGGCAATTTTGTACTTCATGTTGATTTATTTTGAATTAACCATTCCTCGGTAAGGAACATTGATATCTAATTTACCAGCCCATTTTTTAGGAACAGAAAGGCCTAATTCCCAGTGAATGGCATTGACGACTAAACGCTGAAAAGGTTCTACAGAAAAATCTTCTGGATGCCCCATCGTGGTAAAAAATACACGTCCCCCATATTCGTTTTTCCAAGTCCAGGCGATCGGTTGGTCCGTCGCAGCCTTATCTGGATTCACAGCCTTGCCCATGAGCAACCATTCCGTGCCTTTCACCGGGAAATCCGGCAATACACGATATAACCAAGAGCGCACATGGAATTCCGGATCCACACCCGTTAGAATAGGATGTTTCGCTGCGGCTGGAATAATGCTGGCATCTGTGGAAGCGTTGTGGCCATAATGGGTGTGTTGAGCTTTTCCACCCCATCCCGGAGGCGCACCGAAAGCGCGCTCGGCCCAAGCATTATACGAAAATAAAGGATCCGTTTTGGGATAATTGAATGAGTGGGTGGATGTTCTAAAACCCATCATCGGTTTACCTGATTTCAAATAGGCCTCCATCATGGCTACCTGTTCCGCAGGCAATAAACGCCAGCGCAAAAAGAATACGGCCAAATCCGCTTCAGCCAAAGCCTCTAATCCAGGAATATCTTTCTCGGCATTTTGATCAGGAAAGGATTTTAAAATTTTCGTACGAATGCCGTATTGTTTTTCTAAGATGGCGGCCAATAATGGAAGCGTCGACTCCCCCGAATATTCATGATCCCCACAAACAAAAACCACGAAGGGTTTTTTAGCCTTTTTGGGTGCTAGATTTCCTGAAAAACCAGAGAAAGCAGCAAGCAAAACGAAGGCAATCCCAAGGCATAATTTGATATAATTTTTCATATTTATTTTTCAATAGGGTGTTCAGACAATAAACTACTCGCGTTATACAAATCCTTTTTGTCAGCTATTTTACTACGGATTTCCTTCACTTTGGCAGGATCTATCGAACTGGCCTTATTTCCAAATGAATTCCGAACATAAGTCAAAACAGCCGCAATCTCCTTATCCGTCATCAATCCTCCATAAGGCGTCATCGGAACCTGGCCAGCATATTTCACGCCATTTAATTCCATCGGTCCCATTATTCCTTTGATCACTAATTTGATTAAACGCTCCTGATTTCCTGTGACCCAGATAGACCCGGCCAATGGCGGGAATCCGGAAGCGGTAAGACCTTTTCCGTTAGTCTGGTGACAGGTATTACAAAAGCCTTCTTTGGCATACAATTTTTGACCTTCTGTAAATAGGTCTAAATCATTTCCTTTTAAATCCGTTACCAAAGCTGCCGCCTTTTTCTTGGCCACATTCACGCCATTGGCATGTGCGACAGCGATCTCGAAAGGCTTATCCATCCATTCGTCCAATGGCTTCATTTTCGCTAGATCAAAGATCGGGTTAGCCTTTTCTTTCGGCAACCAAGATGCCGCCACGAAAGCCTCCATACGTACCCGACCATGTTCATCCTGTGCGGCTTTGGCTAATAAAGCTGCTTGATTCGGCACTTGGTGACCCGTATAGCGCAAGACACGAACGGCCGCAGCGCGGGCATGGTAATCTTTGGCATTTAATAATTGGTTCAATAAAACTTGATCCACCTTATTCATTCCCCAAGTCACCCAAAGAGCCTCTAACAAATTATGCTCGTAATTCGGGTCTTTTTTGTCCAATTTCGCAGCCCATGTGCGTACCCGAGGCAAGACATCCGCGGCATTGCGACCACGTAATTCCCGACGAACCCGATAACGCGTCCGGTATTCCGGTAATTTCAAATTTTCCAATAATTCGTCGATCGACGCACCATCCACCTTCGCCGGGGTAACCAATGGACGAGACGGATAGGTGATGCGATACACCCGACCATGCGAGTGATCCCTCAAAGGATCGCGGGCATTGTGTTGCATGTGACCAATCAAAATATTATGCCAATCGATGACGTATAGGGAACCATCGGGTGCGAATTCCATATCCACCGGGCGGAAATTACGATCTTCCCCAACGATCAAATCTTGACGGTGTTTGAAGGCATAGCCGGTACCTTTGTCGGTCAACTCGTGCTGCTTCATCCCCAAAAATCCAATTGTATTATTAATTAAAAAATCACCTTGCACATTATCCGGGAAATGACGGCTATATACAAATTCCAAACCGGAGGTCGGGCGAACCAAATGTTTCTCCTCGATTAGACTAAAGGATTTATGGCCTGTTTGTCCATACCGGTTTTTGGTCGTTCCAGGCATCATCCAACGGACATCGGGTCCAGAGGTTTCTGCGAAGAAATTTTGTCCCCATTTATCGAAGGCGATGCCCCAAGGATTTGGAATGGACAATTGTGCCACGCGCTCTAAATGTTTACGTGCTGGGTTATAGCGCATAAAACCACCATTCGTCGCACGCACCGTTCCATAAGGAGTTTCCACATTCGTATGTAAAAAGACCCCTTCACCCATGTAAATCGCACCGGACTCATCCGTCACAAAAGCCGAGATTTCATGGTGTGTATCGTGATCGTCGAAACCACTCAAAATCACTTCTTTTTTATCGGCATGGTCATCGCCGTCGGTATCTTGTAAGAAAACCAAATTTGTCCCTTGGCTAATATAGACGCCATTATGGGCGATTTCCATGCCCACGGGCACGTGCAATCCGGAGGCAAAAACCGTTTCTTTGTCGGCCTTCCCATCCTTATTTGTATCTTCTAAAATGATGATTTTATCGTTTGGTTTTGGATCACCGGGTTTGTAATGCGGGTAACTTGGCATACACACGACCCATAAACGGCCCTTGTTGTCGAAGGTCATTTGAACCGGTTTCGCTAAATCAGGGAATTCGGTTTCGGAGGCGAATTGCTCTATCTTATAACCGGGAGCTACTTTGATGGCATTCAAGGCCTCTTGACCTAATAAATACGTTAAACTTCCATTCTGTTGCGGATTAAAATTCGTTTTCACGGGATCCAAGCTTCGCGTTTTGGAATCGGCTGCAGCTAAGTCAAATGCTTTTCCTTGAATCGCAGCTTGAATTGCCGCTTCCCGATTTGCGGTCATTTGACGAATTTTTTCGATTTCAGCGGGGTAATTATCTGGTCCGAAAGGATTGTAGCGACGGCCATATACGTGAACTCCGTTTGGAATTTTGAAGTCATTGTGCCACATCCAGTTTTTCTCCGCTACGGCGGCGTATACATCCGCGCGACGCGCTTCTACTTCCGCAGATTTCTTACCAAATACGTGATCGGTCAAATAAAGGGCTAATTTCTTATAGCCATCGTTGTTTAATTGGATTCCGTCGATGGTCAAAGGCGATTTGCTCGCTGCATACCAAGCCTTGGAAGCTGCGAAAACATCAATGAAAAGCACATTTTCTTTTAGACAAACTTCCTTCATCGCTTCGGTGTATTGACCTAAGCGAATATTTTCAGCGGTTCCTTTGGGTACATCGTAAAGAGCTGTTACATCTTCGAACGCGATGGGCGAAACGAGTACTAAGGTAGGTGCGGAAACGCCATTGTATTTTTGAGAACGGGTGTGTTGGATAAAGGCGGTCAACTCATCCTTGTAACGCTGGATTTTAGAGGCCCCTTCATAGGATTCAGAAAAACCAAAAAATCCGATGACGATGTCCGTTTTCAGGCGGCTCATCCATTGGTCATGGGTATCGAGATGGCCTTCGCTGCCGGATTTATTGGCATATTCATCTTGAAATTGTTCGGCATTGGGGAAAGCCCAGGGTAAATTTCGGGCGGAATGAGGTCGAAAGCCGGGGGTATCGCCACCGTCACATAGATTGCGGACGGCCAATTGGCTATTTGGATAGCGTAGATGTAATTCGGTTTCAAAATGATCGTAATTGATCATCCGAGAACCTAAATTTCCGCCGATGAGCGCGATTTGGGCGTGATCTTTGAGGGCAATGGTTTTGGGTGCTTCAGGTTGAAAAAAGCTGATCAAACTGAAAGCAATGACAGCTAAAAGTAATCCTCCTTTAATTTTGATGGACATGATTAGATTGATTAAACAGGTTTTGATTTTCAAATTGGTAATTGGCAATCGGAATTCGAATAAAAAAAGACCCAAGGCTCCTTGGGTCTTTTTAAAGAATAAAAATTAAACGCCTAAGGTCCAGCCTTCGCGGTATGTACGCTTAACGAATTGGTTTGCGGCATCGAAGTTGGTCACACGCATGTTTTGGTTATCCCATAACAATTTCGTGTTTGAACCTGGGTAATGCATGCCGTTTCCTGTTTTGCGAGGGAAAGGCATATCCGCTACGCGAATCGCTAAATTCGCCATTAGGATCGCTTCGGTCAATGGACCTGCTAAATCAAAAGGAGAACTCAATTGTTTTTTACCATATCCAGCGATGGCACCTTCTACCCATTGGGCGTAGTGACCGTCTGCGCTACCTGGAACGCGCTCTAATTTACGAGGCACTTTCACTTCTTGGTTGCGAGATAAAGGCAATAAACGTGGATTAGCTGCATATTCGCTGGCCATCATTTTTCCTTTGGTACCGATGAATAAGATACCTGAGTTTCCGTCGCCAAACATCTCATCTGGACCTAATTCTTCCGGACGCTCTGGCTTGATACCACCATCCATCCAGTGCATGGTGATAGGACCTTTGGTCTTATCTGTTTTCGGGAATGTCAATGTCGCATGGCTACTTGGAGGACAAGAATCTAAGAAGACACCACGTTTTCCGAAGGCCGTGAACACACTGCTCACACTCGCTTGGACATCTGATGCATATTTTAAACCAAGTACCCGGAAAGGAGCTTCCATTAAGTGGCAACCTAAATCACCCAAAGCACCTGTACCATAATCCCACCATCCACGCCATGAGCCTGGAATTAAATTATCTACGTAATCTTTATAAGGAGCCGTTCCCAACCACAAATTCCAATCCAATTCCGATGGAACCGGTGGCTTCGCGGTGGACCAAGGAATCCCTTGAGGCCAGATCGGCCTATTCGTCCAAATTTGTACGGTATGTACATCCCCGATGATATCGGCGTCGTACCATTCTACGAGCTGACGAACTCCGTCGCCGGATGAACCTTGATTTCCCATTTGGGTCACCACTTTGTATTTTTCGGCGGCTTGGGTCAGCATACGTGCCTCAAAAATATCATGCGTCATTGGCTTTTGCACGTATACGTGCTTGCCTAATTGCATCGCGGCCATGGCTTGCACCGCGTGGTTATGATCTGGGGTAGAAACAGAAACCGCATCGAAATTCTTCGATTCTTTTTCCATCATCACACGCCAGTCTTTGTAGTATTTGGCTTTCGGATAGGCCGCTACGGAGTCTTTGGCCATGCGATCATCTACGTCGCAGAGGTAACCGATATCCGCCTTTCCACTGTCGTAGAAATATTTTAAATCGGATTTTCCTTTTCCGCCGGCGCCGATACCTGCGACAACTAATTTATCGCTCGGTGCAGTGAATCCTTTTCCACCTAATACGTGGCGAGGAACAATCATGAAACCGGCTGAGGCTAATGTGGCAGTCTTGAGAAAGTCCCGCCGATCTGTATTCGTTTTTTTATTTTCCATAGGTTTAAAATTTGTGCATAAAACTAAAGATTTTTTTTGAAGGAAATGGCTTTTATCTGTTTATTTTTCAAGATTTTTTTGTGTTTTGCTGACCATAATTTCCAACGCATTTTTTACACTTTCAAAATCCAAGCCTTCCGTCCTCCCTATGGGATTAAAAAGCACCTGAGCGATATCCGGATTCTGATAGGCTCCCGAATAGGAATGGTATATATTGAAATTTTTAAATGCGCCACATAAAATGAGCGCTGGAATCTGAAAGGCATTGGCGATATGGGTGGGGCCTGAATCTAAGCCCATAAAAAAGGAGGCTCCATGGATGATTTTCATGGTCTCCATGAGGGTAGTTTTTCCCACTAAATTGCGAAAGGAAGGGTGTTCAAAAGGCAGCGGATTCACATGCCCGATTTCAATAATTTGTACGGCCCAGGTTTCGATGGCATAATTGATTAATTGAATCCAATGTTCGTCTTTCCAATCGCGCAGGCCTTCATTGGACTTGGTGTGGATAACCCAATAGGCACCTTTTGGGATTACGTAATCCGCCTCGGGATCTAGGTAGACATGAGGCTGCGCATTTAATTTTCCTAGATCAGCTAATAAAGAGGCCACTTCGAGCAACGTGTGGTGATCATAATAATTCGTCAAAGTCAAATTCAGCGCATCCGCTTTGGGATTACAAATGATCGTTTTCGTGACCGAATCCTGGCGAAATCCACTTAAATGAAGGGAATAAAAATGATGAAAAGGATTTAAGCGCAAAAGGAGTTGGGTCAATAACGTAAATTGCTGTGGCAACAATCGGTTCACTAAGGGATGAAACTGATAGACGGGGAAATGTTTGGGATCACAAATCCATGTAATATGGGTATGTCCAAATTTAGCGGCCAGGGCAGGCAATATAGGCTCAGAAGCGACCATATCTCCTAAATCTCCGTCCATGGCGATGCCGATGAAGGTCTTTCGAGGAAAACGTAGGCGAAGGAAAACAAAAGTAAAATAGATTTGAAGCCAATACGTAAGCGTTCGAATCCGATACCAAAGGACTTTCAAAGCGTGATCAAATAGGTTTAAATTGTACCCTAGTTACGCATTTTTCAGAAAAGAATCAATGATTTTATATGCAAGAAATACTTTATAACCCATTGGGGCTGATTTCCAAGGTGAAACCCTATTTTTCACTCGCATAAGGATTTATTTATGCACTAAATCATAGGAATGGTGGATGAAGGCTTGTAATTGCTGATCCGTCAAGCGCCCATCCACGTAGACTGTATTCCAATGCTTTTTGTTCATATGATAACCCGGCAAAATGGTGTCAGGATATTCTTCCCGAAGGGCGAACGCCTTTTCGGGATCGCATTTGACATTGAATCGCAAGGGATATTCATCGATGCCTACCAACAAAAACATTTTCAATTTTCGTTTGAACACTAAATGATTCGGACCAAAAGGCATGCATTCCTCCACCTCTGGCAGGCCTAAACAGAAATCGCGCATTTCGTCAAGATACATCGGATATTTTCCAGATTTTAATCAAATAAACATATCAATAGCCCAACCCCAAAAGAAGCTATTTGAAAAACAAGCGTATTCTTTTTTCAATGAAAAATAGCCGATTGGCCCCATTGCCCATTGAAAAAAATTAAAATAAAACGTAAGCCACGGCCAGCGTAATGAACACATTAAAAAGCTGGGCAATTAAAAAGGCATACAATGGTTTTTTTCCTTCTTTGGAAAATAAGTCAGCAAACTTTGTTTCTAGACCGATGCTGGTGAAAGCCAAGGCAAACCACAGCCCTTGCAGCGCCTTAAATCCTCCCTTCACCGAATCAATCGTCTCCGATGAAATCACAAAAGAGAAAAGCAAAGAAGCGGCAATGAAACCCAACACAAATTTAGGGAAGCGTTCCCAAATAAGCCCAACGGTAGGTTTTGCTTGCTTCACCGTCTCCGTTTGATTATTCGTAAATGTCCAATAAATCGAGATCGCAAAAGCCGCGAATCCCAACAATACGTTTTGCGAAAATTTAACAATAGTCGAAATCTTCAAGGCCGTCTCCCCGACCAATGAGCCAGAGGCAATCACCGCACCCGTCGTATCAATCGTTCCTCCTAACCAAGCGCCTGTCACCTCCTGTGATAAGCCAAGGGCTTTGGCAAGAAAAGGCAAGAAAATGATCATGGGAATCGCTGTAATTAACACCACGGAAATCACATAGGATAATTTTTTGGAATCCCCTTTGATCGCGCCAGAGGTGGCAATGGCCGCGGAAACCCCACAAATCGACACCGCACTGGAGATCATGAGTGCGAGTTCCTCGTCGACACCCAATTTTTTCGATACCCAGAACGCAAAATACCAAACCGAAATCACCACGATTAAAGCTTGAATTAAACCGAGTGATCCTGCTTTTAAGATATCACCAAAAATGACGCTTGTACCTAATAAAATCAAACCAATCTTGACGAATAGTTCGGTCGATAAAGAATCCGTCAACCAAGTCGGCAATGTGAAAAAATTACTCAACAACAAGCCGATCGTCAAACTAAAAATTACTGCTTCTAAATTCCAATTTTTCAAAAACGCATTTCCAGCTAAAATCAAAGCAAGCGAGGTAAGCACAAAAACAATGGGGAAGCCTTTTGCGTTAGCCGCGAGGCTTTTTCCTAGCACGCGAGAGGCCAATAAGGCAATGATCAAGGTAAAAAGGAATACTTGACCTAATTTGGCCAAATTCGCCACCGTTAAAACTTTTTCAGATAGGTCCGTGGGGCTTTCCCAACCGAAAGTCGGCATAGGGATTTGAAAACCGCTAAGCGAAACTAGGATAATTAAAAAACCGAGCAGCACGACAGTCCAGTCTTCAGATAAATTAAAAGTTGTTTTGTTTGGTGTCATGGTTCATCCGTTAAATCGTAAAATTATTTAAATATATCGGCTAATTTACGCCCTGAGGCCAATTAAAAAAGATTTTTACAGCTCACCTATTCGTTCCAGCGAATCGCGGAGAATACAATTTGCGAATAATCCTTCCGTTCATATAGGATCCCGACCGTTTTTTTATTAACCAGAACCAAATCAGAATAGGCCGCAAAATCATGTTTGGCTTCCTCCTCTGTGCTCGATTGAGCGATGAGCTTGGCATTTGGCCAGGTTTTGCCATCGTCATATGAAATACGCAAAATGAGTTGATCTCGCCTTTTGACATCAGCTGCATTAGAGAAAGCAAGGATATTTTTACCCTTCGCCTGAGCGATTGTCAAAATACTTCCTTCGCAGATAGGATCGGGCAATTGAGCATCAAAATAGGTTTCTTTCCAGGTGGCGCCGCCGTCGTCGCTGAGGCCGATGATTCGTTGGCGTATATCCCCTCGTTGGTTGCGTATATTCATCATAAGCCGACCCCCCGAAATTTCGGTAGCCGAGGATTCATTACTTCCTGGGATTGAAATGGAGGCCCCTAGGTGAAACGTAGCTCCGTGGTCATCTGTGTAAAAAGAATGAGCGCGGTAATCGGATCCTCGTTCGCCGCGAGGACCTTCGGAGTGGTTGGCAGCGATGAGTATTCGACCTGCATGTGGCCCTTGGGTGAATTGCATCCCATGGCCTGGTCCATTGGCATAATGCCGCCAATCTTCCTTGAAGGTATAGGTAGGATTTCGCGCAGGTTGATTTGGCCTATGAACTTGTGAAGTAATATTCACGGCTGTAGACCAAGTTAAACCGCCATCTGTAGACGTTTTATACCAAACCTCCCGTAGCCCCTTCCCTTCTCGAATTTCATTTTCATGGTTATTGCCCGTATTATAAAAGAGAAAAATTCGGCCTTGGGGAAATCGAGGATCAGTAGTATCGAGAACGGGGGTGGGATTCCCGGCTTGGAGCGAATCGTAATCGACAAGCGTTTGGGGGGCTGACCACGTGCGACCTTGGTCGCGGGACATTTTCAGAACGATATTGATATCGCCAAAATCCCCTGATCCATGCACGCGCCCTTCGGCAAAGGCCAGTAAATGTCCTTGTTTGTTTTTGATGATGGCGGGAATGCGGTAAGTTTTATGGCCCTCTTGGCCCGAGGTATATACGACTGAAAATGGAGTTTGTGCAGAAATAGACAAGCTTGAAATCAGTAAAATGGCGAAGAGTAAATTTTTTCTCATAGGTTTAGGTCATCAAGGGAATTCCTGCGGACAAGTTAAAAAAAATCCCCTTAACATCTTCATGTAAGGGGATTTCAAACGCATCAAAGCTTTATATTAATACCCCGGATTCTGAGGAGTTAATTTAGGATTGTTCAACATCTCTGCCTTTGGCAAAGGAAGCAACAAATGCTTGTCTTGTAATTTTTGATTGGAGCTAAGGTTGGTATGACCCACAAAATCTTCAAACGTTCTTGTGGTTTCATTAAACGCCTTTCTCAAACGCACCATGTCAAACCAAGTGATTTGCTCATAGCATAATTCATGCCAGCGCTCTTTCCAAACCGCATTTCTGAAACTAGCCTGTGAATACGTTCCCAAATCAGGAGTAGTTAATTTAGCACGATCACGAATCGCTTTAAAAGCAGCATATGAATCAGCCGTTGGACCACCCACTTCATTTTGAGCTTCTGCATAAGTTAATAATACTTGCGCATAGCGAATTTGAGGAACGTTTAAATTATCATTACGTGTTCCAGCTACACCCGAGTATCCATTAGCCGTTGTATTAAAGTGCTTAAATACATATGGTGCATTTAATTCAAAAGGAGCTCCGTTACCGTTTGTATAATAACTGGTGTAGAAATAACCTTCTTGATTCTTCGTGCGCAGATCTCCTGTCTCATATGAATTATAGAAAGAAGGAGTAGGTACCGAAGATCCCGTTCCTCCAGGACCCGAATAGGTTACCGGCTTAAAGTTAGGGAAGAAATTACCCATTGGATTTCCAGAAACCGTTGTATTGTATTGAATCATGTATAAATGCTCCAAACGATTCTTTAAGCTTTCTTTGTGTACATCCATATACGTTGTAAACAAACCAACCGATGAAGGATTACTCTTCGCATAGCTAATTACTTCAAATGCCTTATCCGCAGCTAATTTGTAATGACTCGCTCCTTTTTTCAAAGAACCACCTGCCATCGTTAAATACACTTCAGCTAATTGAGCCTTTACCGCAGCTGTTCCCACGCGACCACGCGTATCCATCCAATCTAATCCAGCAGCTTCCGCAGCGATTAAATCTTCCACGATCAATTTGTAAACTGATTCTACAGGAGCTCTTGCCGGAAGAAAATCTTCAGAAGAAGCTGTTTGTGGTTTGGTGATCAAAGGCACATCGCCCCATAAACGAACCGCAGTAAAATAAGCAGATGCACGTAAGAAACGAGCTTCTCCTAAGATCTTACTTTTTTGTTTCGCATCCATCGGCGTAATCCCTGGAACTTTCTCTATAACTTGGTTTGCTTGAGCGATTACTTTATATAATCCACTCCAATATTGAACCAAATGAACGGTATATCCATCATGAACCAAACCATACAGGTTGTTCAAATCTGAATTCTGAGCAGTCTCCGTGGTAGAAGTTCCCGTTAGAGCCTCTAACAATTGCCAGTTGGCCGAGAAAATACCCGCTCCATTACCTATAAACCTCAATTCAGAATAAGTAGCCGCAATCGCTGCTTCCGCATGATCCGGGATAGTATAGAAACTTTCAGGCGTTAAATTGGACGGTGCCTTTTCAGTTAAAAAATCTGAGCAAGACGATAGTCCAAATACGAATATGCTTGCCAAAGCGATATGGTATATTTTGGAAATTAATTTTGTTTTCATGACATTTTTAAATTTAAATGATCCTTAGAATTAAAATGCAACTTGTAGACC
Organism: uncultured Cytophagaceae bacterium; assembly: GCA_903907745.1. Classification (GTDB taxonomy): domain Bacteria; phylum Bacteroidota; class Bacteroidia; order Cytophagales; family Spirosomataceae; genus Aquirufa. The sequence goes on along the minus strand of CAIVPF010000159.1, from coordinate 6,848 downwards.
CACCATGTAAATCGTTGGCTTTGGATAATTGTGCCAAATCATACCTTGTGAGAATGCACTGTTACCACCACCCTGGTTTGTTGGTGTAGTTTCTGGATCTCCCACGTCCTTGTCCTTAACTAAAAGGAAGAAATTTTGCGCAGTTGCATATACACGTAAACGGCTTAATTTCAATTTGTTTGTCATAATACTTGGGAAGGTATAACCTAATAACAAGTTTCTTCCACGAAGGAATGAACCATCCTTAATCCACCAAGTATCTACGTTGGTCACATAACCTGCACGTGTATCACGTATTTCAGCGATCATTGTATTTTGATTGGTTGGAGTCCAAGCATTCAAAACAGATGCATAGCTGTTCGCTAAGGCTTGACGATCTTGAGATGGGTGAAGATTCATCAACATCACATCATTTCCATACGAATAGGCTAGTTCCAAAGTCAAATCAAAATTATTATACTTGAATGTATTGGTGAAAGCTCCCCAGAATTTAGGGCTACCATTTCCAATGATCGAACGGTCAGCGTCTGTGATCGCATTATCCCCATTAAAGTCTTTGTATTTAATATCACCCGGTAAAATAGTCAAACCATTCCGGTAAGAAGTAAACTTAGCGGCTTGATCGCGCTCCGCTTCACTCCAAACACCCAAACGAGTTAATCCCCAGAATGAACCTACGGGCTCTCCGATCCGGATGATGTTCGTCGGGTTCGTAAAGTTAGGACCTCCCACGTTGAAGATATCCGATGGAGTCGCAAGCGATAATACTTTATTTTGATTCAATGAAATATTAAAGTTTGAATTCCACTGGAAGCCTTTCGTGTTTACATTGACTGAAGTAATAGAAAATTCAAAACCTTTATTTTCCATCGAACCTACGTTTCTACGAATGGTCGCATAACCTGAGGTTGTCGGTACCGGAGCATCCAATAACATGTCCGTAGTCAAACGGTAGTAGTAGTCTGCTTCCAAATTTAAACGGCCGTTCCATAATCCTAATTCAAGACCGATATCGGTTTGTGCTGTTTTCTCCCATTTCAAATCGGGATTCGCTAAACGGGAAATACCTGTTCCTGACACACGCGCATCATTGATTACAGAAGCATAGTTAGAGCTCAACAAGGAAAGGGAAGAATACGAAGGAATCTCCGAGTTACCCGTTAAACCATAAGATGTTCTTAATTTCAAATTAGAAATGGTCGTATTTCCTTTCAAGAAATCCTCCTCGGAGATCTTCCAAGCTAAAGCACCTGAAGGGAAAATCGCAAATTTGTTATTCTCTCCAAATCGAGAAGAACCATCCGCACGGGCAGTAACCGTCGCTAAATACTTATTCATTAAGCTATAATTCACCCGGCCGAAATACGAATTAAAGGCGAATTTGGAAGCCCCTGAACCAGCAGATAATACCGTTGCAGCCGCACCTAAGTTATTAAATCCAAAATAATCCGTTGCAAATCCTTTTACCGATGTAGAGATACTGAACGCATCTGTTTGTTGCCAAGAAAGACCTAACAAAGCCGTGATCGAATGAATATCATTGATTTGTTTCGTATAAGTCAAGTAATTCTCCAAAGACCAAAAAGTCTCTTTCGAATTTGAAGCTGAGGCTTCCCCTTGGTTGGCAATCGCCAAAGTACGCGTCTGAGATACGTTGTTTTCTTGAGTGAAAACATTCGCCCCAAAAATCGTCTTCATTTCTAAACCCTTCATGAAGGTAATGTTCGAATAAATACTACCTGTGGTAGTTTGCGTATTCAAAATATACTGACGATCCATCAAACGGTGTACTGAACTGAATGTACCTTCCGCATATGGGAAATCCCGGTTATCAGCAAAGGTTCCATCTTGGTAGCGAACAGGCAAGAAAGGAAAATCCTCTACGATTTGACGCGATACGGCATCGTTTACATCGGATAAGCGCTCCGTTTGATTGTTATAAGATAAAGTTCCCCCTACTTTTAACCAAGACTTAATTTGATCATCGATGGAGAATCTTGCTGAATAACGCGTTGAATAGGTTGTTTTTACTAAACCTTGATCATCACGATAACCTAATGAGAATGAATATTGAGTACGGTCGTTACCCCCATTAAAACCTAATTGGTGATTTTGAGACAATTTAGCCTGCGTGGCTTCATTAAACCAATCCGTATCATATAGTGGATTGCCGTTTGAATCAAACACCCGTGGATCTGTACGACGCAATTTTGGATTCAAATACGCCCATTTACCTGCTTTCCAACCAGCTGGATCGTACTTTTCCATGTTTTTCCAAGCCAAATCCTCCACAGCCATGTATTGCTTCGCATTTAAAACCTCTGGCTTATTGGGTCCTGTTACGTTTACACTAAAATCTGAATTGTAGGTTACGGTACCTTCGCCCGACTTACCTTTTTTAGTCGTAATCAAGATCACCCCATTCGCTCCACGAGCACCATAGATAGCAGTGGATGATGCATCTTTCAATACCTCCACTGAAACGATGTCATTTGGGTTCAAATAATCTATCGCATTGGAGAACTGATTCAATGTTCCTTGAGGAAGCATGACGCCGTCAACCACATACAAGGGATTGTTTGATGAGTTAATGGAGCTAAATCCACGAACACGAACCGTGGTACGACCACCCGGACGACCTGAGTTGTTGTTCACTTGAACACCCGCCATACGACCCGCCAAGGCTTGGTTTAAGGAAGATGCCGGACGCTCTAATAATTGATCCGTTTTAATCGAACTCACAGAACCGGTTAAATCTGATTTCCGTTGGGTACCGTAACCGATCACGACAACTTCAGATAAATTCTGTGCGTTTGCTGCTAAAACGACATTAATTACCGATTGATTTCCTACCGTGATGGTTTTCCCATCATAACCTACCGAAGAAAATGCTAATTGACTTTTCGCACCTGCTACGGAGATGGTGTATTTTCCATCTATGTTCGTGGTTGTTCCTCGGTTGGTTTCCTTTAGGATGATGTTAACACCCACTAAGGCTTCGCCTTTTTCATCGGTAACCTTACCACTAATGGTTTGGGACTGGGCCATGACACTCCAAGACACGGAGACTAGGCATACCAGCAAAAGCAAGATTTTGCTTAGGTAATTTTTTTTCATGATTAAATTAATTTAGATGAGATAAATTTTTACCTTCAAAAATATATTTTTATAACAATATTTTTTCATTAAATATTTACATGATTTCCATAAATTTATTTTATGCAATAATGAGATTTAACATAGATTTTTATTGGATTAAATTATGGGCCCAAAAAATAAAAAAATAAAATAAACCGTGTCAAATGGTTTTTGTTAAAATGAATCCTAACCTATGAAACATGCCAACCGAAGAGATTTTATCAAAAAAGCATCAATACTTAGCTTAAACGCTGGAATTCTATCAAAATCGAATTTTTCGATCATTTCTAAAAAATCCAATAAGCCATTTATTTTAGGGGGTGAGAAAACCATAAATCCAGGCCAATGGATTAAATGGCCCATTTGGGATGCGGAGAAAGATGAAAAGATTCTATTAGAAGTGATGCGAAGTGGGGTTTGGTCGAGATCAAAAACAGTGATCCAATTCGAACAGGCTTGGGCTAAATTGATCGGTTCTAAAAGATGCATGACGGTGGTTAATGGTACAAATGCACTCATTATAGCATTAAATCAGTCTAAAATTAATGCCGGTGATGAGGTCATTGTGACTCCTTATACCTTCATCGCTACGATACAATCCATCTTAGCGAATGGGGCGATCCCCATTTTTGTGGATGTAGACCCCACGACTTTCCAGATGGATCCCTCAAAAATTGAAGCTAAAATTACTAAAAGGACAAAAGCCATTATGCCGGTCCATATTTTAGGTCTTCCTTCCGATATGATTCGCATCATGGATATCGCTAAAAAGCACAATCTAATTGTGATTGAAGATACGTGTCAAGCCCCCTTAGCTGAAATCAATCATCAAAAAGTAGGGACTTTCGGCAATGCAGCTTGCTTTAGTTTCCAAAACTCCAAAAACATTGCCATCGGCGAAGGGGGCGCCATCATCAGCGACGATGACGCGTTCATGGATGCCTGCTATTCCTACCATAATTTAGGTTTACCTTATGGAATCGCCACGGGATCTGTGACCGCTGGAAGCCAAATGCAAGCCAATAAATTGAGATTTTCAGAATATCAAGCGGCGATTGGCCTAGCCCAATTGACCCGATTGGAAGCGCAAACGGAAACGAGAAATCAAAATGCGGCTTATTTAACTTCCTTATTAAAGGCCATTCCGGGCATACATGTTTTGCGTTTGTACCCAGAGGTGACTAAAGCCGCCTATCATTTATATCCCTTTCGATATGATCAAGCAGCATTCAAAGGTTTGACTAGAGCCCAATTTTTACAGGCATTAGACGCAGAAGGAGTTCCTTGCATGGGCGGATATACGGCATTAAATACCCAACCGTTTTTGAAACAGACGTTTGAATCGGTCAATTTCAAAAAGATGTACCATTCGGGTGAACTGAATTACTCCCAATATATGGAGCAGAACCAATGTCCCTTAAATGATACCCTATGTAATGAGGCGGTTTGGTTTACGCAGAATATGCTGTTGGGCACCAAAAACGACATGGATTTGATTTTCCAAGCGATCCAGCGCATTCATACACATGCCGATGAAATCAATAAGAAGCTACAATGAAACAAGCCCCATTGATTGCATCCTGTTTTGATTCTGGCTTTTTTGAGGCGCATGATACTTATAATGCCATGTCGGTGGCGAGCGACGGGCGCTTATATTATGTATTATCGTCAGACAAATTTGATGTTGCGGGTCAAATGTTTCGCTTTGATCCTTTAAAAGAAGAGATCAAATTCTTAGGCGACCTGAATGTCATTTGTGGCGAAGCCCATCAAAAAAGCATCGCCCAAGGAAAGAGCCACGTCCTATTTTATGAATTTCAAAACAAGCTGTACTTTTCTACCCATGTCGGATATTACCAACTCATCGACGGCATGGATCGTTTGCCGGAGCAGGCCCCGGATGGTTTTGATTTATATCCTGGAGGGCATATTTTATCCTATGATTTACAAGAAGAATCCTTTGCCGATTTAGCCATGATCCCCAATGGAGAGGGCGTTGTCACCATGGTGATGGATACCCAAAGGGGAAACATCTTTGGGATTACTTGGCCCACGGGACATTTTTTCTGCTATCAGGTCAACGAAAAAAAGCTGACGCTGTTGGACAAGATTTCAGAGAACGGGGAAGCGGGAATGCCAGGCGTCGATTTCCGTTCTTTATGTCGGTCGCTGCTTGTCGACGAAGACACGGGTTTTTGTTATTATACGACCATCGAAGGAGACATATTTTACATGAATCCTTTTGACATGAAAATTAGCCCATTGGAAGGGGCTCATTTACGTTTGGATTACTTCGGAAAATACGATCCCACGTTACCGGGAACGATGGGCTATCATTGGCGACAAATCTTTTGGTATGCCCCAGAACATGTAGCTTATGGCGTTCATGGGAATTCGGGTTACTTATTTAAATTTGACCCAAAAGCGCAGACCGTGGAAATCGTCGATCGCATCACTTCCCTACCCTCAAAAAAATCAGGTTTTTTCGATCAATTCAGTTATGGCTATTTGGGATTTGCGTTGGAGCCCGACGGAAAAACCATTTATTATTTAACCGGCGGGCCTATTTATGAACATGGCAAAAGGATTGAGGGAGAAAAATCCATTGCCAAAGGCGCAGCGAAAGGCTTAGAAAACCTGCACTTAATCACCTACGAAATACCGACTAACACCTACCGTGATCATGGTGCCATATTTTACGAAAATGGGGAGAGACCCTTATATGTAAATTCGATAGCCGTGGATACATCAGGAAATGTATATACATTGGCAAGAATAAATCGAAAGGGTCGGACCGTCACGGATTTAATCAAATTAGAAGCATGAAAATAAGGCTTACACTATTTATATATGTTACGACGCTGAGCCTTTGTTTTTCGCAGTCGGCGATGCACGTGGGTATTGCCAAAATCAACATTACACCCAAATCCCCCGCATTTATGACGGGCTACGCGAACCGCGATAAGCCATCAGAAGGAGTTCTACATGATTTGTGGGCGAAGGCCATCGTGCTTTCCAACAAACAAGAAAAAATGATCATCGTGACCACGGATTTGTTGGGGCTTTCGCATCAAGTTTCCGAGGAGGTGGCTGAAAAAATTCAGGGAAAATTGGGGATCGAGAGGCGCCAACTCATGTTCAATTCCTCCCATACGCATTCTGGGCCTATGATATGGCCGTCTTTAAGTGTCATTTCAGAATATAGCCCAGAGGACCAAAAAATCGTTTCGGAATACACTCAGGTTTTGGTGGACAAATTGGTCACTGTGATTGTCAATGCTTATGAGCATCAGGAACCTATGCAGGTATTTGTGGGACATACGTCGGCCGACTTTGCCATCAATCGACGAGCTTTGGCCGCCCAGAAAAATGGCATTAACCTTCCTGGGCCTATCGATCACGATGTTCCCGTCCTAAAATTCATGAATTCGTCGGGTGAAATCAAGGCAGTTTTATTTGGCTATGCCTGTCATAATACCACATTGATGGGAAATAATTATTTAATCAATGGCGACTATGCGGGGTTTGCGCAGATTGACATTGAGAAAAAAATTCCTACCGCCACTGCCTTTTTTATTTTAGGTTGCGCTGGGGATCAAAACCCGGAACCCCGCGGGACAGTGGAACTTGCTACAAAACATGGAAATAGCCTCGCAGACCAAGTGGTCAATTTGGTCCGCTCAAAAGATGTGAAGCCCGTGAAAAATGAG
>CAIVPF010000158.1 GCA_903907745.1 uncultured Cytophagaceae bacterium | reverse complement strand
TCTTTCTTTATTCCTAATATTATTTTGTTAAAATGAAATTTATTTTGTCTTTTGTAGGTTTTATAGGGGTTTCAGAATGTACTTTTTTTTTACTTTTACTTAAAATATGAAGCAAAAGATAGTTAATTCAATGAAGCCACGAGCAAAAAAGCCGTTTAGCGGTGAAGCGGGATTGCAAGTTGCCGTGATTCAATACCTAAAGATGGCTTATCCAACGGCTATTTATTGCGCGAGTGCAGGTGGAATGTTCACATCAATGAAACAAGCCATAAAAATGAAGGCGACTGGCTACGTTAAAGGATTTCCAGACCTTCAAATTTGTGAACCCAACGAAAAATATCACGGATTGTTTATTGAATTGAAGGTGGATAAAGGGGTAGCGAGTAAGGAACAAAAGGAATGGATCAAACAACTAAACAAAAAGGGCTATTATGCGTCTATATGTAAAGGGTTCGACCAAGCCAAAGATGTAATTGATGGATATTTCAACGGATCAATATAATAAATACCGCAAATTTGCGGAAGTAATCGCAGGTAATCGATACGATGGCGATGAACTTCTGCACTCTACACTATTAAATATCCTTGAATCCCCATCTTTAAATATCCGCGACCTTGATAATTACGTGATGTGTTCTTTGAAGTGGGAGTTCACACGACCACGTACACGTTTTAAAAAGTTAGTGGGTGAGTTTCAATCCAACTGGAAAGACCTGGAGCCGTTTCAATTTGAAATTGCTATAAATGCCAACGGAGAAACTTGGGTAGGTAGTAGGTTGACTAACGAACAACTTGACATCCTTATTAGTAGACTACCATCATTTGAGCGCGATGTGTTTCAACTATACGTGATGAGCGACTTTAGTTATCGAGAGTTAAGCGAAGAAACAGGAATACCTGTATCGTATTTATATGACACGGTTAAACGTGCCAAAGACGAAATCAAGAAAAGTATTAAATATGACGAATAAAGAAATGTTTAATTATCGGATAGAGATATGCAATGCGTGTCCTATATTCAATAAGACAACGCGAACTTGTGGTAAACCTTTGAGTAAATTAAACCCATTTGCAGAATGGCAAGAGATGAACGGAGTTCGTTTTAAACCTTGTGGTTGCTTTATGGATGTCAAAGGACGAATGGCACTACAAGAATGTCCTGCTGGGTTATGGGGTGCGGTTGTGGATAGCAACGTAATAGACGAAGCAAAGGAACTGATTAAAGTAATCAAAGAGAGTGGTATAGTTACAGGCGAACAAAGAAAGGTTCTCGGACAATTAAAGGGAATCATCCAAGGAGGTAAGTCGGTATCATTGCGCCATTGCGTTGGATGCGTTAATAAGATTGTGGACGAGTTAGGACACCAACTGAAACGCGAGGAAACCGAATTGATAAATGAAGTCGAACCCCCACAACCAAAGAAACGTGGACGAAAACCAAGAAACAAATGAGCCTGCCACATTTCTTTTTTATGTTGTATATGATAATCGCATCATTACATACTGGGTTTATGGTAATAGTGATCCACAGGCACTCACTTCCCATTTCAACTGAAAACATTTTAGGCGCAATCATTAGTGGATTGTGCTTTCCTTACTTATGGATTAAATACCTTTTACACGATGAAGATTAGTTTTGATTACGATGACACACTGACCACGACAAAAGGTCAAGAGATGGCTTTAAATGCCATTAAAAACGGAGATGATGTGTTGATATTAACCGCACGACAGGAGAGTGATAGTGCGCCAGTTTACGCAATGGCTGAAAAGTTGGGTATTAAGAAATCAAATGTCCATTTTACAAATGGTCAAGACAAATGGAAATACGTGATAAGACTGCATATTGACCGCCATATTGACAATAATCAGGAGCAAATCGACAAAATACGCAAATTTACCACTGCTGAAGGGGTGTTA
>CAIVPF010000157.1 GCA_903907745.1 uncultured Cytophagaceae bacterium | reverse complement strand
ATGTGAAACTTTGGCGATCCTTCTCCCATTATTAGCTTTATCTTGTAATGTGATTTTTGAAGGCCTGCGGCCTAGGATTGCCAAAGTGCCTTTGGCAAACCGCCCCTTTGGCGATCCTTTTCCCTTTTTTGGCTAGCGCCCGGTTCGCCAATGTGAAACTTTGGCGATCCTTCTCCCATCATTAGCTTTATCTTGTTTGTGATTTTTGAAGGCCTGCGGCCTAGGATTGCCAAAGTGCCTTTGGCAAACCGCTCCTTTGACGATCCTTCTTCTATTATTAGCTTTATCTTGTAATGTGATTTTTGAAGGCCTGCGGCCTAGGATTGCCAAAGTGCCTTTGGCAAACCAACCCTTTGGCAAACCAATTAGGCTCTTTCCGACAACTCCAACCACCTCAATTCCATCTCCTCCAACGAATTTTTTATCACCTCAATTTCCTGAGCCAAGCGTGTAAGCACCTGGAAATCTTCCGAACCCGCATTCAATTGCTCCATCAATCCAGTTTTTTCAGATTCTAGATGAGCCATTTTAGCCTCCAATTCCTCAAATTCCTTTTGCTCCTTAAAGCTTAGTTTCGGGCCCTTAGTAAGCTGCGGTGAAGCCACCGTACTCGGTGCCTTTACCGGATTGACTTTAGCCGCAGGCGCTGTATCTGTTTGATTTTCTAAAGAAATCCGATAATCCGTATAATTACCATTAAAGAACCGCACTTCGCCTTCGCCCTCCACAAGGATTAATTGGTCCACTAAATTATCCATGAAATAGCGATCATGGGAAACAAGCAAAAGACAACCCTGAAAATCACTTAAAAAATCTTCAAGCAATTGGAGCGTATCTAAATCCAAATCATTCGTTGGCTCATCCAAAATCAAAAAATTCGGATTTTTCACGAGCACCCGCATGAGTTGCAAACGTTTTTTTTCTCCGCCCGATAATTTGGCCACCGGCGTATATTGCTGCGCCGTCGGGAACAAAAACTTACTCAAAAATTGGCTCGGACTTAAAGACTCATTTTTACCATAGGGAATCACTTCTGCAATTTCCGTGATCGTATCAATCACCCGCTGTTCAGGTTTAAAATCAAAGGGAATTTGAGTATAATAACCCACGACCAAAGTCTCCCCCGGATCAATCGTTCCCGCATCTGGTTTTTCTAATCCCGTGAGCAATTGCAGAAAGGTCGTTTTACCAGCCCCATTTTTCCCCACAATCCCGATACGATCTTTTTTCTTAAAGGTATACGTAAAATCATTGATGATTTTTTTATCCCCCCAAGCTTTCTTCAAGCCATTAATCTCAATGATTTTATTTCCCAAACGCGACATCTGAATCGCTAATTCCAATTTCGAATCATCGGGTTTGCGATGCGCCATTTCCTCTGTCTCCGCAAAGGCATCTATCCGATACTGCGCCTTAGTTCCTCGGGCCTTTGGCTGCTTACGCATCCATTCCAATTCCTTACGGTACAAGTTCTTCGCCTTCGAAATACTACTCGCTTCCGATGCTTCACGCTCCGCTTTTTTCTCTAAAAAATAAGCGTAATTTCCATCATAGGTGTACAAGGACCCCTGCGATAGTTCAAACATTTTGGTACAAATCTTATCTAAGAAATAACGGTCGTGGGACACAACAAGCACAGTCACATTCGGCCCAGACAAAATCCCCTCAAGCCACTCGATGGTCTCGATATCCAAATGGTTTGTAGGCTCATCCAAAATCATAATATCTGGACTTTCGATCAACAATTTAGCCAATGAAAGCCGCTTTTTCTGCCCACCCGAAAGCGTCGAAACCTTTTGATCGCCATCTGGAATCCCAAGCCGGGTAATAATTTGTTTCGCCCGCGCCTCGTAATCCCATGCATTATGTGCTTCCATCAGCGCAAAAGAATCTTCCAATTCCTTTGCATCCCCCGAAATCATCGCCTTTTCATAGGCTTTAATGGCCATCGCAGAAGGCAAATCATCCGAGAATAAATAGTTTAAAACTTCTTCGTTTTCTGAAAAAATGGGGTTTTGGGGCAAATATCCGACACGAATTCCTTTTCGAATCGAAATTTTCCCCTCGTCCGGACTTTGCATCCCCATCAAGGTTTCCATGAGCGTGGTTTTCCCCGTCCCATTTTTCCCTATCAGAGCCACTTTTTCCCCTTTTTGAAGACCAAAGAATAGGCTTTTAAAGACCCAGCGTTCCCCGATATTTCGAGAAATATTTTCTGCCGATAAATAATTCATAGCTTAGTTTTCGAGAGCTTCTTCTCTCATTTTACGGCGCAAAACTCTTCCTGAAACCCAAATGGAGATTTCATACAGTCCCAACAAGGGGAATGCAACGAGCAGCTGGGAAATGATGTCCGGCGATGGCGTAATAATCGCTGCCACAACCAAAATCACAATCATCGCATGCTTCCGATATTCCCGCATGAATGAAGGCGTCAATATGCCCACTTGCGATAGCACAAAGGCCACCATAGGCAACTGGAACGTTAGCCCGCACGCAAGGGTTAACATGGACAACAACGAAATATAATCATTGATATCAAATTGATTTTGAATTGTCGCATCCAATTTGAAATTCGCCAAGAAATTAATGGCCATCGGCGCCACCACAAAGTAGCCAAACGAAACACCAATAAAAAATAAGAGGGAAACCCAAAAAACAGCCCCTCGCGCCGCCTTCAATTCCTTATTTTTTAAACCCGGTCTAATAAAACGCCATATTTCATAAAATGCATAAGGGAAAGCAAACATTAATCCCACGATGACCGATTGCGTCATCGCCATCATAAATTGACCCGAAACCTCCCTGCTTTGTAAGATGAAATCAGCCTGCTGCATACAAAGACTAGTGAAACCCGTGATTTCAGCTAAACGACATAACACAACATTCGTGGCAAAATCGACCTTCGTCGGCCCCATAATGATGATCCCAAAAATCTCATTTCGGAATATCCAAGCCGCAATCGTAAAAACCAAAACAGACGCCATGGACCGCAGGATATGCCAGCGCAATTCCTCCAAATGATCTAAAAACGACATTTCAGTACCGTCTTTGTCCTCTTCTTCCTCGTAATTATCTTCCCATTCTTGATCCATTGCCATTTTTTTCTTTTATAAATAAAGCGGGAATTGTTTTACCCACGCATTCACATCTCCTTTAATTTGTTTTAATACCGCCTCATTATCATGATGCATCAAAGCCTTATCCACCATATCCACAATTTGGGCCATATCCGATTCCTTTAAACCTCTCGTCGTCATCGCCGCCGTTCCTACTCGCATCCCCGAGGTCACAAATGGCGATTTATCATCAAATGGAACCATGTTCTTATTAATGGTAATATCCGCCTGAATCAGCGTATTCTCCGCTAATTTCCCACTCAAACCTTTCGGACGCAAATCGATCAACATCAAATGGTTGTCCGTCCCCCCCGAAATAATATCATATCCTTTCGCCAAAAATGCCTTCGCCATCGCTTGCGCATTCACCTGAACTTGTTTTGCATAGGCCTCAAAAGTCGGCGTTAAGGCCTCCCCAAACGCAATCGCCTTCGCCGCAATCACATGCTCCAAAGGACCACCCTGCGTACCCGGAAATACCGCTCCGTCTAAACAGGCCGACATCAATTTCAATTCCCCCTTCATCGTCTTAAAACCAAAAGGATTCTCAAAATCATTACCCATCATAATCAAACCACCCCGCGGTCCACGAAGCGTTTTATGCGTCGTGGTTGTCACAATGTGACAGTGTGACATCGGATTATTCAACAATCCCTTCGCAATCAATGCCGATGGATGTGAAATATCCGCTAATAAAATTGCACCCACTTGATCCGAAATCGCTCGTAAACGCGCATAATCCCAATCCCTCGAATAAGCAGATGCCCCACAAATAATCAAGCGTGGTTTTTCTTTCAAAGCCGTCGCCTCTACCTTATCCCAATCAATCAAACCAGTCTCTTTTTCTACTCCGTAAAAAAAGGCTTGAAAATATTTTCCCGAAAAATTGACCGGTGAACCATGTGACAAATGGCCTCCATGAGACAAATCAAAACCTAAAATTTTATCGCCCGGATTTAAAAATGATAAAAATACCGCAGCATTCGCTTGCGCACCGGAATGCGGTTGCACATTCGCCCACACAGCACCGAACAATTGTTTCGCACGCTCAATAGCAAGCGTTTCTACCTCATCCACAACCTCACAACCCCCATAATAACGCTTCCCAGGTAATCCTTCCGCATATTTATTGGTCAACACACTGCCTTGAGCCTCCATCACCTGTGGCGATGTAAAGTTCTCAGAAGCAATTAACTCGATCCCGAATTCTTGTCGGTGAGCCTCCTGATCAATTAATGAAAAAATTTCGGTATCTCGCTGGGTTGGGAAAGTGCTAGCAGCCATGAATAAATGATATGTAGGATTTCGTTTTTAAGAGCCTAAAATTACGATTTTTAATCCGAATAGAAAAGAGAATTTGGGCGATTTAGTCGACAAATATCACGTTAGGTTATGCTAATTTTTCTTAATTTTGGGGCAATCAAAAATAAGTACCTATGAAATTCCGCTTATTTCTATTATTTGCCTTATTGGGTGCAAGCTTTTTGAGCTTTTCCCAAAAAATCACCCCGGCTACATGGTCTTGGACTTTGGAACCTGCCAGCCCGACCGTCGGACAATCAGCGGAAATCATTTTTAAAGTTAAAATCGATAAAGGTTGGTACCTCTATTCCTCCGATTTTGATAAAGAATTAGGACCCGTGGTCACCACCATTAAAATCAAAGAAGGACTTGGCGTGCAAGTAGACGGACCTTTAAAAGCCATCAATCCCCATTCAAAAGAAGATAAAGAGATTTGGAACGGAACCTACACCTATTTTACCGAGCAGGCTGAGTTTCGTCAATCCATCAAAATTACATCCGCCACTTGGAAAATCGACGGAACCTACGATGCGCAAACCTGTTCCAATGAAAGTGGCCTCTGCGTTCCGATCAAAGGACCTTTTGTCATTCAAGCTGCCGGTACAGCTTCCTCCCAGGTCGAGGAACCAAAAAAAAAAAATCTTGAGGCGTCCTTAATCGCCCCTCCCCAAGAGTCCCTTTGGAGCTTTTTCTGGATCGCCATGGGCGCCGGACTCATCGCTTTGCTCACTCCTTGCGTATATCCGCTCATCCCCATGACGGTCAGTTTTTTTACCAAACAAAAGGGAGGTAAAAAATTAGCCTTTCTTTACGGTGCCTTCATCGTTTTGATTTATGTGTTTTTTGGTACGCTATTAGCCTTTTTTGCAGGCGCCAGTTTTGCGAATTTCTTAAGCACCCACTGGATTCCAAACCTTTTGTTTTTCGCTATTTTCATTGTTTTTGGAATTTCTTTTTTAGGCGCATTTGAAATCGTATTACCCTCTAATTTAGTAAACTCAGTTGATGCCAAATCAGACAAAGGCGGTTTAATCGGTGTGTTTTTCATGGCTTTCACCCTTGTCTTGGTCTCTTTTTCATGTACCGGTCCGCTCGCAGGTTCGATTTTAATCGCGGCTTCCCAAGGCGCTTTTATTAAGCCGATCATCGGAATGTTAGGCTTTTCATTGGCTTTCGCCATTCCGTTTACGCTTTTTGCGATATTCCCTGGCTTTATGCAGAAATTACCTAAATCAGGAAACTGGATGAACGAAGTGAAGGTCGTTTTGGGCTTTTTGGAAATCGCCCTTGCTTTCAAGTTTTTAAGTGTGGCCGATCAGGTCTATCATTGGCATTTGCTTGACCGAGAAATATTTTTAGCCATTTGGATTGCCATTTTCACGTCCTTGACTTTGTATTTATTTGGTAAAATTTCCTTGCCGCATGATGGCCCGTCTGGGAAATTATCGATCCCGAGAACCTTGTTTGCCACGGCTATGTTGGCCTTCGTCCTCTATTTAATCCCAGGGATGTTTGGTGCGCCTTTGAAGGGACTTTCCGGTTGGTTACCCCCCATGAGTTCCCAGGATTTCAAAGGAAATACTAGCAATGCTACCACCTCCGAAGCACCAAATAAAGCGAAATACAGCGAATTTTTAACGCTTCCCTTGGGACTCCAAGGCTTTTTTGATTTTCAAGAAGCCAAGGCCTATGCCCTGAAAGTGGGCAAACCGCTGTTCATTGATTTTACGGGCCACGGGTGTGTCAATTGCCGCAAAATGGAAGAATACGTCTGGTCGGATCCCCGTGTTTTAACGAAATTGAAAAATGACTATGTCGTCGTGGCTTTATATTGTGATGACAAAACCGAATTACCTGAATCCGCATGGTATACTTCCAAGGTGGACGGGCAAATGAAACAAAGCCTTGGTGATCAGAATTTAGATTTTCAAATCGCACAGTTCAATTCAAATGCCCAACCGCATTACATCCTCCTAGATCCTCGCAAGGATGTAAGCCCGATGGTCGAGCCGGTTTCCTTTGATGCGAACATTGATCATTTTGTCGATTTTCTTTCCAAAGGAAGCGCCGTATACAAATCCGGAAATTAATGTCTTGGGGAGCCTATTTTGCTGTAATGTTCGCCACTGCCCTCAAATTCATTGCGGGGCCGATTACCGGTTTTTCCTTAGGATTGGCTTGGTATGAGACAGTGTTTTTTACTTGGCTAGGTGCTATGTTGACCGTCACCTTCATCGTAAGTATGGGCCAAATCATCCTCAAAAGTCTTTCTTCCTTCCGTAAAACCAAACCTTTGCTCTTTTCCAAGCGGGTTCGTTATGCAGTTCAAATCTGGCAAAAATTCGGAATTAAGGGAATCGCCGCCTTGACCCCATTGATTTTCACGCCGATTGGCGGAAGTTTTCTAGCCCTTTCGTTTAAGGTTCCTTTGCCACGGATTTTGATTTTCATGGCTATTTCATCCATTTTGTGGGCCTTGTTGTATACCGGGTTGATATATCAACTCCGCTTTTTGCGCGATTGGATACAGGCATAAAAAAAGCCGGTTAAACCGGCTCTTCATAAAATATGTTTTGGAGATTAATTCCCTTTGTTGATGCTTTTTCCCGCGAATAATTTCTCACGAATCGCATTGGCTTTTAATTCCAATTCAGGCTTAGCCGTATATGTATTCTTCATTTGAGCCGCTGCGCTATCCGGATGAACACCATAAACATGTGTTTCACCAGCATTCAAATCTTTTTGCTTAATGGTATTATTTTTTTGATAGTCACAAGCAGTAGCCATCAAAGCCAAGGCAGCAATCGGGAGTATGTTTTTTAATTTCATCGTGTGTTACAAAAATTCTCTGCAAAAATAAGGCCAAATATTGTATTAAAAAAGCGATTTGAACCTGTCTAGCTATTTGTTTCTAATTTTTTAATCTTTTCCATTAAAAAGTCCATCAATTCCGCAATATATCCTTGGCTAAAATTAAACTCAATGCCCGCTTTCGCATAGATTTCGCGAATCGGTACCGTATAGCCCAAGGAAAGCGCATCCAAATATTGTTGAAGCGCCTGAGTCGGATTTTCACAATAATTTCGCCAAACCGCCAAAGCACCTAATTGCGCTATCGCATATTCAATATAATAAAATGGCACTTCGAATAAATGCAATTGCTTTTGCCAAATATGCCCTTTAATCTCCTCCAATCCTGCCCAATCCGTAATGTGATCCGAAAAGCGATTCAGGATTTCCAACCATTGCGCCTCCCGTTCCGCGAGCGAATGTGCGGGGTTTTCGTATATCCAATGCTGAAATGCATCAATCGTCGCCACCCAAGGCAAAGTTTCTAAAATATCCTCTAAATGCTTAATCTTCGCACGTTTCGCCTCCTCAGGATTTCCGAAATAGCTATCCCATTCATCCATCGTGATTAATTCCATACTCATGGAGGCTAATTCAGCCACCTCCGACGGGAAATTACGGAAGGTATTTAAGGGTAAATCTTTGGTCAATATCGAATGTACCGCATGGCCTCCCTCATGTAATAGCGTCACCATATCCCGCACCTGACCCGCCGCATTCATAAAAATGAACGGAAACCCCGTTTCCTCCAAAGGATAATTATAACCTCCCGGGTTTTTGCCTTTCCGAGAATCTAAATCGAAACGATCTAATGTGACCATTTCTTTCAAACAATCCCCTAAAAAAGGGTCTAAATTTGTAAATACCTGAATCGTTTTTTCCAATAATTCCTGCCCTGTCTCAAAGGGTTTCAGTGGTTTTCTGCCATGTGGATCCACCGCTTTATCCCAAGGCCTTAATTGATCCAATCCCAATGCCGCCTTCCGTTTCGAAGCCAAATCATTTAAAATCGGAGCCAACGTAGTAGCCACCGCGTCATGAAATTCAAAGCAATCCGCCGGACTATAATCAAAGCGCCCTAAACTGGCGAAGGAATAATCCCGGAAATTAGCAAAGCCTGACTGCTGTGCCACCTGATGCCGACGTTGGATTAATTCATTGAACAGTTCATTCAATTCCTTTTTCAAACTCAAGCGCTGCGAAGTCATTAAAAAATACACTTTTTCACGTAAGGAGCGATCGGTGGATTCGAGTAAAGCACTGGCTTGCTGGAGCGTTTTTTCCTCCCCATCTATGTTCACCATCAAACCCCCAGTTAAATTACCGTATTGGGTTTGTAGGTTTTGGAGTTCAGTAAAAAGCGGAATATTTTCCTCTCTGAAAATTTCAATCGCCTTTTTTAGTCCTCGAAACATGATGGAAAAACCTGTTTCAGTAAGTTCGTCCACATAGGGGGAATCCATCACTTTTTTATTCCAAACATCTTCGTACATGGAAGCCGCCGGCATAATGTCATTGACGAATTGCGAATAATGAGCTTGCAAATCTTCATTTTGATTGTCGCAAGACATTTTGATATATCGCCAAGCAAAATTCTCGGACAAATAACTCTCTAACTCGGATCTTTGGCCACAAAATGCCCGTAAATCCGTCGCAGAATGTATCGCCACCTCGCTTAATTCGTCGAAATAGGGCTTAACGCTTTCCCAGGTACTTAATGAAAAGTCGGAAGGAAGGAACTGGCGCGAGGTTTGTTGAGGACTAATCGTTCTATTCATATGCTAATCTAAATCGATGATGACATCACCCGACATCGGATGAGCCACGCAAGTTAACACATATCCTTTCTTTATCTCCGCATCGGTCAATCCATCTTCCTCATCCATCATCACTTCCCCTTGCAAACAAAGACCCATACAAGCCGTGCACATCCCCGCTTGGCAAGAATAAGGGATATCAATATCTGCGTTCAACGCCGCCTCTAAAATCGTTTCATGGGCTTGGACCTCCACCTGATGATCTTTCCCTTCGTATTTTAAGGTCACCATTTGGGTTTTTAGCGATCCATCTTCCTCTGCCTGTTCCACCTCCGGACTGCTGCTTGCGCTAAATAATTCCTGATGCACTTGACTTTCCGGCACCTCAAACATGGCCAAAGAATTCTTAACTTCTTGCATCATTTGACCTGGGCCACATAAATAATAATGTGCCTCTGGAATTGTAATGCCTAGTTCTTGTTTCAAATAAAATACAATCGAGGCTTGATTAATTCGGCCTTTATAACCCACCCAAGTCGGGCCTGATTGACTAATCACATGCACGACTTTAAAGCGATCAGCAAACGAATGTTCCATTTCATCGAGGGCTTTTTTGAAAATGATTTGTTGCTCATTCCGAGACCCATAAATTAGGTAAATGCGTGATTTAGGTTCGCTGTGCAACAAGGTTTTGATCATCGAAAACAAAGGCGTGATTCCCGATCCTGCCCCGACAAAGACATAGTTTTTACTCGCCGCGGCATCAGGTTCTACTGTAAAATTGCCCATCGCTTCCATGATTTCCACGCTTTCCCCAACCTTCAACCTATCACAGATATAATTGGACACCAAGCCACCCGGAATGCGTTTTACGGAAATCGCGGGAGAAGTATCCGTTTTGGGGGAGGAGGAAAGTGAATAGCTACGGCGCACTTTTTGTCCCTCAATGTCGAATAGTAGCGTTAAAAATTGGCCCGATTGATAGGCTAAAGTCGCATGAATCGGATGCCAAAAATGGATGCTTTTGGTGTCTTCCGTCTCTTGCGTGATTTCCTTGATGCTGACGTGGATGCGTTGGCTCATTTTATTCTGTTTTTTTACTAATTAACCATTGGACCGTACCGGCTGGGGATTCGTTATGTAAGCGATCGAAAGCGGTAACGACGAAACCATAGCCTGATTTTATGTGTTGGTTTTCAAGGGTTATTTGCGTTAATTTTCCTTTATAAATAATATTTTCTGCGTTTTCCAATGGGTCAAATTCCCCTTTTTTAATTCGGTAGACCACATAATAATCCACGGGATCCTGGTCCGAACTAGCCTCGCCGGGTTTCCAACTTAGGTGCCAATCGTTCCCTTTCTTCATCAGACTTACCGTATGCGGTGCCGTGGGGGCGATGCTGTCTTTCCAGAGCATCGGGGGCACTAATGCGATGGTGGAAAATTGGCCTTGGCGCAAACTATCTCGGAAGCCTTTGGTATTCTTTTGTAGTAGATTCGAACTAAAATAAATCGAACCTTGCACATTGCTTAAACTCCTAGAGATGTCTAATTGTTTTTCTAATTCAGCCGGCGCCCATTGATCGCTCAGGTGATAGGCCGCGTGTCCGATGTAGATCGGCCGACCATAATTATGTGCGCTCCACCATTTGGCCAATGACTCAAAGGGCGCCACTTTATGCGTAGTTCCCCAGTACAATTGGGGCGCTAAATAATCTACCCAGCCTTCTCGCATCCATTTTTCTGTGTCCGCAAATAAATCATCGTAAGATTGCAAACCTTTTCGGGTCGGAGAACCGTCAGGATTCACATCACTTTGATGCCGCCAAATCCCAAAAGGGCTGATTCCAAATTTCACTTTATTCTTGCTGTTTTTTATCGTGAGCGAAATATCATGTATGAGCTCATCGATGTTCCGCCGTCGCCAATCCGCCAGCGTTTCATCTGGCAAATGGTAGGTATCGTAGCTTTCTTGGTCGTGCAATACCTGGTTTGCGATGGGATAAGGATAAAAATAATCATCAAAATGAATGCCATCGATATCGTATTGTTCCACTAAATTTTTAACCAAATTGGCGATGTATTGGCGAACTTGGGGAATACCAAAATTTAAAATATGTTGGCCATTGTAGAGGAGCAGCCATTCGGGATGTTGGCGCACTAGGTGTTTCGCGTCCAGCAGGGATTTCGTGCTGATGTTTGCGCGGTTCAAATTAAGCCAAGCATGAAATTCAATTCCACGTGCGTGGCTTTCCTTAATCATGAATTCGAGTGGATCGTAATAAGGTGTGGGTGCTTGACCTTGAAGTCCGGATAATACGGTGGACCAAGGTTCGGGGCCTTTGGCATAAAAGGCATCGGAGGCGGTTCGCACTTGGACAAATATGGCGTTGAAGCCAGTTTTTTGGTGTGAATTCAGCAGGTCTAAGAATTCTTCTTGTTGCTTGATGGCGTTATAATTACGAGGACTAGGCCAATCGATATTGGACACCGTAGCGACCCAAATACCGCGCAATTCGCGTTTGGGGCCACTGGCTAACAAGCTTACAGGACTAAGGAAAATTAGGAAAAGAATTATATGCCTCATTCAAGGCGCAATTTACCTATTTAGGATCAATTTTTTGTGTTTAGGCAGGATCGATTGAAAATAAATAGCCGACGCCCTTCAGGGTTTTGATGTAATATTCTGGGATTTTTTCACGCAGTTTTCGGATGTGCACATCGACGGTCCGTTCTACTACATATACATCTGTTCCCCAAACATTTTCCAATAATTCGTCCCGGTTAAATACTTTATTGGGATGTTTGGCAAAAAAGGATAAGAGTTCAAATTCTTTTTTAGGAAGGATTAGATTTCTACCTTGGAAGGTTGCCAAATATTGCGTGCGATTGATTACTAAATCGCCGATTTGAACTACATCTTGGTCATTTTCAGCGCCTCCTTCTCGAGAAAGCATGGCCTTAATCCGACTAACTAAAGCGCGGGGTTTAATCGGTTTCACCACATAATCAGTTCCTCCGGCCTCAAATGCCGCGATTTCTGTATATTCTTCTCCGCGGGCTGTCAAAAATAAAATGATGGTATTTTTTAATTCAGGCATCAATTTCATTTGCCTTGCCGTTTCGATTCCGTCCAAAATCGGCATCATAACATCCAAAATCACCAAGGTGGGTTTGAATTCTTTTGCGATTTCCAAGGCCTCTTTGCCGTCCGAAGCTTTCGCCAATATGAAGTTTTCTTTTGCTAAATTGTATTCTAATAACTCAAGAATATCGGGATCATCGTCCACTAGCAAGATTTTTGAAGGACTTTTCGCTAGGCTCATGGTAGATTAGGACTAAGTTGATATGATAATGTGCCACAAATATAGAGGGCTCAATGTTACTAAATTGTTAATTTTTCTCGACATTTGACTGAACAAAGATATCATTATGTTGCAAAATACACCGTATTCTGTCCGATTAGCTTCTGTTTTAATTTCCATCACCTTGGTGTTAGTTGGCTTGTATTGGATGCAGGATTTATTGATTTTGGTGGCTTTTGCGATGATTATGGCCATGGTTCTTTTACCTATTTGTAGCTGGTTGGAACAAAAAGGTCTGCCTCGTTCGCTGTCGATTGCGATTTGTTTAATTATTACGGTGGCTATTTTAATTGGTATTGTGTTTTTATTGGCGTTTCAGTTGATTGAATTTGCCAACGATTGGCCATTGTTCATTAAAAAAGCCGAAACTTGGATTTCAGGTTTGCAGTCTTTTCTTTCGCGCAACCTGAATATTTCCCGCAAAAAACAAATGTTGGAATTAAGTAATCAGACCATCGGCCTGCTTAAAAATTCAGGCTCTATTTTGAGTACCACGTTTAGCACGCTGTTGCATTCGCTTACCACCATGATTCTGATTCCGATTTTCATGTTTTTCTTTTTGTATTATCGTACCTTTTTTGCCGATTTTCTTTCTAAGGTTTTTCCTTCCACAGATGCCAAAACCATGCAAGGCATCTTGACAAAAACCGGGGAAGTGGTGCAAGGCTATTTGGTTGGCTTGCTGGTTGTGATGGGTGTGGTAGCCTGTGCAAATTGCGTCGGCTTTTGGTGGATTGGGGTAGATTACCCTATCTTTTTTGGTATTATCACCGGCTTGTTATTGATCATTCCTTACATCGGAATTTGGGTGGGGGCGTCCTTGCCCATCATTTTGAGTTTGGCTACATTAAGTCCCTCCCATGCGCTAGGCGTGGTTGCTTGGGTAGCTGCCGTTCAGTTTATTGAGGCGAATTTTGTTACGCCATTAGTTATCGGTTCG
The DNA here is from genome assembly GCA_903907745.1 of uncultured Cytophagaceae bacterium. GTDB lineage: Bacteria > Bacteroidota > Bacteroidia > Cytophagales > Spirosomataceae > Aquirufa. The sequence goes on along the minus strand of CAIVPF010000157.1, from coordinate 34,807 downwards.
AAAGTGAGTATTAATCCGATGATCGCGATGCTGGCCTTATTAGGGGGAGAGCTTTTGTGGGGAATTCCAGGTTTGATTTTAGCGCTGCCTTTTACCGCGATCATCAAAGTGATTTTCGATCACGTACCGGCATTACATCCGTATGGATTTATTTTAGGCGAAGCTCCAAAACGCCCTAAAGCGACAAAAGTTCCTTAAATCGAATGGATTGGCGGCGTGAAATCTCAATTTTTTCTCCCTTTCCTACGAGTGTCACTTGCAATCCGCCGGAAAACCAAGGTTCGATTTTTTCGATGTAATTGAGGTTAATGATGTGTTTGCGGTTTGCTCTAAAAAAGACTTTGGGATCCAAGCGTTCTTCTAAGGCATTTAATGATTTTAAGACCAAAGGCTTTTGGTCATCGAAAAATAGCCGCACATAATTGCCCATCGATTCACATAAGCGAACGCGATCCAAACGGACAAACCAACATTTTTCACCGTCTTTCACAAAAATTTGATCATTAGCCCCCAAGACATGCATAGGCCGATCTGCCTGTGTAGCCGCGTGCGATTGGCTTTGTTGGTAGCGCTTTTCTAATTTTTGAATACTCTCGCTAAGTCGCGAAAGCTCGATCGGTTTTAAGACATAATCCAAGGCATTTACCTCAAAAGCTTTGAGCGCAAATTCATCAAATGCCGTGGTAAAAATGACCTCGGGAAGAAATCCATCCCAATCCTCAAGCCATTCAAAACCAGTTTTTCCCGGCATTTGAACATCCAAAAAGAGCACATCGGGCTGAAATTCTTCGATCAGCGGCCCGGCCTCACTGGTATTTGCGGCTTCGGCCACCACCTCGATGCTTGGAAAGTTTTCCAATAATCGCTTTAGTTCATTTCGGGCAAGACGCTCATCGTCAACAATAATCGCTTTCATGGCTTTCTAGCTTAGTTAGTCTTCGAAATAGGGTAAAATTAATACAGCTTCGACTTTGTTTTTGTCTAACGGCCGAAGGATTAGTTGAGCGGTCTCCCCAAACAACAGTTGAATCCGATGCCGCGAATTTTCTAATCCAAGGCCTACTTCTCCATCTTTCGATTTTAAATTACCCGGGTTAATCACTCGAATCTGTAAAAAGGACGTTAGTTTTTCGAACAGGATTTCGATTTTCCCGCCTTTGACCGAATGAGAAATCCCGTGTTTAATCGAATTTTCTACCAAGGTCTGCAAAAGCATGGGTGGAATTTGTGCCTTTTTAAAACTAGCCTCCCCACGGATTTCCCAGTCCAATCGATCCTCGTAGCGAATTTTCTCCAAGGCCAAATAATCGGCAATGGTTTCTAATTCTTCAGAAAGGGGAATGGTTTTTTTGCGGTCGGTCAACAAAGAACTTCGAAGCAGTTTGGACAATTGATTAATTCCTTTTTTTGCTTTTTGCGGGTCTTCCGTAATCAGGGCGCGAATACTATTCAGCGCATTAAATACAAAATGCGGATTCATTTGAGCGCGCAAGACCTTGCCTTCGGTTTCGAGAATGGTACGTTCCAATTGATTATTTTGCCGCTCCATGAGCAATGTCTTTTTCGAATATTGGAAAAAGAAATAGATCAATTGCCATATTGCTAAAGGCTTCATGAAATTGAAAAAAATCTGCAACACGATGAATGGACTCAGGACCACCTCGTAATTTTCACCCAAAAACATGTAATCCATCGGGATATTCAGCGCGACCAACAGCCCCGCCATGACGAATAAAGCCAGTAAATTGTATTGAATTAAACGAGAAAATCGTAATTCTTGCCAATGAAAGCGGTGAGAAATTAATTTGTATTGATGTGTTAGTATTACGGCAAAAAGGATGTTAATAATCGAGGAAAAGACCCAAGCCCATTTCCAGCCGTATTGATTGGTATACAACAATGCCTCATTTGAGGCCCAGGCGAACCACCCAACCGACTGAAAAATCCAGTACATGTTTTTTCGGTTCAAAATCATATGGCTACATGGATTCAGGTAAATTTTTCAAATGGTCTGCCTGATTTGCCTTAAGAGTTGTAAAAATCCCCTTTTCATAATCATATTGTAAATGATATAAACACAGATTTTGATGACCGAATTGGTCCATCGTGTGTAAGGGTTTATCAAACAAATAAGTCAGTAAAACGCGCATCGCCCGCCCGTGCATGGCGACTAAAATGGATTTTTCTTCGCGCCGAGAAAGGATTAAATCAACCACCGGTTTTTGCCGTTCTAATACTTGCACCGGACTTTCGCCTTCCTCAGAGGGCACGTGGATTTCCCCATTTCGCCAGGTGCGTACCAAATTTCGATAATAGGCATCGTCTTCGTTGTTCGGAGATTTCCCTTCTCGAATTCCCCATGAAATTTCGTTTAAACCTTCGTGTTGTTCCCAGGGGAGGCCTTTGTTAATGAATCCTTGGACCGACTGATGTGTTCTGCGAAGTGCGGAAGTGTATATTTTATCGACAGGGATATCTTGGTAGTGATCAAAAAAAGCTTGGGCCTGTCTTTGGCCTAAATCATTTAAATCTGCATCGATTCCACTACCTTGGACAACACCTAATCGGTTGTAATCGGTTTCTCCGTGTCTAATTAGGTAAATGTCTTTGATGGGATGCATATTAATTGAAAATAATTCCGAATTTTACACACAAAAATACGAATAATATGTTCAATACCTCCATTTCATTAGAGACCCTAAATTCCTGGGGAAAGGGCAACATGGTCGAACATGTAGGGATTGAATTCATCGAACTGACTGCGGATTATATCAAAGCGAAAATGCCGGTGGATCATCGAACAAAACAGCCTTTTGGATTGTTGCATGGGGGAGCGTCGGTTGTATTAGCTGAAACGATGGGAAGTATTGCCTCTGCCTTATCGGTGGAAAATCCAAATAATCAAACTGGCGTAGGGGTGGAAATCAATGCAAATCATTTGAAATCAGCACGTGGAGGGTTTGTTATCGGTACGTGTACGGCTTTGCGAATAGGAAGGACTTTACATGTGTATGACATTAAAATTCACGATGAAGAGGAGAATTTAATTTGCGCAAGCCGTCTCACCGTTGCCATTTTGCAAAGATAATTTCTATGTCGAAGGACTTCGATTTCGAATCCAGTACCGTTTCTTGGGAAACCTTATGGGAGCAGCAGGTGGAAGCCTCTGCGGCCATGGCCTTGTGGCGCAAGCCGCATGACGATAAGCGATATCTTTTAGTGGATTCTAGTGGGGGTTCGCCGGTGGAACACCTCGATTTGGTTCAATTGCCGGCTGGCTTTTTGGTCGCGCCTTTTATCGGAGCACCCTTATTATTTCATGCGGAAAAAATTTATGTTTCCGATGTTCCCGAAAAGAAGATTCAGGTGCAGGCTGGTTTTCAGGCATTTACGCAATCTCCCAAACGGGCGGATTTTGAATATTGGGTTCAAGCTTCTATTGAGCAAATCAAGCAAGGTCATTTTCAAAAAGTAGTTTTATCTAGGACAGATGAAGCATTTTTGGATCCAAATTTTTCAATGATGGCCTCATTTGAGGCGCTTTGTGCGGAATATCCGAATGCATTTGTCTGTGCCATATACGAACCCCAAAGTCGACAAGTTTGGCTCTGCGCCACGCCTGAAATTTTGGTTTCGCAAGACGCACAGGGAATTTTTAAAACCATTTCCTTGGCAGGAACGCAATCGGCCATTTTGCCCGACGGACAAGTCATTTCAAGTCAAGATGCGCGCTGGTCTCAAAAGGAAATCGAGGAACAAGCTTTTGTAAGCCGTTATATCATCGAATGTTTCAAGAAAATTCGGCTTCGCGAATACATCGAAAATGGCCCCAAAACCATTAAGGCAGGGAATTTATTGCATTTAAAAACCGAATATTTGGTGGATACCAAGGCCTTAGGTTTTCCGACTTTGCCAGGGGTTATGCTCGAATTATTGCATCCTACTTCGGCGGTATGTGGGACCCCCAAAGAAGCTGCCATTGCCTGGATTAGCCAAGCTGAAAAACATGACCGAGGTTTTTATTCGGGGTATTTAGGGCCGGTGAATTTGGCGAATGAAATTGATTTGTTTGTCAACTTACGTACCGTAAAAATTCAAAAAAATGCGGATGGATATGCGGCCACTTATTTTGCTGGTTGCGGTATCACAGAGGATTCCGATCCGGAAAAAGAATGGATGGAAACGGAAATGAAATGCCAAACGCTTCAGCGCGTGCTTACTATTAATGCTTCGCTTTAGGGCTAATGTCTTCTTTTTTGGGATTTATTTTCCCGGTGATGGTCACTTTTACGGTATCGATTTTCGCATCCTCCACACTCATTATTTGGAACTGAAAAGGAGGTAAAGTAATCATTTCATTCGCTTCTGGAATATCTTCATAAATACTGATGAGCATACCACCCAAGGTTTCGTAATCCCCCTCAGGTAAATTCCAATCGTATTTTTCGTTCAGGTAATCGATTTCATGACGGCCGGATAAAATATAGGTATTTTCATCCACTTGCTTTTCGATCCAATCCTCCGAATCGTCATATTCATCTTGAATTTCTCCAAAAATTTGTTCCATTACATCCTCCATACTGACTAATCCCGAGGTGCTTCCAAATTCATCCACCACCAAAGCCAGTGATTTTCGCTCCTTTGAAAATTTAATCATCAAATCATTCGCTGGCATCGCTTCCGGAACGATCGGGATACTTGTCAAAATACTTTGAATGTCTTTTGGTTTTTTAAATAGGGCCAATGAATGACAATAGCCAATCACTTCCTCCAAGGTTTCTTTATATATCAAAACTTTCGAGTGGCCACTTTCAATAAACACTTTACTCAGCCCTTCAATCCCCTCGTCCAATTCTATCGCCGTGATTTCAGTCCGTGGAATCATGCAATCCCGTACTTTCACTTGTTTAAACTCGAGCGCGTTATGGAAGATTTTGGTATCCACTTCGTTTTCTTCTTCGGTCGAAACCTTCCGATTTAAATTTTGTAAATAATGGTTTAAATCGGTCAGACCAAAGGCCGGTTTTTCCTCCGAATAACTGAGTCGAAGGACGCGGGTAATGAACCATTTAGATAGGCCGACCGTCAACCAAACCAGCGGAAACATCAAGCTATTAATTATCAAAATCGGGATAGCCAAAAATTCCAAAATCGCATCTGGATTGATCAAAAAGATGCTCTTGGGTGTGAATTCTGAGGTGGTCAGGATGACGATGGTCGCCACGATAGAAGCCAAAAGGCGGGCTAAAATTTCATTTGTGATATAGGGAATGTTCGTTAAAATCGCATGGTGTAAATACTCTTCCATGAAAATTCCATAGGCCACGAGGGAAAGGGTATTTCCGATGAGCATGGTGCCAATGAATTGGCTTGGTTTCTGATTGAAATTGGAAATGATTTTGGCACTCAGTAAATCTTGTTTGGCTTTGAGTTCAAAATACAATTTGTTGGACGACACGAAAGCCATTTCCACTCCTGAAAAAAAGGCGGAGAATACCATGGCAGTAATTATTCCAATGATTTGTGGTTCCACTTATTTGTTGTTTTTTTTTGACTCTTCCTCTTTTTTGACTCGGTCGTTTTTGGCATATTGATAATAAAATAAACAAGCCACGCAGTACATGAGCCAGCCGTAATGGTAAAATATTTCGGACCAAAAATTACCCTGAATACTGGCTGGGGTAGGCGAATTTAAGTCGACGACCCAAATAATCAAAAATCCGATTCCAGCAGCTAAACTTAATATTTCTTTGCGTCCCATGTTAAGCGATCATTTTTTCGGTCCGACGAAAAGTCGACACAAACAAACCTATAAAGATTAAAATTGATCCGATCCATACCAAATTAATGTATGGTTTTTCAAGCGCCTTAATGATGATCAAATCTTGCTGAGTCGTATTATAGGCAAAACTAAACTGCTGAGTTTTCGGGTTGATCTCTGTAAACTTGATTTTAATTCCTGTTTCTTCGCTCTCAAAAGCTGGCATCGCAACCATGCCTTCCTTGATGATGAAAGTAGGACTTAAGGTAAATTGTTGAAAATTCTTCCCCAAAACCTCGAAATTCGCTTGTACCGCCGCATCATTAGGCCCCAATGTCACATTTTCCACATCCGTCACCCGTGTGACATCATGTAAAATAGCCACAAAATCATTTAGGTATATAGTGTCTCCAATGGAGACAGTAGCTGCCACCGTCTGGCTCCATTGTTTCTCTTCTCCGGCCTCTGCGGCTAATCGAGGGTCTAAGGAAACGTAGGTATATATGTCGTGGTTCCAAGCATGCTTTACGTCTGGGGAAATGGCCGTTCCCATCTTAGGATTCACTTGCCAGCGTGGGAATAGCGAAACGCTTTTGCCTTCTGCATTTTTAAATTCCAATTCGTAATAATTATTTTCTGGCTCTACGGTGAGTGTATCACCCTTTTTAGCAATTTTTTTACCTTCTTGTTCGATGTCTTTTAGCGCTATCGCATGAAAATCTCCCTCGATGATTTCGAAATCCTTGCGATTGAAATAGCCTTTATGCCCACGCAATTCCATTTTCCGACCTTTATACGTCACCAAATAATCTTGCATTTGCGCGCCTTGGCCAAGCCATAGGGGTAAATTTTCTTTATTCTCCTTATTATCGTCCTTCGTAAATTGTTCCACCTTATTCGAGATCGCAAAACCTGAACGGTTTAAAGAAACGACCTTCGAATAGCCTGCTGAAAATAATACACCAATCAGCATAATTGCTAAACCCACATGGGACAGAGCACCTCCGGCAAGGGAGAATTTTTGACGGGCTAAAAACCAAAGAATCTTTCCATTTGCGAACAAGGAAAAAAAGCCGCTCCACAATAAAGCGATATATGAAATCGTATATACTTTGCCTACATTCACGACTAAAACAGTAGCCAAAACTGACGCTAACAGTGAACTGTAGAGCGGTTTAAATTGAGTGGATTCCTTTAATTTCCCCCACCAGACAAATTGACCCACGCCGCTTAAAATCGCTACGGCTAAGAAAATCCAGATTTGAATTTTGCTGTAATGTTCCACTTGATCTGCTGGCAAAGCGATGTTAGACACCATGCCAAAGGCCTCCGCAATTTTATTGTAAACAGGAATGGATGTGGTAAATATGAGCTGGAAAGCAGATAATCCCAACACGGAAGCGCCTACGAAAATCCAAAATTCCTTGTTATAAATACCTATTTCTTTTTCGTCTTTTGGTAGGGATTTCCAGCGGTAGGTCGCTAAGCCGATGGCTCCTAAAAGGAAGGTTAATAAATAAATGAGCAATTGCCCCGATAAACCTAAATCCGTAAATGAGTGCACCGATGCATTTCCCAATACGCCAGATCGGTTCAGGAAGGTCGAATATAAAACTAAAATAAAGGCCGCGATGACCAAGATGATGGAGGTTTTTAGCGCTGAACTCGAATTACGGTAAGCGATCATCGTGTGGATTCCGCCGACCATCACTAACCAAGGCACGAAGGATGCATTTTCCACTGGATCCCAATTCCAATAACCTCCAAAATTCAGGGTTTCATAAGCCCAATAAGCACCCATCATGATTCCTACACCTAAAACGCCCCCACAAAATAAGGCCCATGGCAAGGCGGGTTTGATCCATTCGGTTAATTTATTTTTCCATAGACCTGCAATTAAATAGGCAAAAGGAACTAAAGTAAGGGCAAAGCCCAAAAACAAGGTTGGAGGGTGGATGACCATCCAATAATTTTGCAAGAGGGGATTTAAACCACGGCCGTCTTTGGGAATAAAATTCGGTTGCATACTCCAAACAGGCAGATCCGGTTGGGCCTCACGCAACAATAAAAAGGGAGAAGACCCAATTTTTAAATCAATGTAAGGAATGACCACTCCGAGGATCATGGAGGTCAAAAATGTTTGTACCAGGGCAAAAACCGTCATGACGGGAGCCTCCCATTTGGGGTTTTTGACCATCAAAATCACGCCTAAAATCGCCTGCCAAAATATCCAAAGCAGAAAAGAACCTTCCTGTCCTTCCCAATAACAGGAAATCATGAACATGGTCGGTAAGGCTAAAGAGGAATGGGTAAAAGCGTAATGGTATTCGAAATAATGCTGGTAAATAATGACGAATAAGCTGGCCGCTACGCCGATGACCAATATTAAATGTAAAATGAAGAGGGTTCTGGCGGTTTGAATCCATTCCTTTCCTGTTAGTTCGGTCGCTTGACTGGCTTTGAAATAAGAAAATGTAGCTAATAAAGCGGTTACGAAGGAAGCGATGACTAATATATGCCCGACTTGTCCGATGGTTTCGTGTATCATGTTATTTTTTCACATCTATTTTCCCTTCTTGGTATTTAGAGGGACATTTTAAGAGGATTTTATCGCAGTAAAATATTTTATCTGCCTTCATATTTCCCACAAGGACAATTTTCTCTGATTTCTCAAAATCCTGGGGTTTGGGTGCCGCATAGACGACTTGGTTTTCGCGCCCGAGGCTGTCCTCGACGATAAATTCGAGGCGATTCGCGTCTAAAGCGGGGTTAAATTGCATGCCGAGGATCTTGCCTTGGGCATCTTTTTTCAATTTCCCTACCACATGGACCTTTTGACTCGGATCAGATTGTGAAATGCGTTCTGCCTCATCAAAACCCACATAAGTACTCGCATCACCTGTCGTAATTAAAATAATTCCGATCGCGATGGCAATTAAAATTAAACCAAAAATATGCGTCTTTTTCATCTATGCGTCTTTTTTTAGGGCCTTTTCGATTTGACTAATTCGATGTCCCAAACGGAGTAAATACACGAATAATCCGATTAAAATCACCAAAATGACGGCGACAACGACATAAATTTTGCCATCGGCCCGAAATTGATCGGCCATTTCTACCTCGCTTTGCGCTTGGCCAGCAAAACTGATGAATAAGGATAAACAAAGGAATAAATAAGCTTTCATGTTAATCGTTTTCAACTATTAATTGATTAATTTTTTTCAATCGAATGCGCAAATTAGCAATCCAAAATCCCAATAGCGTCCATGCAATAATCGCTGGATAAAAAACCATTCGCATATTGGAATCCAAATCGTATTTTGAAAAACCAGGATTGCCGCCATTCCCAGGATGCAACGAATCCGTCATGCGCGGAAGAATCCATATTAAGATCATAAAAATGACGAAGGCAAAAATGTTATATACGTTTGAAATACGCGCGCGCTGTTGCTCATCCGGCATCGAAGAGCGTACTAAACCATAGGCTAGGTAAATGAGCATGCCGATGGCCACTGAATTTAATTTTGGATCATTCGTCCACCAATCGCCCCAAGTAAATTTCGCCCAAATACTACCTGTTATCAAGCCTAAGCTCGCAAAAACCAAACCCGTTTCTACATAGGCATTGGAGATTAAGTCGTTTTCTAAATTTCCTTTTCGTAGGTATCGGATGGAATGCACGACAGAGGTGCCTAATAAAAAGATCATGCTAAACCACATCGTGACATGAAAATAAAGATTGCGAACGGTTTCGTTGAGAATGGCTTGTCGGGGCACCTGCCCTAAAAAGCCTTGCCAAACCGTATAAACCAATAAAATCATGCAGGCGATTTTCAGCCCATGCTTTTTTAATGTCTCCATATGTAAGGAAATAATATGCCTGAAAGTACGATCACGATCACATCGATGGATGTGAGAATGGCGATTTCATCCCAGTTTTCTTGAATGGATATGCCATCCATGGCACTTTTTGATAATTTTAATAACATCAATAATAAGGGCAAAATGATCGGGAAACTTAATACCGCCATCAGTGTAGCTGTATTTTCGCCTTGGGCTGCGATGCCGGCAACCATGGACAGCGTGGCCGAAAAACCAATGGCCCCTAAGACCAAAGAAAGTAAATAAAGTGGAAAATTTCCCACCGGATTGCCCATAACTAACGAATAAAAACCAATTCCAATCAGCGAAATACCAATCATCACCAGGCTATTGTAGGTGATTTTTGAGAAAATAACGGCCTCAGGTGAGGCGACGGTATAATAAAATATATTGCGTTGTGCAGATTCTTGAGTAAAGCTTTTCCCAATGGCATTTATGGCGATAAACAATAGAATAATCCAAAACAAGGTGTTCCAAGTGATGGGATGAATGGCTTGTTGCTTCGCTTTAAAGGAAAGATAGCATACGAAAATGGTTGATGCCAAATACAATAGCAAGCCATGCATCGCGTATTTTTGACGCCATTCTAGCTGAATTTCTTTTCTGACCAATAAACGTATTTCGTTAAGTATCATCAATCGCCCTAATCGGACATGCAATTTACGACAGAAAATTCGCTTTCAAGTATATTCTAATTAGTATTTTAAGGAATGATAAAGCTTTCGAGGAAATTAAGGGCTATCATTTTTTTGGTCGGAATTACTTAGTACATTTGTGTCTAATTTTGAATTATTCTAAATAGTGGATTTGCGTTTTTTATGGTGAGCTTAGCTGATTTGGCGATAGGAGAAAAGGGGGACATTGTGGGTTTCACGGATGAAAAACTTTCATTGAAGTTGTTGGAAATGGGTTGTCTACCTGGTTCTGAGATCATGATGACACATCAAGCGCCTTTTGGAGATCCCATTGCGATCAAGGTTTCTGGATATACGTTATCGATGCGAAAAGAGGAAGCTGCCACCATTCTTATAAATAAAAAATAGATTGTCAAAACTTCCTAAAATAGCGCTCATTGGCAATCCGAATGCAGGGAAATCTTCTCTGTTTAATTCCTTAACGGGTATGCGTCAAAAAACTGGAAATTTTCCAGGGGTAACCATGGATAAATTGACTGGCACATGGGAAATTGAAGCACATAAGGAGGTTGAAATTCTCGATCTACCAGGCATATATAGTATCTATCCTAAATCCATTGATGAGGAATTAGTCATCAATATTTTGGGAAATCCTGCCCATGAGGATTATCCGGACATGGCGATTGTCGTGGCAGATGCCTCGAATTTAAAGCGGAATTTGCTTTTATTTTCGCAGGTGCGGGATTTAGGAATCCCGACCGTCCTTGCCTTGAATATGATCGATGTGGCTGAAAATGAGGGATATGTCATTAATTCCATCAAATTAGCGCGGGAATTAAATGTGGAGGTGGCTGAAATGAATGCCAAAAAGGGAATCGGGATGAATGGATTGAAATTAGCTGTGAATAAAACCCTAGCGAATCGATTTTCGTCAAACGACGCCCTGCCTTTGCCCGTGGAGGATGCTTTGATTGATGATATTCAAGCGGCTTTTGGAGAAGCGGAGCCCTATCGGTCTTTGTTGTGGTTAATGGAACATGATCGGATGAAAATGTTTTCGCCAAGCCAGCGGGAACAATTTGAAGCGTTGTTAGAGAAGCATGCTTTTGATCCCAAGATTTATAAATCAAAAGAAACGGTCAAGCGCTATGAATTATTGACGGAGGTCGTGGATCGTTGTGTCATTAATTTAAACCGACAATGGGACGCCGCGCCGGTGAAAACCTTGACGGATCGCTTAGATAAACTTTTTCTTCATCCGGTCGGAGGCTATTTATTTTTCTTGGCCATTTTATTTGTGATGTTTCAAGCGGTTTTCACCTGGGCTACCTATCCGATGGATGCGATCGACGGGGGTGTAGCTTATTTAAATGATTGGTTAAAAGGAATCTTGCCCGCTTCGGCATTGACGGGATTATTAACTGATGGCCTCATTGCTGGTATCGGAGGCGTCTTAATTTTCGTGCCGCAAATCGCCTTTTTATTTTTATTTATTTCCCTGCTCGAGGAAACGGGCTATATGTCACGGGTGATGTTCATCATGGATAAATTGATGCGTCGTTTTGGGCTGAATGGAAAATCGGTCGTGCCCTTAATTTCAGGGGTCGCTTGTGCGGTCCCGGCGATCATGAGCACGCGTTCGATCGGCTCGCGCAAAGATCGCTTGATTACGATATTGGTGACGCCTTTGATGTCATGTTCGGCGCGTTTGCCCATTTATACGGTGTTGATCGCCTTGGTGGTTCCGGAAAAAAGTACTCTTTTTGGCATGTTTAATTTGCAAGGATTGGCCTTATTTATCTTGTATTTATTGGGCTTTTTTATGGCATTGGTTTCGGCCTATGTGATGAAATTGATTTTAAAGGCGAAAGAGCGCAGTTATTTCATCATGGAATTGCCGACTTACAAGGGTCCGCGCTTTAAGCACGTGGCCTTAACCATTTGGAATTCAGTGAATGCCTTTGTTTTTGAGGCGGGTAAGATTATTGTGGCGATATCCATTGTCCTTTGGGTTTTGGCAAGTTATGGACCGGGTGAAAGTATGGGGAAAGTGGCGGAGCAGGTAAAACAAGCAAATCCTAATTTGACGGGTATTCCCTTATCCAATAAAATTGCTTCTGAAAAATTAGAGAATTCATATGCCGGGCATTTCGGCAAATTCATTGAGCCGGCGATTCGACCTCTGGGCTATGATTGGAAAATTGGGATTGCCTTGATTACTTCTTTTGCCGCTCGGGAGGTTTTTGTTGGGACCATGTCTACCATCTACAGTTTAGGTGGGGAAGTGGAGGATGAAAACGCAACGATCAAAAACCGCATGCGCGCAGAAATCAATCCCGCCACGGGGAAGCCCCTTTATGACATGGCTTTGGGCTTTTCATTACTGATTTTTTATGCGTTTGCGATGCAATGCATGAGTACTTTGGCGACAACCTACCGAGAAACAAAGTCTTGGAAATATCCCTTGATCCAATTTAGCTACATGACAGCGCTGGCTTATCTATCGGCCTTTGCTGTATACCAATTACTTTCCTAACGGGGAATGGGTATAGATGTAGCCGCCAAATTGCTGCTCCCTTTTGCTAAAATTTTCCCGTCGGCGTTGTACATTTTCGCTTCCACATTGGCGATTTTTTTACCTACCCGATAAACCTCAGAAGTGACGGTGACGATTTCCCCCGCTTTGGCACCAAAAAGAAAATCCACATGTAGGTTAACCGTAACATAGAGATGGTCTATTTCAACGGTAATCAGGGTCATGCCCATCAATTCATCCAACATGGTGGAAATGATTCCCCCATGGAGCACACCGGCATGGTTGCATTGGTCCTCCCGAACTTCAAATTCCACTGAAATGCTCCCCAATTCGGCTTTTTTCAGCGTACCATCTAACCAAGCAGAGATTGGGTTAGGGTTCCCGTCCACAATTTTGCGGTTAAGGTTTTGTTTGAGGAAGGCAATAACTTGTTCGTTGGGTTTCATATAAGTATACTAGGCGGAAGAAAAGAAAATAAAATTAAGGACGAGTCCAGGTGGCGGTCCGACCGAACATCGGTACACCCACATAACCACGGATTTCCAATATTTTATTGTTATCCTTTACTTTTAAAATGCAATCATAGGTTTTCCCCGATTTTGGGTCATAAATTTTCCCCTCTTCCCAAGTGGACCCTGTGAATTTGAAATCTTGTAAAATGACTAATCCGAGGAGGTCTCGGTTTTTTAATTTGGTATCAGGGTTATTGGTATCCTTTTTGCCAGGAGTTTTTCCCCAGGAGATTTTCCCATAATACTTATCTCCTTGCTTGAAAATACTGATTTTCCCGTCTTTTTCTTGAGAAAGCCATTCACCTAAAATGACGTCGGCATTTGAATTGCTTGCCAAGCTCATGTTAGAAATTAGTAGGGATGTAATGAAAAGAAGCGCAATGTTTTTCATGGATGTTGATTTTATTTTGACAAATATATAATGAAATAAGGATTTATTATCTAACGAATAGAATCGAAAATGGTTTGCCACAATCAGTAGGAATGCTTATTTTTGTCAGATAAATGCCTAACAAACGAATAATTAGAAACAAAATGCCCTAAACTTATGAATTACAATTTATCACAGATTCCAGAAAGAACCGAAAAGCCACGTCAAAAAGGTTTAACCATGGTGATGGATAAGGGATTAAGTCTTCGCCAAGTAGAGGATTTTTTAGAGATGGGGGGCGCACATACTGATATTGTTAAATTAGGGTGGGCTACGTCTTACGTAACGCCTAATTTGAAAGAAAAATTAGCGATTTATAAATCAGCAGGTATTCCAGTATATTTTGGTGGTACTTTATTTGAGGCCTTTTACATTCGAGGCCAGGTGGATGAATACCGTCGTGTATTGGATCAATACGGCATGGAATATGCGGAAGTTTCAGACGGTTCAGTCGACATGGAATCCGAGGTGAAATGTGAGTTTATACGCACCTTGTCTCAACAAGTAACTGTTTTGTCCGAAGTTGGTTCCAAAGATGAAGCCAAAATCATTCCGCCATACAAATGGATTAAGTTAATGAAGATGGAATTGGAAGCGGGTTCGTGGAAGGTCATTGGGGAGGCACGCGAAGGGGGGAATGTAGGTTTATTCCGTTCTTCAGGCGAAGTTCGCCAGGGCTTGGTAGAGGAGATTTTGACAGAAATTCCAGAGGAAAAAATTATATGGGAGGCGCCACAGAAATCCCAACAAGTATGGTTTGTGAAATTAGTCGGCGCAAACGTGAACGTCGGCAATATCGCCCCTAATGAAGTCATATCCTTAGAAACCATTCGATTAGGTTTGCGTGGGGATACATTTGATCATTTTTTGACGAAATAAAGGCTTCTTTTTATGCTGCAATCTTTGCTTGATCTGTTAAAAGATCCCCTCACTTTTTTAAGTGAATTTATTTCGGCGCATGGTTCATTAACCTATGCGCTTTTATTTGCCATCGTTTTTGTGGAGACGGGTTTGGTGGTCATGCCTTTGTTGCCCGGTGATTCTTTGTTGTTTTCGGTTGGACTTCTCGCGGCGGCTTCGGGCCAATTGGCCTTAAGTACCGTCATTCCCATGTTGATTATCGCGGCTTTATTAGGCGACCAATTAAATTATTTTTTAGGTCGTTATTTCAGTTCATGGATTCAAGAAAGGGAGCAGATCTTGTTTTTGAAGCGTTCGCATATTGAACAAACCGAGGCTTTTTATGCCAAATACGGCTCTAAAATGGTTATTTTAGCTCGTTTTGTACCTATCGTCCGGACCGTGGCGCCTTTTGTTGCCGGCGCCGGACGGATGTCCTATCCTGTGTATTTATTGTACGGTTTTTTAGGCGCGACGTTCTGGGTAACGTCCATTTCGCTTGCCGGATTTTATTTAGGGGATAATGTTTTCGTCAAAGAAAATTTCGAAAAGGTCGTCTTAGGCATCGTATTTGTATCTGTTTTGCCCATTCTTTTAGGAGGCATCAAGCAAATTTTTTCACGCAAATAACATGGCGATTTCAGCGCAATATGGTCTGATTGGATATCCGCTAGGACATTCTTTTTCCAAAAAATATTTTACTGAAAAGTTTGAGACCCTGAATGTATCAGAAAGTCATTCCTATGAACAGTTTCCGATTCCGAGCATCGAGGAATTGCCAGCCTTATTTGCCTTGCATGCGAATACCTTGCGCGGCTTGAACGTGACGATTCCCTACAAACAAGAGGTGATGGCTTTTTTGGATGAAATAGATCCTGCCGCGGAACAAATTGGAGCCGTAAATACGATTAAAATATTGCCAAATGGCCGTAAAATTGGCTATAATTCGGATTATTGGGGCTTTCGAAAGACGCTCGAACAGTGGCCAGCTTTTGAAAAATTCCTCGGTAAAAAAGCCTTCGTCTTAGGTCAGGGCGGTGCGGCCAAAGCGGTCATCGTTGCACTTCAAGATTTGGGGATCGAAGTAATAAAAGTTTCCCGAGTGGCCACCGAAGATACAATTTCCTATGAAATGCTTCCTGAGCTATTAGATCAAATAGGGCTTATTGTAAATACAACGCCATTAGGCATGTCTCCGAATTTAGATACGTGTCCGCCATTGCCTTACGAGCGGATGGGCGCGCAGCATTATTTTTATGATTTGGTCTACAATCCTTTGGAAACGGAATTTTTAAAAAGGGGTTTAGCGCAGGGAATTGGGGGAATACATACGGGAATCGATATGTTGCATGGTCAGGCTGATAAAGCCTGGGAAATTTGGCAAGCTTAATTCAAATAAACGCCACGTGTTTTTGGGTCGGAAATGACCACTTGAACATGTTCGGCCAGGGTCGTGGATAATTCATACCCGATATAATCCGCTGAAATAGGGAATTTTCGATAGTTTCGGTCCACCAATACGGCCACTTGTATTTTCTTCACCGGAATGCTTAAAAATGGAGCTAAGGAATAGGAAAATGTCCGGCCGGTATTTAACACATCATCCACGACAATGATCACTTTGTTTTCAAAAAGGGAAAGTTCACAATCAAATTCCACAGGACTTTCGTAGGGCACATCTTTATTTAAACGGATGGCCACGGCTTTAGCTGACAATTTTGAAATTTCCTTTAAATGAGTACAAATAAATTCTGCCAGCGCATAACCTTCCCCAATAACCCCAGCGATGATGATTTCCTTTTCTTCAAAATTATTTTCATAAATCTGAAAAGCAATTCGTCTGATTTTTTGAAGTAATGCGGGTCCGTCTAAAAGTTGTTTTGCCGACATGCTGTGTTTTATTATGCGAAATAGCATTTAAAATTACCAAAATAATCCAAATTTTGTACCTTTACGCTTTATTTAGCGTTTAAATTTATTTTAATATGGCCAAAATGTACGGGGCGCAGCAACGCCAACAGATGCAAGCTCCTTCCAATCCGCTCGCAATTAAGACGAAAAAATATGGCTTAGAAAAAAACAAATACATTGGATTATGTATGCGTCAATTATTTTCTAAACAATGGAAATGGTCTTTTGTGCCCTTGGTTTTAATTTTAGCCAATGTGGCCTTGAACCTAACAGGTACCTATAAAAATTATTGGATCTATATTTTTGTGGCCATTGGGGCGATTGGATATGTGCTTTTTTGGTTGATTCAATTTACGGGGATTACCCAATTGGCGCAATACAAACAATTGTTCGACAAATACCGCTATGAATTGGATTCGCGTCAAATCATGATGAAAATTTCGGAGAAAGAAGGGGGCATGTTGAAATGGGACATGATTATTCGCGCTTACAAAGACAAGGAGGCCTATATTATGGAAATGGGAAATTATCAATTTATGTATCTTCCTTTTACGATTTTTACGAATGAAAACGATAAGAAATTGATGGACAAAATCCTACGCGACAAGGGTTACATCAAATAAATATGGGCCGAATCTTAGCCATTGATTTTGGATTGAAACGGACGGGAATCGCCGTGACGGATAGCTTACAAATCATTGCCAACGGCTTGGATACGGTTCCTACACACACCTTATTAGCGTATTTACAGACTTATTTTACGAAAGAGCGGGTGGATAAAGTGGTTATCGGAATGCCTAAAAATTTAGATAATTCCGACACCGATTCTACGGCAGGGGTTCGTTTTTTCATAAAATCCTTCAAAAAGAAATTTCCAGAAATGCCTTTAGAAGAGCATGACGAACGTTTTACATCCAAATTAGCGATGCAGGCCATGATTGCTGGTGGTATGTCGAAGAAGGACCGTCGGGAAAAAGGTACGGTGGATCGTGTTTCAGCGACGATTATCCTCCAATCCTACATGGAATCGAAGGCATAAAAAAACCGCCTTTTCGGGACGGTTTTAATTTTACTATTTCTTTTATTTTGTAACCACCTTGGAAAAGCGGTGGTAAAATGGCGTTTTACTATTTTCCGATTTGGGTTTGAATTTCCCCGTGATGATAGGTACATACATCACGCGTCGACGCGATTTTTCGCCAAAATTAGGCGAAACTTCCACCCGGTGCCATAAGCGACCATCGTGTATGGTTAAATCTCCTTTTTCAATTTCAAAAGCCACTTCCCGCGTATCAGGTTTATGATCGATGAATTGTTTCTTACCAAACAATAATTTAAGGACACTTTGATTATGCGTTCCCGGAATAACGCGCAAGCCTCCATTTGCGGAAGGGCAATTATCCAAATGTATACCCACATTTAACATAGGTAATATTTTCTGTCCTAAAAATAAATCCCTAGGACTATCGGTATGCCAACCCATTTGGGTGAATTTTGAATTCGGCTGGTTGATATAATGATTAAATACCAAGCCATCTTTTTCCTCCTCAGAAATACGACCTTCGTAAGGAGCCAGGAATTCGATTAATTGACTCAAACGAGGATCCTTTAAAAATTCAGCTAAAACACTACTGTATTTATTGGTAAAACACATCCGCTGAATCATGTCTTCTCCCTCCGGATTCTTTCCAAATTTCAAAGGAATGCCATTGATTTTTTGAACGCCTTCCTCTAGCCATTTTTTTTCAATGGCAGATAATTCACTAATAAATATTTCTGCAGTTTCTGGGGAAATAAACTTCTTGAAATGAATTACCCCATATTTTTTGAAATACTCTTTCTGCTCCTCGGTAATTTCTGTACCTAAGCTGAAAGTTTTATATTCAAATTTTATCCCTGGTTTTCTCATGTTTCTAAATTCCTTTTGAATAAAAATTGTTTCAATCGGGTATGCAATTTACTGATTTGTCTTTTAAATAATGGAATGAAAATTTATTTTTCTGATAATAATCATAAAACTGATTCTTTTCCCACCATAATATTTCTCAAATTTGCAGGAATTAAATTGTTTCTAATGCGTCATTATTTTATTTTATTTTTTATTCTAAGTTTCTCGACCTTCGGCCAAAACTTAAAAAGGAAAGGTACTTCTTTCGTTTTTTGGGGTTACAATCGTTCGGCCTATCCCGGTTCTGATATTCATTTCAAAGGGCCGGGCTATGATTTTACCCTCGCGAATGTTTCCGCTTCTGATGCCCCTACGGCCTTTGATGGCTTTGAAACCTATTTTAATCCGTCTTTGTTTTCGATTCCACAATTTAATTTTCACGCGGGTTATTTTTTTAAGGAAAATTGGTCGATCAGCATCGGTTGGGATCATATGAAATACGTAGTCGATGATTTTCAAAATACGCGAATCACCGGAAATATTGCCGCCCAAGTTTCCAATCCAAGCATTGCCGTGAATCCGGCTTATGTCGGAAAATTTTCCAGTTCCCCTTTTGTCATCAACCCCACTGATTTTGTGGATTACGAACATACGGATGGGTTTAATTATGCGGCTATTGAAATCGATCATTATAAGCCGCTTTGGCATGCGAAAGCGGGTAAAATGCAATTGGATTGGGTAAACGGGCTCGGAGTGGGCGTTGTCGTTCCTCGGTCGGATGTACGTTTATTTAGCGTGGGTCAAAATAATTATTGGAACCTTGCCGGTGCCGGAGCCTCCGCGCGGACAGGCCTCCGACTTAACCTAACCCGACTTTTGTTCTTCCAAGCAGATGTCAAAGGAGGTTACACGAATTTATGGGATGTTCATACCACCGGCCGGTCAGTTGATTCCGCCGACCAATCCATCTGGTTTGCCGAATTCGCCGGCGTTTTAGGATTCACGATCGGGAAGGCTAAATAAATTTTTAGGTAAGTCTAAAAATTTACTATATTTGTCCATGATTCGTTTCTGGGCTCTATTTTTATGTTTGTTGATGAGTTTCTCCGTGCTGGCGCAGCAGGAGGGGCGAATGGAGACAGATCGTCCTGATCAAACAGAATGTCCTTTTATTGTAAAAAAGGGTTTTATGCAAATAGAAATGGGCTTTAATGCGCATAAAAGTCTTGAATCTTCTGAATTTTTGCTACCGACCTCCTTGATTAAATATGGGATTCATCGCCGATTAGAACTTCGGTATATTTTGATCGGTACAAAAAAGGATGGAGAAAGGCTGTCCTTCCAATCTGAAGCCATCGGGTTCAAATGGTCCCTGCATCCTGGTAATAAGTGGATTCCCCGAACTTCCATCATAAGTCATTACCAGTTGGCCAACCTCAACCGCGACGAAAGCGAACGAAACACGCTACCCCATTCCCTCGCAGATGTAGTCATTACCTGTCAAATTGATCTAAGCAGGAAGGTAGGAATTGGCTATAATTTGGGTTCAGAATTTCATAGTAATGGGTCCGTGGAGGGGATTTATCGTATTGCGCCTAATGTCCTGATTGGAAAGCGTGGGTATGCCTATGTGGAGGCTTTTGGCCGCATTCCATCGCTAGATACGGATCATTGGGTCGATGGCGGCATCGCTTATTATGTGAGTGACCATGTCAAATTAGATGCCTCTTTGGGCCGAAGTCTTACGCATGGGAATGATTATTATGTGGCCTTAGGAATTTCCATGCGTTGGCAAATTTTCGGTAAACCCTGAATTTCTGCCGCGCAAATTATGTAAATTGCGGGAATGGCACGAAATTTTCGATTTTGTATTCTTTTTTTAGGCTTGTTCAACCTTGTTTTTTGCGAGGTTTTTGGACAGACCAAAGAATCCGTATCCGTTCAGGTACCGTCGAAGGCCATTACAATGAATGAACCCTTTGTCATTTCAATTGTGTTCTCTAGCCCGAATGCCTCCAGCGACCTCGTTCCAGGTTATCGTTTCCCAGAAATACCCAACCTTAAAAAACAAGGGATTAGTCGGAGTAAATCGACCAATATGGTCAACGGACAATTTATTCAATCCTTAACTTTTTCGCAATATTATGAAGTGCCGGCGATAGGAAATTTGGCCATTCCGACCTTGGAAGTGGAGGCTGGCCAACAAACGCTTCAAATCGAGGCCTTCACCCTTGCTGTTTCGCCAAGTACCTTAGAATCGGAGGAAATCGAGGAGGCCCAATCCATTCCGACTGAATTAAACGGCAAAGCCAATCAGCCTTTTTTTATCGTCTCGACGGATTTGACTAGGCCATTTTTAGGGCAAGGATTTACGCTGAAAATGTCTTTTTTTGTTCCGGAATCGAATGCGCTGGCCTTGGAATTTGATCAAAATGATGTGCAAATCCCACAATTGATTCAGCAAATTAAACCACGAAATTGTTGGGAAGAGAATTTTGGATTAAGTAGCGAACGTATTTTAAAAGTAAGCATCAAAGGAAAATCGTATACGGAATATCGATTTTTTCAGGCAAGTTATTTTCCCTTGGATTCGCGGGCCATTCAAATTCCTGCCCTGCGTTTTCGAGTACTTCAGCTACAGTCAAAATCGCTTGAAAAAAAGGCCCTCTTCTTTTTCAGTAGTCCGTTTATTATTCAGCCAAAAATTCTTCCTCAGCATCCTTTGAGTGGCCGGGTGCCCGTTGGTAATTTTCAATTAGTGGAAAAAATCACCACTGAAAATCCATTTACGGGTCAAATAATTGAATATTCCCCAAGTTTAGTTGGGGATGGCAATAGTATTTTATGGGATTCCAAACGGGTGGATTCGGATTATTTCTTGGATTTTTCAACCTTGTCTACATCCACATCCATAGCTCCATTCCGGGAAAAAATGTTTGGGAATAAAACCGAAATAATTCAAGTAATTCCCAAACAACCAGGTAAATTTGTTCTCGGAAAATATTTCCAATGGATTTATTTTAATGTTAAAACGGAGAAATTTGACACATTGCGTTCGAAATTAACCTTGCTTGTCGCTGGAAAATCTTCCGATAACAAGCTTAATACCTTGCAAAGGGAAGGCGATTTATACCGAGGGATTGAATTAAAAGATACCTTGGATGTGGTTTGGGGAAGATGGGTAAATTGGCGCCAAGTGGTCAATTTGATCTTAATGGGTATGGGTGCTGTCATTGTATACTTGGTTTGGAAAAGGCCAAAATAATTTAATATGGGAAGTATTTACGGAAAATTATTTCAGATAAGCACCTTTGGGGAATCCCATGGTCCTGCTGTGGGCGTGGTGGTTCAAGGTTGTCCTTCGGGCATCGATTTTGATTTGGAATTTGTTCAGTCGGAACTCGACCGTCGAAAACCAGGTCAATCTCGGATTACAACCCAACGCAAGGAGGCCGATTCAATCGAGATTTTATCAGGGGTTTTTGAAGGGAAAACGACGGGGACACCCATTGCGATGTTAGTCTGGAACGGAGACCAGCGATCTAAAGATTATGCGCACATTTCAGATCAATTTAGGCCATCACATGCGGATTACACCTATTTTGCTAAATATGGTTTAAGAGATTATCGCGGTGGCGGTCGCAGTTCGGCAAGGGAAACGGTGGCCCGAGTAGCTGCGGGAGCTTTGGCTAAAATGGTTTTGAAAAAAATAGGTGTTCAGATTTCGGCCTATGTATCCCAAGTGGGCACTTTGAAATTAGAAACCCCAGTGGAGGAATTGGATTTAGGCCTGACGGAAAGCAATGCGGTTCGTTGCCCAGATCCTGTGTTAGCGGAGAAAATGTTTACGTATATCGATCAAATTCGAAAAGAAGGTGATTCAGTGGGGGGTGTGATTTCGGCCTATATCACGGGATGTCCGGTGGGATTGGGAGAACCGGTTTTTGATAAATTGCATGCGGAATTGGGAAAGGCGATGTTGAGCATTAATGCGGTGAAGGGCTTTGAATATGGAAGTGGATTTGAGGGGGTTAGCTTGCGCGGTTCTGCGCATAATGATGTGATTGTGAAAAAGGAGGATGGGTCGATTCGTACGTTGACCAACCATTCCGGAGGAATTCAAGGCGGCATATCGAATGGTGAGCCTATTTATTTCCGGGTTGGATTTAAGCCGGTGGCTACGATTATGATTGATCAGGATAGTGTGAATGAGGCGGGGGATAAAATAACGGTTTCGGGGAAAGGGCGGCATGATCCATGTGTTGTTCCGCGTGCGGTACCGATTGTGGAGGCGATGGCGGCTTTGGTGCTTGTCGATTTTTATTTGCGTAATCAAGTGATTCAAATGCCTGCTTAATGCTGCCAAACGAAGATTCATATTACATGGGTTTGGCTTTGCGCCAGGCAGCTCGCGCACTCGAGGAGGAAGAAATTCCGGTCGGTGCGGTGGTGGTATGTCAAGGAAAAGTGGTCGCGAAGGCATATAATCAAACAGAAATATTGACGGATGTGACGGCGCATGCGGAGATGCTAGCCATCACCTCAGCGGCCCAAACAATCGGCGCAAAATATTTGAAAGATTGTACCTTGTATGTGACCTTGGAGCCCTGTTTGATGTGTGCGGGGGCGATTTATTGGTCTCAATTGGGCCGTTTGGTTTATGGGGCCACCGAAGAAAAACGTGGATTTTCGAGTTTGGGAAAGCAAGTGTTGCATCCGAAGACGGAGGTGGTTTCGGGAATTTTAGCGGAGGAATCGGAGACCCTTTTAAAGGAATTTTTCTCCATGCGGAGATAAATGTATAAATTAGTAATTCGAACAATTTAATTCAATTTGATATGGCTTTTGAACTAGCACCTTTACCTTATGCAAACAATGCATTAGAACCGCATTTTGATGCGTTGACCATGGAAATTCACCACGATCGTCATCATAATGCTTATGTGACCAATTTAAATGCGGCTGTGACGGGTACGGCCTTGGAAGGGAAATCGTTGGAAGAATTATTTGCCTCGATTTCGACCTTAGCGCCAGCTGTCCGCAATAACGGCGGTGGCCATTTTAACCATGATTTGTTTTGGAATATTTTATCTCCAAGTGGTGGAGGCGCGCCTGTGGGTACGTTGGCAAAGGCCATTGATGCAAAATTCGGCTCATTTGATGCCTTTAAGGAAGAATTTAAGAAGGCGGGTTTAACTCGTTTTGGATCAGGTTGGGCCTGGTTAGTGGCTCAAAAAGATGGGTCCGTAGCGGTTTCTTCTACACCGAATCAAGATAATCCGTTGATGGATGTGGCTGATGTGAAAGGATTTCCCGTGATTGGATTGGACGTTTGGGAGCATGCTTATTATTTAAAATTCCAAAACAAGCGTCCGGATTACATTGATGCTTTCTGGAGTGTGGTAGATTGGAATAAGGCGGAGGCGCGTTATTTGTCTGCTCAAAAATAGAAAATCGGGGAGATTTGATAAATTTCTCCCTAATTTTTTAAATCGGGTTTGCATTATAGCATCCTTTGCGTATTTTTGCAGTCCTAAATGGCGGTTGTAGCTCAGTTGGTTAGAGTAGGCGTTTGTGGTGCGCTTGGTCGTGGGTTCGAGCCCCATCATCCGCCCGAGTTTAGAAAATTAGAGTCTCAGTGGAAACACTGAGACTTTTTTTGTACCAGGCTAAAAAAGTAAATGCCCCACCTAGGTGAGGCATCAGCCCAAAGATGCTATCTTTGGGGGAGCACCTGACAAAGATAAGCATTGGAATCCGAAATAAAAGATAAACAGCGTGTTATTGCCTACGTGGATGGATCGAATCTCTATTTTGGGATGCTTGATTCAGGATTAAGGCATTGCAAGTGGTTAGACGTCGCAAAACTTATCAAAGGGTTCATTCATGCCAATCAAACGCTTATCGCGATTAAATTTTTTACGAGTCGCATTACCCACAATCCACCCAAAGAAAAGCGTCAAAACACTTATTTAGAGGCCTTGGAAGTCCAGGGGGTCGATTTAATTTATGGGTCTTACCAAGCAAAATTTATGGAATGCCGGGAATGTGGTCACGATTGGATTTTACCCACGGAAAAAATGACGGATGTGAATATTGCGACGCATTTGTTGATGGATGCTCATTTAGATGCCTACGATACTGCTATTTTAA
Source organism: uncultured Cytophagaceae bacterium (assembly GCA_903907745.1). Lineage (GTDB taxonomy): Bacteria > Bacteroidota > Bacteroidia > Cytophagales > Spirosomataceae > Aquirufa. The sequence continues at coordinate 10,199 of CAIVPF010000157.1, read as the reverse complement.
TATCGGGTGATAGCGATTTTGTGCCCTGTATCGAGTCGGTCAATACGGTATTTTTGGATAAATCGGTGGTTGTGTTTTTTCCTCCGGGTCGCCATAATAATTCGGTGGCGGAGGTTGCCCGGGCGAATCAGATTATCGGCCGACAAAAATTAATTGAATGCCAATTACCCCTCGAAATCGAAAAAAAAGATGGATATATCCTACACAAGCCGGAGGGCTGGTGAGCTAAAACCTTTTATTTGTTATGAATCCTATTTTTCTGAAACGTTTTTTAATGGTCTTATATGCCGCTGGATTAATCGGCATGCACATTCCTGCGACAGCGCAATGGTTTACTTCCTTGGTCCCTTTGACCCTTTGGTTTACGGGTTTTATTTGTTTCGCATATCATCCCAAACCCAGTTTCATGACCTATTTGATGCTGGTACTCATCGCATTTTCAGCCTGGTTTTTGGAAGTTCAGGGTGTAAGAACAGGTAAAATTTTTGGTCAATATGCCTATGGGGCCACCCTGGGAGCCTCTTTTTTAAAGGTACCATTTACGATTGGGATTAATTGGTTAGTGCTGGTGCTGTCTACCCAAGCGGTCGTTTCAGAATGGAATCTAGGTGGAAAAATTGGGAATGCAGCCTTAGGGGCTGGCCTGATGACGGCCTTGGATGTATTGATCGAACCTGTGGCGATTCATTTTGATTTTTGGCATTGGGCGGGTGGCCAGATTCCGATTCAGAATTTTGCTGCCTGGTGGTTAGCGAGTTTCTTTTTTCATTATGTCTTACAATCTGGACCATTTACTTTTAAATCCAGTTTATTTCGCGTTATTGCGATGCTTCAATTTTTATTCTTTCTAGGGCACTGGATTTTATTACAATGGAAATAATTTTCAGAATGAAAACAATTTTAAACCTTTTAGGTTTTTCTCTTGATGAGTAGTTATTCGATCAAAGATCTGGAGCATTTAAGTGGCATCAAAGCGCATACCTTGCGGATTTGGGAACAACGTTATGCCATTTTGCATCCCACCAGAAGTGATACAAATATTCGTTCCTATGGTGATTCGGAGTTAAAATTGGTTTTAAATATTGCACTCCTGCAAGATAAAGGAGGCTTTAAGATCTCCGAGATCGCGAAAATGTCCGAGGACGAAATTGCAAGTCAAATCTTAGAATTGTCCAAGAGCCAACTCGATTTTCCCGATCAAATTCAAGCATTAACGGTGGCCATGATGGATTTGGATGAAAATCGTTTCCAACATTTAACCAAAAACATCGTAGATACGCATGGCTTTGAAAGTTACATGTTGAACATTATTTATCCTTTCATGCGTCGCCTAGGAACCTTATGGCTTTCAGGTTCTGTAGGGCCAGCGCAGGAACATTTTATTAGCCATTTAATTCGCCAAAAAGTCATTTCAGCCATTGATTCTCAAGAATTATGTTTAAAGCCTAGCGCGAAAAAATTCTTATTATATCTGCCTGAAGGAGAATTACATGAAATCGGCTTGCTATTTGCGAATTATGTTTTCCGGGCAAGAAAGCATTCTGTGGTGTATTTAGGTCAATCGTTGCCTTATGATGAATTGTTACTAGCCTATGAAATTCATCAGCCAGACTATATTTTTTCGGTGTTTACTTCGGAACCCAATGCAGATGCGATTCAGGTTTATTTAAATAACATGGTGAAGGATATGCCGAATTCACAATTGCTGCTCACCGGATATCAGGTTTTACAAAAAGAAGTGAATGTTCCCACCGAAATTCACATCCTTCGAGATTTTCAGTCCTTAATTGACCTAGCGAATAACTGCGATTTAGCTAAAACTTTGGTCTAATTTCGTCGCTTCCTCCACAAATAATTTCACTTGTTGTTCCTGGTCTTTAGGACAGATCATGAGTGCGTTTCCGTGTTCGGCAACAATAAAATTATCTAGGCCATGAATAACGACTAATTTATGTTGAGGCGTTTTTATAATACACTTTTCCGTCTCAAATACCATAACTTGGCCTTCAATTACATTCCCGTTTTCGTCCTTCTCCTTGATTTCATAGAGGGATTTCCAAGTTCCTAAATCGGACCAACCGATATCTGCCAGAATAACCTTCACCTCTTGGGCTTTTTCCATCACGCCATTGTCTATGGAAACGCTTTTGCAAACCGCATAAACTTTGCGAATAAAATCTTCTTCGCCGGCCGTATAATAGTGAATTAAACCTTCTTCGAATTGCTCAGCCATCCGAGATAGGTGTTTATTCAATTCCCGTTTGAAAGTGGGGATGCTAAAAATAAAAATACCGGCATTCCACACATAATCTCCACTTTCTAAAAATGCTTCGGCTAGTTCGACATTCGGTTTTTCCGTAAAGGTTTTCACCGTTTTGGCCTCATCTTCGCTCGGTAGATATTGAATGTAACCATATCCCGTGTCTGGGCGAGTAGGTAAAATGCCAAGTGTAACTAAACAAGGTTCGGATGCCGCGTGCAAAGCCATTTTAATTTTGGACTGAAAGGCCACTTCTTTTAAAATCACATGATCCGCGGGGGCTACCACTAATTTAGCATGCGGATGTTTTTTCCCGATTTTATAAGCTGCATAAGCGATACAAGGGGCCGTATTTCGGCGTTGCGGTTCTTTTAGAATTTGATCAGGCGTCAAAAAGGGCAATTGCTCTTGGACGATATCAGCAAACTCCGCACTTGTTACGACATAAATATTTTCTGTTGGGATAATACCCTCAAATCGCTCGGCGGTTTGTTGGAGCATTGTTTTCCCCACTCCTAACACATCATGAAATTGTTTAGGATTTGTACTTCGACTGATGGGCCAAAAACGGGTTCCGATTCCCCCAGCCATGATAATTAAGAAGGTGTTTTTCATGCCTTATTGTTTACTTAAATAGGTGCGAACTCGTACCTTTGCATTTTCGCGAATGGGAGCGTAATATAAATTTAAATCAGCCGTATGCCAGTTTTTGATATGAACGAATTGCCTTCCAAATACATAAGGAGTATGCGTCCATAAAACACCTAAATGGTTTTGTGCGTCTGCGAAATTTTTAACCCATTTAAATCCATAGGATACGCCACCTTGATTTAGTTTTTGCGAGGCAAAGCTTTCATCCAATGTCCAAGTGATTGGATTGGTTGACACGAGATTCGTGCTTGTCTTTGGATGCCAATCTGGCAAATAGCCATTCAGAAATGTGGTATAGGCGATAAAGCAACCGGTTTGCGTGGCGTTTTCACAAGGTTTGATGTTTTGAAATACGTTTTTGGGTGTGGCGATGCCAATGATGTAAGCGGCAACTAATTTGTTCCCCAGAGGCTTCCCGTCAAAATACTCCTTAATTAATTGCGTAGCATGAACCGTTCCTTGGCTATGCGATGCGATGATAATAGGCCTGTTTTGATTATAATGAGCTAGATAATAGTCAAAAGCTTTTTTAACATCCTGGTAGGCGATACCCAGCGCCGCGTCTTTATCCTCTTTGAATGAGGTTACGAAGGCGAAATAATGGGCTTGTCGATAACGCGGAGCATAAATTCTACCAGCACCATTGAAAATGGAAGCTTGATTTAAGATGGTTAATTCATCCACTTTTTTGTTTAAAAAAGAATCTTCGACGGAGCCGTTCCACTGATATTCGTTGGTCGGTGCATAGGTCAAAATCGTCGGGTGAATGAAAAATACATCAGCTGCTGCCGAGTTTTGCTCATCCGTAAACGGTGCGCCTTTGGGTATGGAATCGGCTAGATCTTTTTTCGTGGGTAAGGCGGCCCAATTAGCCTCCTTTGAATAATCAACTTCCGCAGGAATCGGGCTTTGATTCCAACGAATTCCTAATCTTGTGGGTACTGCTGTTTTACAACTGCACAGATAAAACGCAAAACAACAAATCAGTAGAAGTGGTTTAATTTTATTCATCCTTAAAAATTACGGGTCAAAGCTAACAAGAAATTATCCTTTTTAGAAGTTAAAAATACCAAAAGGCTGATTTTATGGGGGAGGCAATGAAAATATTTGCTGAAAAATTATCAATTTTTTGATACATACTATAAATTAATTTAAATTTAGGAGTAGCTTTGTCACCAAAGTGAAACCAAATAGTTAAATCATTTCCTTCAAATTCATCATTATGAAAAACTTTTTTACTCAAAGTCTGCCGGTTTTCGCAGTGTTTCTCCTACTTAGTTTATCGGCTTTTGCTCAAACTAAGGTAGGTGGAAAAGTAACAGATGCAGCCTCAAAAGAATCCTTGATCGGTGTTAGTCTTGCCGTTAAAGGAAAGGTAATTGGTACCATTTCGGATGCCAAAGGTAATTTCTCCTTGACGACCTCTACTCCTACACCTTTTACCTTAGTGGTTTCTATGGTCGGTTATGAGCGTCAAGAGATTGTTGTAAAAGAATCTACGTCCGATTTGAAAGTTGTTTTAAAAGAACAATCATTCATGGGACAAGATGTCGTTGTATCGGCTTCCCGTATCGAGGAAAGCGTGATGAAATCACCGGTATCCGTTGAAAAAATGGACATCCGTGCGATCCGCGAAACTGCTGCGGTTTCCTTTTATGATGCTTTACGTAACTTAAAAGGGGTTGAAACCAGTACACAATCTTTGTCATTTTCATCCATTAATATGCGTGGATTTAATAGCAATGGTAACGTACGTGTGGTTCAGTTAATCGATGGCATGGATAATCAAGCCCCAGGTTTGAACTTCTCCGTGGGTAATATCGTAGGTATTTCGGAATTAGACTTAGAAGGAGTAGATGTATTGCCAGGCGCAGCATCTGCATTGTATGGTCCAAATGCCATGAATGGTATCATTTTGATGAATTCAAAAAGCCCATTCTTGTATCAAGGATTAAGTGCTCAAGTGAAAGCCGGTGTGATGTCTGCAGCCAATCGTGCAACGCAAACCACTCCTTACAGCGATATTTCGATTCGCTATGCACAAGCCTTTAATAACAAATTTGCCTATAAAATTAACTTCACTTCCTTAAGTGCGGAAGATTGGCAAGCCACAGATTATCGGGATCAATCACTTTTGAATGGTTCTACCTTAGGACCAGGTTGGCAGTCAACAAACCTTGCCTATAATGGTATCAACATGTATGGTGATGAGACAAACGTAAATATGTTAACCTCTTTAAAGCCTGTCTTAGGAGATCCAACATCGCCATTAACAGCTGGGATTAACCAAATTTCAAAAGCTACAGGTGGTTTATTAACGCCTGCAGCTATTTTGGGTTATATCGTGCCAAACGTGAATATCTCACGCCGTGGTTATGAAGAGCGTGATTTAGCTTCTTATGCAAATCGCAACATTAAATTCAATGCTGCCGTTCACTATCGCTTTAATGACAAAGTGGAATTGATCTTACAAGGGTCTTATGGACAAGGTACTACCATTTACACAGGTGCGGATCGCTACTCGATCAAAAACTTCGGAATGGGTCAGTACAAAGCAGAATTAAAAGGATCTAACTTCTTCTTACGCGCATTCACGACGCAAGAAAATTCTGGAGAAGCTTATGCGACAGGAACTTTAGGTCAAATAGTGAATGAGGCAGCGAAACCAAGTACAGCTTGGTATCCTCAATACTTCTCGACTTTCGCCGGCTTAGCTTTGACGAATTTCGGAACGGTATTACAAACGACTTTAGCGCAAACAGGTAATCCTACTGCGGCCGTTGGTGCTGCCATCGCAAGTACACAAGCAGCTTTCAATACCTATCATACGACAGCTCGTGGAGTTGCCGATGTAGGCCGTTTAGTACCTGGAACGCAAGCATTCAATGCTACATTAGATGCGATCAAAGGAAAGCCTTTGCCAATTGGCGCTAAGTTTACAGATAAAACCGCTTTGTATCACTACGAGGGAATGTACAATTTCACTGAGAAATTGAACAACAAATTAGAAATGATCATGGGGGCTTCTTATCGTCAATATGCCTTGAACTCAGAGGGAACATTATTCGCATTGAAGGATGATGGTTCTGAATTTACAATTTCTGAATATGGTGCATATATGCAATTAGGAAAGAAAATGTTTGAAGATAAATTTAAATTAACGGGTTCGGTACGTTACGATAAAAACGAAAACTTTGAAGGCCAATTTAGCCCTCGGGTTTCAGGGGTTTATTCTGAAGGTCGTTCGAACTTCCGTGCTTCTTACCAAACAGGTTTCCGTATCCCTACGACACAAGACCAATACATTAACTTGTTAACTCCTTCTGCTCGTTTATTAGGAGGTTTAGCCGCAGTTCAAGATCGTTATAAATTATCTGGTAATTCGTATACCTTGCAATCGATCTTAGCTTCGCCGACAAATCCTGCCAACTGGAAAGTATATCAAGCCAAGGCTTGGAAACCAGAGCAAGTTCAAACTGTTGAATTTGGATATAAAGGATTTTTGGGAGATCGCATGTTAGCTGACTTCTATGTGTATCAATCGAACTACACCAACTTCTCAGCAGGTCAAGTAGTCGCTCAGCCATCAGCTACCCTCGCAGGTGCTTTGAACTATTTCTCTTTCCCATCGAATGTGGAGAATGAGGTAGTGACAAACGGTTGGGGATTAAGTTTAGATTATCAATTAGGTTCTAACTGGACTATTGGATCAAACGTTTCTTACAATGCGGTTAAAGACAATGGGGGTTTAGATAATTACCAATTGGCTTTCAACACACCAAACTATCGCACAAACGTTACCTTAGGAAATCGTAACATCGGTGGTTCTGGCTGGGGATTCAGCACAGTTTGGAGATACCAAGATCAATTTGTTTGGCAATCAGGAATTGTTAACCAAGTGGTTAATCAATCTCAACAAAGTTTAATTCCTGCCTTCCATACCTTAGATGCTCAAATTAGCAAGAAATTGTCTAGCATGAAGTCAATCTTAAAAGTAGGTGGTTCGAACATATTAGGTGCTCAATATACGACTGGCTGGGCGAACCCAACCGTAGGAAGTATCTACTATGTGAGCTTGACATTTGATCAATTATTGAACAAATAAAATAACTCAATTTTTCTTGAGGCTGCCCCGAAAAGGGCAGCCTCTTTTTTTGTACCTTTGTGGATTCAAATTTTCAATTCAACTATGCAGGAGCCTACCGATTTGACAGGATTTTCGCACATCGAGGTGTTAGGCGCCCGCGAGCATAATTTGAAAAATATCGATGTCTCTATTCCAAGAAATCAATTAGTCGTTATCACCGGAATTTCCGGATCCGGGAAGTCCTCCCTGGCATTCGATACGATTTATGCGGAAGGCCAACGGCGTTACATGGAAAGTTTTTCCGCCTATGCCCGCTCTTTTTTGGGCAATATGGAACGGCCAGATGTAGACAAAATCGAAGGGCTTTCACCCGTCATTTCCATCGAACAAAAAACTACCTCTAAAAATCCAAGATCTACCGTGGGCACAACCACCGAGATCTATGATTTTTTACGCTTACTATATGCCCGGGCTTCCGAAGCATTTTCCTACCTATCTGGTGAGAAAATGGTGAGACAGTCCGTCGATCAAATCATCCATACCTTACTGTCACAATTTGCCAATGGCAAGGTCGTTTTACTGGCTCCATTAGTCAAAGGCCGCAAAGGGCATTACCGAGAATTATTCGTTCAAATCGCCAAATGGGGTTATACCAAAGTTCGTGTCGATGGAGAAGTGATGGATTTGCAGGACAAAATGCAAGTAGACCGCTTTAAAGTTCACGACATCGAAGTGGTTATCGACCGCTTTATCGTCGAGGAATCCGAACGGGTCCGACTGTCTCAAAGTCTGCAAACCGCGATGAATGTGGGGAAAGGACAGGTATTTGTCTTAGATGGGAAAAACCAATTGCATTATTTTTCCCAAACCCTCATGGATCCGAAAACAGGTTTATCCTACGATGAACCTGCCCCGAATTCCTTTTCGTTCAATAGTCCTTATGGAGCTTGCGCGAGTTGCAATGGCCTAGGTATCATTGAAGAAATCACCGAGGAATCAGTTATTCCAGATCCATCGCTCAGCATTATTCGAGGGGCTATCGCGCCAATCGGCGAATACCGAGAACTTTGGATTTTCAAACAATTGGAAGTGCTTTTAAAACCGTTTGGGGTAGGACTTTCCACGCCTATTTCCAAGTTTCCACGGCCAGCCATGGACATCATGTTATATGGAACGAGCGAGCCTGTGCCGGTTCCTTCCAAGAAATACGAGGGTACCGAATGGAGCACACAATATGATGGAATTATTCATTTTTTAAAGCGCCAACAGGAAAGCGGTTCCGAGAAAACGCAGGATTGGTTAAAGGATTTTTTGGTGATCAAAAAATGCCCGGATTGCCAAGGATATCGCTTGAAAAAAGAATCTTTGCACTTCAAAATTGACGGGAAACACATTGGCGAATTAGCCCAAATGGATATTTCCGAATTGGCAGATTGGTTTGCTGGGGTCGAGGAACGGATGTCCGATCGCCAACAACAAATTGGCCATGAGGTCCTCAAAGAAATCCGGAAACGCGTTGGATTTTTAACGCAAATCGGCTTGACCTATTTGACTTTGGATCGACCGATGAAGAGTTTGTCGGGCGGTGAATCCCAGCGGATTCGTTTGGCAACGCAAATCGGCACACAGTTAGTCGGCGTGCTTTATATTATGGACGAACCTTCCATCGGTTTGCACCAACGAGATAATGAAAAATTAATCATCGCCTTAAAGGATTTACGGGATTTGGGTAATTCGGTCTTGGTTGTGGAGCATGACAAAGACATGATGCTGGAATCGGATTATATATTGGATATTGGTCCTGGCGCAGGTCGACATGGCGGCCAGGTCGTGGGCCAAGGAACACCAAGTGAGTTTTTAAAATTAGGAACGCCCACGGCAAATTATCTAAATGGGGCATTAGAAATCGCGGTGCCTAAAAATCGCAGAAAAGGGAATGGACATGTGATTCAATTGAAAGGTGCGACCGGTAATAACCTAAAAAAGGTTTCCGTGGATTTTCCGTTGGGCAAATTCATCACGGTGACTGGGGTTTCGGGTTCGGGGAAATCGACCTTGATTCATGATACGCTGGTATTGAAATTAAAACAGTTTTTTGATCGTACCAAACGTGAACCGATGCCTTTTGCTTCGATTTCAGGTTTGGAACATATTGATAAAGTGATTGAGGTGGATCAGTCGCCGATTGGTCGGACGCCGCGTTCAAATCCTGCTACCTATACGAATATATATAGCGATATTCGCAGCTTGTATTGTGAATTGCCCGAGTCTAAAATTCGGGGCTATAAGGCGGGCCGATTTAGTTTTAATGTGAAGGGAGGAAGATGTGAAAGTTGCGAAGGTGCCGGTCGGAAAAAAATCGAGATGGAATTTTTGCCGGATGTGTTAGTCGAATGCGAGTCATGCAAAGGCAAGCGTTTTAATCGAGAAACCTTGGAAGTACGGTTTAAGGGTAAGTCGATTTCGGATGTCTTGGACATGACGGTGGAGCAGGCGCTGGAGTTTTTTGAACATCAACCGCGTATTTATCGCCGGGTACAAACTTTGTCGGAAGTAGGTTTGGGATACATAACTTTAGGTCAGCATGCGACGACGCTTTCGGGTGGAGAGGCCCAGCGCGTGAAATTGGCCGAAGAGCTTTCCAAAAAAGACACGGGAAAAACGCTCTATGTTTTAGATGAACCGACGACGGGTTTGCATTTTAAGGATGTGAATTTATTGCTGGATGTGTTGCAAAAATTGGTCGATAAAGGAAATACGGTACTGGTGATCGAACATAATTTGGATGTGATCAAAGTGTCGGATCATGTGATTGACATGGGGCCTGAGGGAGGAAATGCGGGGGGTCAATTAATGGCTACCGGAACGCCTGAACAAATCGTCAAAGTGAAGGGTAGTCATACGGGTCGCTTTTTGAAAAAAGAGTTATAAAATATCAATTTTTGATTTTTTTCTTAGGGAAAAATGAGCTAGTTTTCATCATTATTTGATTTCAATTATGGACTTAGTTCCTCAGCTTTTTTTTATTGGCCTCTTGGTGGGAATGAGTTATTTGATTGGGAATCGCTTTCGTTGGATCGCAGCTTCCATTCATATGACGCAAGCGGTTCCGATGAATGACCGGCCGAGTGTTCGTTGGAAACGCGTTTTCTTACTCGCTTTTGGTCAAAAAAAGATGTTTCAAAAGCCTTTGGTGGGCAT
>CAIVPF010000156.1 GCA_903907745.1 uncultured Cytophagaceae bacterium | reverse complement strand
TTAGCGCGACCAGCTAAGACTTCTCGTAAATTGACTGATAAATTAACTGGACTTAAATCCTCATTAATTCTTTCAATGGTAACACGCTCTAAAAAGGCGTTTTCTTTCAATCCTCCTGCCCTTTGAATCAATTTCATTAAACTTGGATTACTCTCCAAACTAAAATTTCCCGGGCGAAATACCTCCCCATTTATACTCACTTTGTTCTCAAATCTTCCTTCCGTTATGGATTCAGCTACAATTTCATCCCCTGTTTGTGGAGTAAATGAATTCGCGAGATCCATACTCAAATCGATTAATTTTCTATCCCGATTCGTATAACGAGTAATTTTTACTAAATCTTTAAATGCTCCATTCTCAAAACCTCCTCCTAATTCTTGAATCACATGTGCTAGATTTTCATTCGAATTAAATTCAAATAGCCCAGTTCGTTTAAATTTACCTTTTAATTCTATTCTGTTTTGATAAACCCCAACCTTAATTATATCCTGATCCTGTACATTAAGGTCATTTTTTTGAATCCCTGACGTCAAGAAATCATATAGATCCACAGTCGCCACAATTTTCTTATTTCGAATTATTTGAATATTCCGAAAAGTTCCGCGTTCATTAGGCCCTCCGGCTAAATAGAGCACATTCATGACCCTAGATAACGAAGAAACCGAATATGTACCTGGATACATAACTTCGCCCTGAATGCTTACATTGATCGTACGGATGTTCCCTAAAGATATACTTGCATATAAATTTGTGGCACTCGGACCGCTTCCATCCTTGCGAAGACCCACAAAAATTTGTGATAATTTGTAAATAATCCGGCTTTTTGCTTCCTCAATCGTTAAACCCGCTACGTAAACGTTTCCTACCCGATTAATTTTAACATAGCCATCTGGACTAACGGTCAAATTATAATGCTCCTCAGAATAGCCGTTGATATCCACAATTAATTCATCATCCGGGCCAATTACATAACTTTTTGGCGTAGCTATCTTTAAATTTGGTTCAAATGCGCCAACCTTATTATTAAAAATAGAATACCCGAAAATCTTTTTTCGTAAACTAATTAAGGCCGTATCTACCTTCTCCGTGATGATATTATCAGGACTTACACGATTTGCAATTAAACTATCTGCAGACCTTTTTTCGTTTCTTGTTGTGTTAATAACCCGTGGTTTTACTAGGTTAGAACCTATAGTTTGGTTACCCACATTTCCTGAGGGCCTCAATTGACTCGGGATTTGAATTCCAATAGGCATAACTTGTGCCTGCCCAAAGTGAAAAATCGAACTACAAAATAGGAATACACCTAAAAGCTTATTCACCATCATTATAAAAATTATAATATTTCAAGAGGCCAAAATTAAAAAAAAACCTCAATAATCTTTAACTTTAGGCAAAGTTTAAAATAATCATAATCATTTAATTTCAACGATTAGCCTTGGAAGAGATTCAAAATACCCCTCCTATTTATAACGATGATAGCATTCGCTCACTGGACTGGAAAGAACATATACGCCTGCGTCCCGGTATGTACATTGGAAAATTGGGGGATGGTTCTTCGGTTGATGATGGAATCTATGTCCTCGTCAAAGAAATCATGGATAATTCCATCGATGAGCACATGATGGGCAATGGTAAGTCCATTGATGTAAAGATTTCTGATCATAAAGTTGAAGTGCGCGATTATGGCCGTGGGATTCCTTTAGGCAAGGTTATCGATTGTGTTTCTAAGATAAATACCGGTGGAAAATATGATTCAGGAGCTTTTCAAAAGTCCGTTGGCTTAAATGGTGTAGGAACCAAGGCCACCAATGCCCTTTCTAATTATTTCAAAGTCCAATCGTTTCGTGATGGACAAACGAAATGGGCAGAGTTTTGTAAAGGTGAATTGTTGGCAGAATCCAAGGGTACAGAAAGTTCAACCTCAAAAAGTGGTACCCACGTTATTTTTGAACCAGATAATACAATTTTCAAAAATTACCATTTCATTCCCCAATATTTAGATTCGCTCTTTTGGAATTATGCCTTTCTTAATGCAGGATTAACCATAAATTTTAATGGTGAAAAATATTTCTCTCAAAATGGTCTCCTCGATCTATTAAATAAAAAAACCAATACCGAAGAAAATCGATATCCCATCATTCATTTAAAAGGGAATGATATCGAAATGGCCATTACGCACAATAATCAATATGGCGAGGAATATTATTCCTTCGTAAATGGTCAAAATACAACCCAAGGAGGAACACACTTAGCCGCTTTTCGTGAGGCATTGGTAAGAACCGTTCGCGAATTTTATAAAAAGGAATTCGATCCTTCAGATGTGCGGGCCAGTATTGTAGGGGCTATCGCTATACGGGTGCAAGAACCTGTTTTTGAATCTCAAACGAAAACCAAATTAGGTTCGACGACTATTTCTCCCGATTCGAACTCCACATCCATTCGATCCTTTATTGGAGATTTTGTCAAAACAGAGTTGGATAATTTTCTACATAAAAATCCAAGTACTGCTGACGCCATTTTAAAGCGTATTTTGCAATCTGAACGCGAAAGGAAAGATATTGCAGGAATTAAAAAATTAGCCAATGAACGCGCTAAAAAGGCCAATCTACACAATAAAAAACTCCGAGATTGTCGATTACACTTTTCTGATGAGAAATCAGATTCCAAGCATGATACTATTTTATTTATAACGGAAGGAGATTCAGCGAGCGGTAGTATTACGAAATCGAGAGACGTACAAACGCAAGCAGTTTTTAGTTTACGAGGTAAACCTTTGAATTGTTTTGGCCTGACAAAGAAGATTGTTTATGAAAATGAAGAGTTTAATTTATTGCAACATGCCCTTGATATCGAAGATTCACTAGATAACTTACGATATAATAAAATTGTCATCGCCACCGATGCTGACGTGGACGGAATGCACATCCGACTCTTAATTTTAACTTTCTTTTTACAGTTTTTCCCTGATTTAGTTCGAAACGGACATATATATATTTTGGAAACCCCTTTATTCCGTGTTCGAAATAAAAAGGAAACGATTTACTGCTATTCCGAGGAAGAACGAAAGAATGCAATCGAAAAATTAAGTCCAAAGCCTGAAATAACCCGCTTTAAAGGATTAGGGGAAATTTCACCAGATGAATTTGGGACATTTATTGGTGAAAATATCAAATTGGAACCTGTAATCTTGGCTAAGGATTTTACGATACAGCAACTACTTAGTTATTACATGGGTAAAAATACGCCAGAGCGCCAAAAATTTATTATTGACAACCTGATTATCGAAAAAGACCTGGAGGAAGTACTTTATGCCTAACTTAGAAATATAGATCCATAAGGCCTTGGATTTCTAAAGCTGCTTTTTGATGATTCGAAGCCTTAGCCACTTCTAAACCTTTTTTCAGAATTTCTTCGGCAACTAATTCCTCCCCTAACTCGATCAAATACGAAGCATAGGTATAATAAGTAGGAATATAAGACTCAAAATTTAAAAGCAAATTTGTGAAATACGATTTGCTCGTTAATACCTCATTATCTTTTTTATGTTCCAAAGCAAGCATATAATAGTTTAAAGGATCGTTGGGATTATCCTCAAGCTCTCTTTTTAAAAATTCTTTACGGTTCATGTTGGTAGAGTTAAAAAAATATAGTATGCTTGCATAACAAATTTATCTGTATGAAAATATTAGTTTGCATTTCGGTCGTTCCAGACACAACTTCCAAAATTAGCATAGATTCGTCAAATGGTTTTATAGAATCTCAAGGATTAACATATATTGTTGGACCTTATGACGATTATGCTTTATCCCGGGCCATTGAACTAAAGGAATCCTTAGGGGCTGAAGTCATTGTTCTACATGTGGGTAAAATCGATGCTGAGCCATTAATTCGTAAATGTTTAGCGCTAGGTGCAGATTCAGCAGTTCGGATTGATGGCATTGCCTCAGATTCGTATCAATTAGCCTCCGAAATAACCCAATATGTTAAATCAAATCCATTTGATATGATTTTGATGGGAAAAGAAGCCATTGATTATAATAGTGGACAAACACATGGCCTTGTGGCTGGCATGCTTGGGATAAGTCATTTTTCACCTGTTATGCATCTAGATGTAAATGGTGATAAAGTTCAAATAGAGATTGAAATCGATGGTGGTAAAGCAGATGTTATTTGTGAATTACCTGTCGTATTAGGATGTCAAGAACCTATCGCCGAATGGAAAATCCCATCCATGCGTGGCATCATGACAGCTCGAACGAAAGAGATAAAAGTTCTTCCCCTTTCAT
>CAIVPF010000155.1 GCA_903907745.1 uncultured Cytophagaceae bacterium | reverse complement strand
GCCTCGGCGTAGGAAATATGTGGAATAGTAAAAGCAGATGGGACTTTACGTGGATCCGCAGTCATCATGCCATCTACATCGGTCCAAATTTCAATTTCATTCACATGCAAGGCCGCCCCGAAAACAGAAGCGGTATAATCAGAACCTCCACGCCCTAAGGTCGTGGTGTCACCTGCCGCATTGGAACCTATAAATCCAGTAATTAACGCGATTTTACCCCCATTTTGAGCAAAAAAATCAGTAATCAATCCATTGGTCAAAGGAAAATTGACTTCCGATTTACCGAAAGCATCATTCGTTTTTACCAAATTCCGCGCATCCACAAAAACCACTGGAAGGCCCTTTTGAACTAAAATGGCGTGAATTAAATAGGTGGATAAACGCTCCCCGAAACTCACCAACAAATCAGAGCTTTTAGGAGAAATCTCCTTGACTAAACTAATCCCCTTTAAAACATCCCGTAATTCATTCACGAGGGTTCGCACTTGGGCTATCACCTGGGATTGTCCGGTAACCGGAATAAAATGCTTGATTAATTCAAAATGCCGATTTTCAATCTCCGCCACGATGACATTATCAGGGTCTTTTCGGGTGGAAGCTAAAGTTCCTGCTTCCAACAAGGCATTGGTTACCCCACTCATGGCCGAAAATACCACCGCAAAAGATGATTTTGATTTCCAATTCGACTCGATGATCGAAATGACGGATTCTATACTTTGAACACTCCCACAACTCGTCCCCCCAAATTTTAAGATCTTTTCCATTACATACGAAAGCAAAATGATGCTCACCTCTACAAACAGGCAAGTCTAGCTACAAAGATACGAGTTTAGGTGGCATTATTACCTAAAATCCGATGGCCTTTCCGCCTTCTTCGACTCGTTTTTTTGAAATTATCTGAAATCACTGAAATATTTCCGTCGACTTCAAACATCGCTAAATCCACTTCACTCATATCCTCTACCCCATGTTCCCGAATCACACTTTCTAATTGTTCGATCGTAATCTGCGCTTTAGCTAAACCTCCAGCTTTCAACTGCCCATTATAGACCAATAAAACCGGATCCCCATCAATCAAATGCGCAATTTCAGGTCTTCCAATCGTTATTTTCTTGAATATGAAATTCACCACAAATAAGGCTAAAGCAGCCACCAATCCTCCCTCCAGACTTGAATCCGTCCCGACCATCGCCGTTTGAACTGAATTGGAAATCAACAAAATGAAGACCAAATCCACAATGGACAATTGCGCAAATTCCTTTTTCCCAAACAAACGAATAGCCGCCACGATGAACACGTAAACGGCTATTGATTTGAGGGCAATCAGTAGATAGCCTTCCATTTTTATTATTTTTTCTTTTCAGCTGCCATCACCATGGATAGGTTATTTTTGGCTGCTAAATCATAAATATCTGTCAAATCCTGAACGGTCCTCGATTTATCGATGGAAATAATCAGCGAAGTAGCTTTTTTCGTTTGCAAAATAAGTTTCAAAGATGAATCTACCTGCTCGATAGCCACCCCATTCGCATTTCCATCTAAATAAAACACATTATTCGCATCCACAGATAAGCGAATAGATTCAACCACGGGAGGCGTCACTTTCGTTGAATCTGCTTTTGGCAATAATAATCGAATGGCATCAGGTGAAGCCAAGGTGGAAATCATCAAAAAAAACATCAATAAGAAAAACAGAATATCAGCTAATGCCCCCGTTTCTACCTCTGAAGCTTCTCTTTCGCGCTTTCTAAAATTCATTATTCCTTAAATTAAATTATTTTTTGGCAGGCTTGTGTAATAAATCGATGAAATCCATCGCCACAATTTCCATTTTATTGATGCTTCGATCGATCATGGTGGTCAACAAGGTATACATCACATAGGCGATAATACCTACTATTAAACCCGATGCCGAAGTCACCATTTTCTCATAAATACCGGAAGCAATGGTACTAATCTCGATTTTATTGGATGTTGAAATATTATGAAAAGTACGAATCATACCCGTTACCGTTCCTAAAAATCCAAACATCGGCGCAATACGGGCAATCGAACTCAGAAGGCCTAAATTCTTTTCCATATTATAAATTTCCAACTTCGCCTTGTTCTCGATCGCGCTCTCTATCTCCCGAATCGGTGAACCTAAACGGCCTAAACCACGCTCCAACATATTCGCGATAGGAAACTTTGAATTTTTACAATAAGCCACCGCAGCTTGGATATTTCCGGCGACTAATAACTCATTGATATTGTGTAAAAAATTCTCATCAATTTTCGTTGTTTTCCGAATGTATAAATATCGCTCGATAAATAAGAAGAGTGCCACACTGAATAAAAACAAGATCGGATACATCACATATCCCCCTTTTTCCAATAAACTTAACACGGTGAATTCCTCTTGTGACGCAGTTTGTAACAGGATTAAATTAAGTATCGATGACATAAAGAATTGTTGAAAATTTTATTTATACATTATAAACTTAAAGATTGCCATTTTTATTGTTTTTGACAAAAAAAATAGAACATTTTTAGGCTTGCTGCGAAAACCAATACCCCTCCTTCAAACTAAACGAAGAAACCCTCAATTCAGAGATGCCTGTTTTTCTCAAAACCACAGCGATCAAGGCATTCGCATAAGGTAAAATTCCAGCGCGAAATGCTTTCATACCCGGAATATTTTTCCGATCCTCAAAGCTGCAATTTTCAACGATCGCCTTTTGGGCATAAAACTGATTGATATTCAAAGATTCAGACGGCGGAATCTTCCTATCTGATTCAGACGCATGTTCCAAATCCCATAATGTTTCAAATGCCCCGGCCGCTCCAATCAGAATTTCGGGCATAAAACGCGCACAGGCCTCCAGAATAGGCGCTAATTCCCGCTCAATAAATAGGTCTAACTCTGCATTAACCTCCTTTTCGTAAATACCATGCACATGAAACAAGGATAGCAATTGAAGCCCGCCTACTTCCAAACTAATTTTAAACTCCACACGCGCGCCTTCAAACAAAATAAATTCCACACTCCCTCCGCCAATATCCATGACCAAACTACGTTTTTCCCATGGTTGCGGCAACGAACGAACAATTCCCTGATGAATCAAGTCCGCCTCTTCCAATCCCGAAATTACTCGAGCGCGCATGCCCATTTCTTCGATCTTGCTCATGAATGCATGACCATTGGACGCCCTACGGATAATACTCGTACCGATGCACATGATTTGCTCAGGTGTCGAACCGAATTCGATCGCCTTCGCCTTAAAATCAACTAAAGCCCGCATGGCTCGCACCATCGCATCTGGCTGAATTTCACCCGTTTCCATAGCCCCTTTCCCCAAGGTGACGGGAACTTGACTTTGATATAAAATCTCAATGCCTGGAAAAACAGAAAGAGCTTGGGCGACTAGTAATTGGAATGTATTCGTTCCTAAATCCACCACAGAAATAACCTGTGCCATTAATTTTTAATTTGGAACAAAAATAGGTGTAATTCCTGTTACATAAATAAAAAAAATTACGTTAAATTAGTAAATATTATATAACCGTCTTCCCTAGTCTTATTTATGCTTGATCCGGAATTTGATGACCACAAGGAAGACATCCAATCCTCGCTCGAGCGATTCGAAAAGATGATTCATCAACAAGAAGATTCTTTTTTCGATTTGGATACCCTCGAACAAATCGCTGAACACTATTTCATACAAGCCAAATTCGATGAAGCCCTGAAAGCCTGCGACTTAGGCCTATTGCATTTCCCCTATACCTTGGAATTGATTTCATTAAAAGCCCAAATTTTAGGGGAATTACTACAACCCGAAGAGGCCCTGGAAATCATCGAAAATGCAATTTTATTGTTCCCCTCGGACATCGAATTAATCCTCGTGAAAGGCTCCTTATTAAGCCAAATGAATCAGCATGAGGCCTCCGTCCACTTATTTCTCGAAGCCCTGGAAAATCACGAGGAAAAAGATGAAGTCTATTTTCGATTGGGTCTCAGCTATTTAGCCTGGTCCAAGCCCCGGGAGGCCGTGGATATGTTTAAAAAATCACTCGAGCACAATCCTGAAAATGAAAATGCCTTGGTGGAATTAGCAAACGCGTTGGACGAAATCGGAAAAATCGAGGAAAGCCTTCCTTATTACAAGAATTTCATCGATCAAGATCCATTTTCCTATACAGCTTGGTACAATTTAGGCATCGCTTATTCCAAATTAAAGCAATATGAAAAGGCCATTGATGCCTATGAATATTCTTTGGCCATCGAACCGACATTCGGATCTTCCCTGTTTAATTTAGGTAATACCTACATGAACTTAATGGATTATCCCAAAGCGGAAGAGGCATATACCCTTTGTTTAAAACATGATGAGCCGAATCCGGAGCTGTATTGTTGCCTCGGTGCTAGCCTCGAACGACAAAAGAAATTCGATGAAGCCCTGTCTTTTTATAAGGAATCTGTTAAAATTGATTCCCTCTGGGACGAAGGCTATTATGGCTTGGCGGTATGTCTGACCGAATTAGACAAATGGTTTGAATCGCTCCATTTTTTAAAGAAAGCGCTGAAGCTAAACGAAACGAATCCGCTTTATTGGACCGGATTAGCGGATGTGGAGGCCTACCTTGGCAATCCGGTTTCGGCTGATGAGGCTTATCAAAAATCAGTGGAATTGGATTCGTTCTTTGCCCCTACTTGGATTAAATGGGCTCAATTGCATTACGACTTGGATGATTTCGAAAAGTCGGCCGATATCATGCTCTCCGCCATCGACGAATTACCCGAAGAGGCCGAACTCTATTATCGCTCGGCGATTTTCTTAATCAAGGCGGGTCAGTTTAAGGAAGCTTTTC
Organism: uncultured Cytophagaceae bacterium; assembly: GCA_903907745.1. Taxonomy (GTDB): domain Bacteria; phylum Bacteroidota; class Bacteroidia; order Cytophagales; family Spirosomataceae; genus Aquirufa. Next base: position 4,986 of record CAIVPF010000155.1, on the reverse strand, counting down.
ATTTTTTAGAATCAGGCCTTTTATTGGATTATGAAAAACATGTCATCATGTTTGATTATTTCCCAAATTTGGACACGCAAAAAGCAATTTTCAAACTGATTCAGCAGTATAAAAAATAAGCGATCAACCATTCATCAAATAATTTCAATCCACTTGGTCTTTTCTATTAATTTCGTTTCAAATAATTAAAAATCAACAAATATGAAAAAAATCATCCTATTGGGTATGTTTTTCGCGCTGATCATTTCTGCGGCCTTTGGCCAGCAAAAATCAGCCCCGACAAAAACTACACCGGCCATGACTGCCAGCCTGCCCATTCCAGAAAAAATTACTTCTGCTGAAGGGATAACCGAATACAAATTAGCCAATGGATTAAAAGTATTATTATTCCCTGATCCATCTAAACAGACCATTACGGTGAATATTACCTACTTAGTCGGCTCACGCCACGAAGGCTATGGTGAAACCGGTATGTCTCACTTGCTGGAGCACATGGTATTCAAAGGCACCAAAGAAAAGCATAAGGAAGTGGCCAAGGAAATTTCTGACCACGGCGCGCAATTCAATGGAACGACTTGGTTAGACCGCACCAATTATTTTGAGACATTCGCCGCTACCGATGAAAACCTAGATTGGGCTTTGGACATGGAGGCGGATCGTATGGTGAATTCACGTATTGCAAAAAGTGAATTAGAAACCGAAATGACCGTAGTTCGTAATGAATTCGAAATGGGTGAAAATGACCCAGGCAGTGTGTTAATGGAACGTGTGGTTTCAACGGCCTTTTTATGGCATAATTATGGTAATTCTACCATCGGTGCCCGTTCAGATATCGAAAAAGTGCCTATTGAGAACTTGCAGGCCTATTACCGTAAATATTACCAGCCGGACAATTCCGTTTTATTAATCGCTGGTAAATTCGATCCTATCAAAACCTTGGCTTTGGTAAATCAGAAATTTGGAATCATTCCAAAACCAACACGTGAACTGACTAAAACCTTTACTGCAGAGCCTACTCAAGATGGCGAGCGGGAAGTGAGCTTACGTCGCGTAGGTGATGTCCAGGTGGTGGGTATGGCCTACCATATTCCTTCCGGCTTACATCCCGATTTTATCGCATGTGATGTTTTGTCAGATATTTTAACAGATGCCCCATCAGGTCGTTTATATAAGGCATTGATTGATACCAAAAAGGCTTCCTCCCAATTTGGAATGACATTCCAATTAAAAGAACCCGGTTTGGTATATTTTGGCGCAGAGGTATTGAAAGAAAAATCGATTGATTCCGTGAAAAAAATCATGATTGAGACGATTGAGAATTTTGCCAAAACTCCACCGACGAAAGAAGAGGTTGACCGAGTGAAGACAAAAGGAATTAAAAATATCGAATTGCTATTAAATAATGCACAGCGTGTCGGAATAGGCATGTCGGAATATATCGCTCAAGGTGACTGGCGGTTATTGTTCCATACGCGGAATCTATTGGAAAAAGTGACCCCAGAGGATATCCAACGCGTAGCGGCTAAATACTATAAGGCGTCCAATCGTACGTCAGGTATCTTTTATCCAACCGAAAAACCAGAACGTGCGGAAATCCCAGAAGCCAAAGATGTGGCAGAGGTATTAAAAGATTTCAAAGGAAAGGCTGCCGTTTCAGAGGGAGAGGCATTTGACCCATCTCCAACAAACATTGATTCAAGAACGAAAACAGAACAAATCGCAGGAATTAAATTAGCTTTATTAGCAAAGAAAACCCGTGGAAATTCGGTCTATGCGAAAATGACTTTGCGTTTTGGTGATGAGAAATCCTTAGCAGGTACATCGACTGCGGCTGATTTAGCCGCTGATATTTTGAGCAAAGGGACGAAGACAAAGACGCGTCAACAATTTCAAGATGAATTAGACAAATTGAAAGCACGTGTTTCAATTTCCGGTGGAGCTACTCAAGCCAACGTGTCCATTGAAACTACACGCGAGAATTTAATTCCAGCGATGAAATTAGTGGCTGAGGCGTTAAAACAACCTGCTTTTAATGCGGAAGAATTCGAAAAATTAAAGCAAGAAAACCTAACGCAGATTGAATCACAAAAAAGTGAGCCTACGGCGAAGGCTTCGGAAGCCTTGGGAACCTTGCGCAGTGGACATTATCCAAAGAATGATGTGCGTTACCAACCGACCATGGCGGAACAAACAGAACGCTATACAGCGGCTAAATTAGAAGATGCCATTGCCTTTTATAAAGGATTTTATGGGGCTTCCAATGCCACTTTCTCGGCGGTTGGGGATTTTGATGAAAAAGAATTAAAAGCGCTATTAACGACAGAATTTGCTTCTTGGAAATCACCAAAACCATTTACTCGTGTTCCTGAAGTATTTAAAGAGGTAAAAGCACAGGTGAAATCGATAGAGACACCGGATAAGGCAAATGCGTTTTTCTTGGCATACCAACCTATCAAGATTTCAGACAGTGATCCTGATTATGCTTCTTTGGAAATGGCCAACTATATGTTGGGCGGTGGAAGTGGCTTAAGTAGCCGTTTGATGAATCGTATTCGTCAAAAAGAAGGCTTGTCATATGGTGTAGGCTCGCAATTTGCGGCGAGTCCATTGGATCAATCGGGAGCCTTTGTTGGATATGCAATTTATGCACCTGAAAACATTGCGAAATTAGAGGCTGCTTTTAAAGAGGAAATCGAGAAAGTATTAAAAGAAGGATTTACTCAGAAGGAAATAGATGAGGCGAAAAAATCTTGGATTCAATCTCGCCAAGTAAGTCGTTCTCAAGATAATTCGTTAAGCAGTGTCTTGAATAGTAATTTATACTTGAATCGCAGCATGAAATGGTCTGAGGACTTAGAAACTAAGGTGAAAGGTTTGACGGCTGATCAAATTTTACAAGCTTCTCGGAAATCGATCGACTTGTTAAAGATGTCATTCGTGAAAGCAGGTGATTATGAAGGTGCAGCGAAAAAACAAGCTGAAAAAGCGAAAAACGCAAGTTCCGAAACAGGAGCTGTGGGGGGAGCACCTAAGCCCTAATAAGTTTCGACATAGAAAGCTTTATACAAAAAATGGGATGCTACACAGCATCCCATTTTTTATTATCAATTATCATTTCAAAGAAATCTTTAGCAAAATTCTTCGAAAACACCTTCTAAATGACCCGCGATCATTTCAGCAGAACGGCCTTCAATGTGATGACGCTCCACAAAATGCACCAATTCGCCATCCTTAAATAAGGCAATCGAAGGAGATGATGGAGGATAAGGAAGTGTATATTCACGAGCCTTTTGAGTGGCCTCTTGATCTACACCGGCAAAAACAGTGACTAAATGCGTAGGTTTTTTGGCAGAAGCGGCAACGGCTTCTTTCACACCTGGACGAGCGGTACGCGCGGAACAACCGCAAACGGAATTAATAAACAACAAAGTTGTTCCAGCTTGCGCCATCACGTCTTCTACTTCTGAAGCCGCCTTTAATTCGTGAAAACCTCCCTCTACGATATCCATCCGCATGGGATGTACTAAATGTTCTGGATACATATTTTTTCTATTTATTTAAAGATATAACAAATTACATAAAACCAAGTTCCAATTTGGCCACCTCCGACATCATATCTTGCGAATAAGGTGGATCAAATGTTAATTCAACCGATACTTCGGCAATTCCTTCTATTTCCCGAACCGCTTTCTCAATGTCCACGGGAATACTCTCCGCTGATGGACAAGATGGCGAAGTCAATGTCATTAAAATATAGACATTTTGAACAGGAAATATTTTAATCTCATAAATCAGTCCTAATTCATAGACATCCACCGGAATTTCTGGATCATAGACCGTTTTAATGGCTTTAACCACTTTTTCTTTTAATTCCGCTTCCGTCATCGGACTTGTCAAAGGCTCTTCCATAAGCTTATTGCGCTGAAAAGGCCAACGCATAATTTTTCATCTGTTTTACCATGGCTAAAAGGCCATTCGAACGTGTTTGAGCCAAATGCTGACTCATTCCAATTTTGTCAATAAAATACAAATCCGCTGCTAAAATCTCAGCCGCTGAATGGCCGGATAATACACGAATCAACATACTAATTAATCCTTTTACAATCACCGCCTCTGAATCCGCCTGAAAATTTACCACCTCCCCATTCTTTTCACCATGTAACCAAACCCGACTTTGACAGCCTTTGATTACATTTTCCTCGGTTTTCCATTCCTCGCCCATCGCAGGTAATTTCTTCCCCAAATCAATCAAATATTCGTACTTATCAGCCCAATCTTCGAACAAATCGAATTCGGCAATTAATTCTTCTTGTATGTCAACAATCGTCTGAGCCATTAACCTAACATTTGAATCGACCTTTGTAAGGCCACAATAAATCGATCTATTTCTTCCAATGAGTTATAGAACGCGAAAGATACCCGACAAGTTCCGACAAGTCCATAGCGTTGCATCAAAGGTTGGGCACAATGATGCCCCGTCCGAATCGCAACTCCGAATTTATCCAACAAAACTCCCAAATCCTGCGGATGAATTCCCTCCACCACAAAACTAATCACAGCAATTTTTTCAGGCGCCGTTCCTATGATACGAAGTCCAGGAATAGCGTTTAATTTTTCAGTGGCATAAGCCAATAAAGCCTGTTCCTGTTTCATTAAAACCTCCGTTCCATGGGATTTGACGTAATCAATCGCTGATCCAAAAGCGATTACATCAGCTATATTGGGGGTTCCCGCTTCAAATTTATAAGGCAATTCATTATAGGTCGTACCTGAAAAAGACACCTCTTTGATCATCTCCCCTCCTCCCTGATAGGGCGGCATCGATTCTAACAATTCCCGCTTTCCGTACAAAATACCAACACCCGTAGGACCAAATAATTTATGTGCCGAAAAAACAAAAAAGTCCATATCCAAGGCCTGCACATCGATATCAATATGTGCGACCGATTGCGCCCCATCAATTAAGACCTTGGCGCCTTTGGCATG
>CAIVPF010000154.1 GCA_903907745.1 uncultured Cytophagaceae bacterium | reverse complement strand
GCTGGTTCAAAATCGAAACAATTTGCGTTTCTGTAAATCGGGTCTTCTTCATATGCAATTTAAAATTAAAGGTTTTTTCTTCAATTCTAAACTGTCTGTTAATTAGGGACACTTACACAATCAGTAATTTTCTTTCTTCTATAAATTTGAAAATCACAAGTGGAAATATAATAATCCAATAAATAAAATTAATTGAATATAGAAAATATTCAATCCCCATGCCTTTAGTTAATATAAAAAAGATCGCTAATATTAATAAGATAGCATTAATAATTTGCAACCAAACAAGTGGCTCTTTCTTAAATGCTCTTAAATATAGGGTTAATCCACTAATCAGAAAAATTGCTACTTGTGGAAATAGAAGTAGTATTACAAAATGAATTTTTAATAACCTATTAGAAAAAGCTGGAAAATAACAATTGATTATTGAAATGGAGATTACAAATAAAACAGATAGTAAAATTTGAATGAAAAATCCTTGGAAAATAGATTTTTTAAAAATTTGATCAAGTTCATTATATTTACCCCTAGAAACAAAAATATTAAATTTAGGTACACGTGTAAAAAGCCAGCTATTTGAAATGGAATTTATAACAGTAATTATGGATAAAGTGAGCCCTAATTGACCAGCCTCAATATGGCCAACGTATTTAAAAGTTGCGGGAATATATAAATAACTAATAAAGTAACTAGCAATAAATGAAGCGGCATATTTAATTTGTAATGGAAATGTTTCTTTGAAAAATTGATATTCTCCTCTTATTTTGTAATGAAAAATTTGTATCCAAAATTGTTTACCTATTCTAAATAAACCAAATGCAGTGAGAATCGTACCGAAAACAGAACCAATAATTAAAGACCAAATTTTTAACTGGAAATAAAGAGCAAAGCACGTAAAAAATGTTACAAATAAACTATTGAATAGAATGTTTATTTGTATTTCTTTCATTTTATCTAATCCTTGAAATATCGCTTGAAAAAGAGAAATAAATAAACTAAAGGCTCCTATAAGTGAAAACAGCATCCAAGCCCCATGAATAGAATATTCAGATGTTTTAAAATACAAAAAACCAACTACAGTTAATAAGAAAAAAGATATAATTATTATTTTAAGGTAAAATTTGAATGAAAATTCAATTAACGCCATTAGTCTGTCAACTTTATCCAAAGGTCCTTCTATATATCCTTTATTAAATTTTAGATTTGCAAATTCATGACTCACAAACTGTGTAATTATACTAGTAAATCCTAAATCAGCTAACATCGATAAGGCAGCCAAGCTTAAAAACGTATACCACAATCCTTGTTCCTCCAATGTCAAAAATTGTACAAGAAAATATAAAGTAACAGGAGCGCGAAATATACCAAAAGCTTTATTTGTAACAGACCAAAAAATTGATTGATCAATACCTAGACATTTAAGAAAACTTTTTGTTGATTTAAAATACAAGTTCATTTAATTTTCTTTTTCAGCCTCTATCTTTTTACTATTTTGAAATTGAAGAACCTTTAAACATGCTGCAGTCTGATACCAGGCCCAAAAAATGCTTAACAAAAATCCACTTATTAAATTTTTATACCCTTTTTTTCGAATAAAACTAAAGTGAAATTGTTTTATTGGAGTATATAAAATTTTTACAATTGATGATCGTTCTTCATTGTTAAATCTTGCTTCTCCTTCATTTTTTAGGTATCTTAAATGTTTTTCAAATAGCATTTTTGTATCTCTCATCCAAAAATGATGAATACAATTGCTTCCATCTGATTTGATTTCTTCTATTCGAAATCCTTGCATTGGTTTCCTCCCTAGATGAATGTCACTTGTAAATGTGAAACGCATTTTATTAGCAATAAAAATACGACTATTTTCTCCTCCCCATGGGGTACCTAAAAGAGGCTTGTTTTTAAAATAAAATTTCCATGGAACCTTTAATGCACATATATCTTTAGCAAATCCTCCCTGATCAAAAATTTCAATTACTTGATTTGCTAGCGTCCTATCTACTACTTCATCTGGATCTAAAATTATCAACCATTCATATTTAGTGGTATTTGCAAATTTTGCATGTATCCATTCACAGTTTAATACCCTTGGGTGATGAATGATTGAAGCGCCTGCATATTCTGCAATTTTTGTAGAATTATCTGTAGAACCTAAATCGAAATACAAAATTTCTTTACAAAAGGATATGGACTCAAGGCAATCCTTTAAAAATGAAGCTTCATTAAATCCAACGACTATGGCGGATAAGTTGATTTTATGCATAAGAGTTATTCTTCAAGTTTGAAGATTATACAAAATTGATCAGCGTTTGTTTTTAAAACTTTATTTAAAATATTTATTACCTTAAATTTAATAGAAGATTGGTGTACTAAAGAAATATAAGAAATATACTCTTTTTTAAATCCTAAACTTTTTAACCAAAAAATTAATCCTTGGACGCTAAAATGCCAAAAATGTTGTTCAGGAACCCAAGCATACCAGTTTCTTTTTTGAAGTTTTGGAATAAGTCCTCCATAATTAGTTTGGGTTAAAAATAAATAACCTTCTGGTTTTATATTCTTTTTAACAGTTAAAATAAACTTTTCAGGGTCTTCAATGTGTTCTAATACATGCGAGAGAATAATAGCATCAAATTTTTCATCAAAAGAATTTTCATCGAAATAACCTTCTCTGACATTAATATTTTTTTGAATTGCTCTTTTCACTGCCCCCATACTTGGGTCAATTCCCAATACATTAAATCCACTTTTTTTAAGCTCATTCAGTAAAATACCTTCACCACAGCCAATTTCTAAAAGATTGGAACCTTTATTTAAATAAGTACTTAAAATTTCAACTTGTTTATTAATTAAAGCTTGCCATTGTGGATGAAGACTTTCAATATTATTATTAGCTACAAATTTTTCTAATGTGTGACAAGAATGAAAATCTAACAATTCATATTCTGGTAAAACAGGGGCTGGATAAGTAAAAGCGATTTTACACTTATCACATTTTAATATTTTACCATGATTTATAATTAAATAATCTTTAGATTGGCCTTCACAAAAATTACATTTCATAATTTGTTATTTTACAATTCGAGAGAAGTAACATATTGTTTAATTATTTATTTTTTACAATTTATCTCTTTTGTCAGTTATAAATCACTTGTTGACTTAAGCTTTACTTATTCCGGTAATTGATACTTCAATTACCAACCCAATTGCTCTTTTGCTTTCTTTGGATCTCCGATCAATAATTCTAAATCTGTTGGTCTTAAATACCTTGGGTTAACATCAACAACCAATCGATTTTTTTCTAATAGGTGAGCTCGATTTGAACAGCTCACCGTAAATCCTTTCTCATCTACTCCTTGGTTTTAAATGCTACTTCCACATCCACTTCAGCAAAAGCCATTTTGATAAAGTCACGTGCAGTTGTTGTTATTCCTGTGGAAATCAAAAAAATTTATGGGGTATCTTGTTGCATGATCAACCACATAGCTTTTACGTAGTCTTTGTCGTGTCCCAAGTCACGCTTGGCATCTAAATTGCCTAAATAGATTTTACCTTGTTGACCAAACACAATCTGAGCAACGCCTCTGGTAATTTTACGTGTGACAAAAGTTTCTCAACCTAAAGGAGTTTCGTGATTAAGCAAGATGTTATTCACTTCTTACATGTTATAGCCCTCAAGGTAATTGACCGTAATCCAATAGCCTTATAATTTCGCTACTGCGTACGGCGAACGTGGATAGAACTGTGTTTTTGCGCTTTTGGATACTTCTTGTACCAAACCATATAACTCACCCGTTGAAGCCTGATAAATCTTGATCTTTGGCGATATATTCAAAAGACGTACTGCTTCTAAAATAAGAATTGTTCCGATACCATCTACTTGTGCGGTATATTAAAGTTCATCGAGAGAAACCTTCAAATGCGACAAGGCACAAAAGTTGTAAATTTCGTCTAGTTGAACTTCTTGATTGATTCGAATGATGTTGGTTGAATCACTTTAATCACAATAATCTAAATGGAATTTAGAAATATCCAAATGCGGATTTAAATATTAACGGTCGGTACGTTGTGTATCAATTAAAGAACTCCTACGCTTGATACCATGCACTTCAAATCCTTTGCTCAATAATAATTATGCTAAATAAGCACCATCTTGAACGGTGATTCCTATAATAAAGACTATTTTTTATTTGTTTGACTAATTGAAATTTCTTGCGTAACAAGCTGCAAATGAATTAGTTAAATTTTAATAGATTTTACCAATATTAATTTTGAATTACTTAAAATTTGTTTACTCATTTTCAATAAATTAATGATTTTTAATGGTTAAAATTACCTATTAATGCAATATACCTCACCAATATCCCCTACCCCACCAACCGCATCCAAACCCCTATCCCATCCAACACACTCATTGTAAACTCCTGACTATTAAACACCCCTACCCGAATTTTTTTCTGCACAAGTTGTTCAGCTTTTTCGATCAATTGGTATAAATAAACTTTATCCACATCCCCCACCAGCACCAGGTCCACAAAGGGTGAATTCTTCCCTTCCGCTAAATCGCCGGTTAGATAGACTTCGTCGAGATTCCCGAGTTTTTTGATGACTTGATCGACGATTTGATCAAGGCCTACGAATTGCAAAATAATGCCGCGAAGCGTTGAAAACATCGGATGCCCTTGATTGACCACGTAGTTCTTGACTTTGGTGTTTTCGGGATCATCCTGCACCTCGATCAGATGCATGTCTTGCAATTTGTTCAATTCCACCCGCACCGTATTGCTACTCACACCCAACTCCCGCTCCAAACCCCGCAGGTATACCCGGCTCTCTGGATTCAAAAGCAATTTGGTGAGCAGCGCTACCCGAATCTTTCCCGAAAAAATTGTGTCTAAAACCACTGAATAAACAAATGGACGGCTTCGCCATCCTGACTCACATGAAATGAATCTATTGATACAATATTGAGTAACAAATATAAGTATTTTTCAAGATATGTTATAACCGTTTTGGTAAACTTATTTAATGGTCGAATGGACCGCGGAAACATAAATTAACATGAAAATCGCCGGCCCTGGGCGATTGCTTTGAAAAGGAAAATGGAACGCGATATTCTTAGGTCATGCAGGCGCATATTCGCAAAAGCGCCCCCATTCCAAAACACAAATTTCAGTTTTAAGCCATAGCCATTACGCACGCCGGCATCGGCACTGGAAGACAGCGCTGGAAATAAATTGTTACAAAAAATTAATTTGAAAGACCTCGAGACCTTAGGTAGCTAGAATTGATACTAGCCTGCAATTCCACATTCCATTTCTCCAACGCATGATATCCATATGAATCATCCGGATCAATTAATCCATTCGTCGTCTCTTCCTTAAAGATTGAATCTGCGATTTCAAAGGAGGGTACCTTCAAGAATTTATACCTCGCTAAAAAAGAAAAAATAACATCCTCATTCGTATTGGATTTTTTTAAAAACCAAAGAAGACGCGTCAACCAATAAAAAACACTCACTTTTCGCAAGGACAAACCACCATTGCCCACCTCTAAACCCAAACCCCTAAATTCTAGCGGGGGATTCCAAACAGGTCCTATATAATCATATGTTTGAGGCAATGCTTGAATACTCTTGACTAACACGGCATCCGACTGACAAATTAACACAAATTTATAGCCTAAAAACTTACTATAAAGAATGGAGGACAACATGAATTTGTTGTAAGAAAGATTAGTGGAAAAGTGCCACGAATCCACCTGAATAATTCTCCAAGTCGGAAAGGTATTCACATAATAATCGACCGAAATATGTTTGGGTAGAACGAAAACTTTGTCAATATCCGAATTATAGGACTCCGAAACCCTCACATTCAATTCTTCTTGAGATGTCAAGACAGCCTTATGCTCAGGACAACAGATGACAATGTTCTTCAATATTTAAAAATTAAATTCGTTGATACATGTAACCATAAAGGAAACAATGAAAATTATTTCCAATAGCTGTAAATCCCCTTCTCCACCTCATATTCGCCCCACACAAATCGATCTCTTTTGGGCTGCTCCTGCGCCCATTTCCACATTTCTTCTAAGCCTTCCTTTAAATCGGTGCTATGTTTGTATTTTAATATGTCGATGGACTTTTCAAAAGTTGGGATAGCCGTATGCACCTCATGCCTTTTTTCCAAAAACACAAATTCCCCACTTCCCATCACCTCTTTCAAGGTCTCCGCAGATTCTTTGATGGAATATTCTTTGACACCACCGATGTTAATAATTTGTTTGGAGGCTTCTTCCAAAACCGCCGAATTCCAAATAGGCTCTAAACAATCATCCACATAGGAGAATGCCCGTTTTTGAGTACCATCCCCAAAAATGGTCAATGGCTGATTATTCAAATGATAATACATCCAGATACCCAACACATTCCGGTATTTATCCCAAATGTTTTGCTTAATTCCATATACATTATGGGGTCTCAGAATACAATAATCTAAGCCGTGTTGTTCCGAGGCTATTTCAATATCCATCTCACAAGCCGCTTTGGCCACGCCATAAGGATCAATCGGGCTTCTCGCCATATCCTCATGAAATATGCCCCCTTGTCCATAGCCATATACGGCTAAGGTTGAGGTGAAGATTAATCGTTGAACGTCGTTGTTAATACAGCAATTAACGATATTCGCCGTCGACAATAAATTATTCGTATAATTAAAGGTCCGAATGAAGGGCGACAATCCTTCAGCTGCATAGGCGGCAAAATGGAAAACATAGGTTGGTTTATGTTTTTCAAAAACCCCCTTCAGCTCAGCAGAACAGCAATCCATGTTATAAAAAATAACAGCCGGATTCACATTCTCCATATATCCACCACTCAAATCATCGATGCCGATTACATCAAATGATGGTTTGTTACTTATCATCCAATCAGCAAAACGTGCACCAATTAATCCCGCAACACCTGTAATTAAAACTGTCTCTTTCATTCAATGAAATCCCTAAAATTTAATTAATCACCTCTTTAAATATTATTTAATCAGCCTATTTTCTAATGGTATCAAATCAATTTAAACGAAAATTGCCTTACTCAGGCTGATTTAAGTTTACATCTTTGATTGGTTAATTTATGAATCCATTCATTTTTGAGCTCATATTGGGCAACAAAGATAGCGAATTTCCAAAATTAGACCAAGCCCTCTTTGATAATCTTATGTTAAGTCGTCGAATCCCTTTCGACCCTTTTAAATAAGCGAAAATTAAGCACCGATCATCCAAACATGCCGAATCCAATGACTAGCCCAGCGCCTTTCTCAATAACTCCACACTTTTTCGCACCCCCGTGCTTGCTGGTTCTTTGCCTTCAAATTCAATCGAAATATAGCCTTGATAATTCACCTTCTTAAGAATCTGAATAATTCGCGGATAATCAAGATCCAAGGAATACCATTCGCCACCGCCGAAATAGGTTTTGGCTTGAACAAAACTCGTCTTAGACGCAATCTTCTCTAATTTTTCATAAGGCTCCTCCAAGAAATTACCCGTGTCCATCAGCAGGCCTAACCACGGCGAATTCACCGTATCATGCAAGCGTAACATCCCCTCCGGCGTCGAACCTAAACCCCAATGGTTCTCTAAGGCCAACAAAACCCCGCATTCCTCGGCCTTTGCTAAACAACGTTGGATTCCATCCACACACCATTTGTAACCATCCTCCTCCGTATAACCCGGCAAAACCGGCTCGATACCCCGATTTTTCATCAAATCATCAAAAGATTTAATCGTATTCCAACGCCCCGTATTCAAGCGCAAACAAGGAATCCCCATTTTATAAGCCAGTTCGATGCAATGAATCGTATGATCCACATGTTTCTTTAATTCCTCCGGATCCGGCGTCACAAAACCCTGGTGAATCGACAAACAAGTCAAGGCGATACCATTCACGAACGCATGTTTTTTGATTTTTTGCATGTAGGCATTGTCTTCGCTTTCCATTTGACGATGCAAAATATCAATGCCATCTAATCCAAGCGCCGCCGCGTCGTCGATAACCTTGTCAATCGGGAAGCGGTCGCCTTTGAAATGCCAATAGGAATAACTGGAAACAGATAATTTGATTTTGGGTTCTAATTTGATTTTAGCTGCTGCGGGTTGAGCGGGCAAAACACCTAGGCCAGAGGCCAAGAGGGAAGATTGAATAAAGTCGCGTCGTTGCATCATGTTTGGTTTTAGAGGTGATGGTTAAAGATAAGAAAATTCTTAATGACTGATGGATTTGGACAAAAACAAATCAAAAATCAATTAACTGATTATTTAACAAATATTGGATTTAAATTTTCAGGAGTAAAAATATTATTAGAATTTTTAATTAAATTTATTCATTAAAATTGAATACCGATGGAACAATTTAGTCAGGTGGAAATGGTTAAGGAATTAGCAAAAAAATTAAAACGTTCCACACCAAATAAGGCAGAAATTTTAGCAACCTTTATTTCTGCAGGAATATTGGACAAAAATTGCAACTTTACTCGACATTATACTTCTTTAAAAAGTTCCAAAGTAGAGGCAAATCATGTATCACATTAAACCAAATCTTTATATTGGTTTTCATGGGTGTGATGAAATGATAAGAAATAGGCTGATCATGAATCCAAATCATGTTGAAAAATCAAATAGGCCTTATGATTGGCTAGGAAATGGATTTTACGTGTGGGAAAATAATTTTTCTAGGGCCTTACAGTGGGCAAAGGACAAAGCCTCTAAAAATGAAATAACGAAGGCATCCGTGCTTGGGGTGGTTTACACCTTATCGAACTGTTTAGATTTTACAGATAGTGCATTTATTGATTCCATTTCAACCTATTATTATTTGATGAAAAACGAGTTAGAAAAGGTCAATATAAAATTACCTAAAAATAGAAATCATCGTAAGGATAAACATAACGATAAACTAATTAGGGAATTGGATTGTGCGGTGATTGAATATTGCCATGCCAAAATAGATCAAGAAATCAAATTTCAAATGACGTCAAAAGGATTTTCTTATTTACAAGCCTACGATTCCGTTCGAGGTCTTTTTACAGAAGGAGGGGAAGCCTTTCCTGGGGCCGCCATTCAAAAAAAGAATCAGATTCAGGTTTGTATTCGAAATGTTGATATGATTAAAGGGTTCTTTATCCCAAAGGTTCAGTATTCTTAATGGTTTCATTTGAAATTAAAACGACATGTATGAGCAGATTAACCCAAATGTTCAATAAATACCTATTCATAATCCTACTTCAACTGATACCTGTTTATGCTTTCACGCAAAAACCAAAAAACATCTTGATTTTTTTGGTGGATGATTTAGGTTGGACCGATAATTCCCTCCGCAAACCCGCTAATTTCCGTACGCCTAACCTTGAAAAATTAGCCCGCAAGGGCGTTGAATTCACCCAGGCCTATGCCAACCAAAACTGTACCCCTACCCGCGTCTCGCTCCTCACGGGCATGAATTCGCTAAACCATAAAGTGACCTCCTGGACCTTTCAGAAGGACGAAAATCCCAATGAAGGCGGGGACCCTCGCTTCACCGTGCCTGACTGGAACATGAACGGCATCAATCCAAAGCCCGGCGATCCACATGCTGTTCATGCGACCACCATCGCGCAGATTCTGAGCGATCGAGGATATGCCACCATTCATTCAGGCAAAGCACATTTTGGAGCTTATAATACCGTCGGGGCAGATCCGAAAAATTTAGGATTTCAAGTGAATATTGGCGGTACGGCGGCGGGCCAACCGGCCAGTTATTACGGAAAAATGGCCTTTGGCAATGATCCACAAAAACCCAATATCCGCGCCGTACCTAACTTGCAACGTTTTCATGGAAAAGACATTTTCCTCACCGAAGCGCTGACCCAAGAAACCATGCGTGTCATGGATTCTGTGCTTATAAAACCAAAACCTTTTTTCCTTTTATTCTCCAATTACGCCGTGCATACGCCCATTCAAGGTGATCCTCGCTTTGTGGAGGCCTATTACAAACAAGGCATGGACAGTACAGAAGCAAAATATGCCTCCCTGGTCGAAGGAATGGACAAAGCATTAGGCGACTGGATGGATTATTTAGATCAAAAAGACTTAGCCAAAAATACGGTCATCGTGTTTTTATCTGACAACGGCGGCCTCACCGATGTAGGACGTGGCATCCCTGGTCGAAATACCTATAATACCCCGCTTCGCAGTGGGAAAACCTCCGGTTATGAGGGTGGTTTACGTATACCGCTGATTGTCTCCGGACTGTCACAAAGAAACAGGAAAATCCAACAACCTATCCTCGTCGAAGATCTTTTCCCAAGCATCCTGGCCTGGACAAAAACACCAAAACCCAAGAATTTGAAGACCGTAGACGGACAATCCATCCTACCCTTTGTAGACGGTAAAAATTCGGATACTAAACGATTGCTTTTTTGGCATCATCCACACATGCGAACGAATGGATCCCCGGACATTCAGCCATTTAGCGCAGTCCGACAGGGCGACTGGAAATTAATTTTCTTCCACAAAGACCAGCATTTTGAACTATACAACACAAAATCGGATTTATCCGAACAGACGAATTTGTTCACGAAAGAAACCGAAAAAGCGCAATTTTTAGCCAAGGAACTAGGGAAAAAGCTCCGAGCAACAAAATCGCATATGCTCATCGACCGACAAAAAAATCAAGAAATCGTTTATCCTTTCTGAGTAAACGGTAATAGAAGGGCGTATATTTCTAGTAATTTTACAGCAAAGCTAAATTATGGGAAACCTACGTATTACAAACGTCCATCACATCGCGATTATTTGCTCAGATTATACACGTTCCAAAGCCTTTTACACGGAGGTGCTGGGCTTAGAAATCATTCAAGAAGTTTATCGAGAAGCGCGCGATTCCTATAAATTGGACCTGTCGCTAAATGGTCAATACATCATCGAGTTGTTTTCCTTTCCGAATCCACCCGCGCGTCCTTCCCGACCCGAGGCCTGTGGCATGCGGCATTTGGCATTTCAAGTGGAGAATTTGGACAGCGTCGTTCAAAAAATTCAGGAAAAAAATCTTCTAATTGAGCCTATACGTGTGGATGAATTCACAGGCAAGCGATTTACGTTTATGGCCGACCCGGATGATTTGCCCATCGAATTTTACGAAATATGAATCGAATAGATAAAAAACCACTGTCTCAATTGGGCTTCGCGTTTGTGGCCGAGGAATTCCTACATCCCGGTCAATCGGAATTTGATCATCGAAATAAAAACCTGCATCTTTCCGACTACCGACCTTTGCAAGAAAGGGAAATTCGGATTTTGGAGGCTAATTTAAACGAGGCGGAAAACTGGAAAGACCTTCAAGTGAAAGAGGGATTTAATCCCTATTTGGTTAAAAATTGCCGATTTTTCGGGGTCAACCGAATCGGTATTTTAGAGAGCTGCTACCTAGAATTTAAGAACCTTCGCATGCCGGTGGGTTTATACAATAGCACCTTGATTTCCTGTGATTTTGGTGATAATGTGGCCATCGACCGCGTGAATTTACTGTCTCATTATCAGATAGGAAACGAAGTCATGATCCTTCAAGTCAATGAATTAGCCACCACGGCCACCGCGAAATTCGGGAATGGAAATGTGAAGGATGGCGAAGAAGAACGCATTCGGATTTGGATGGAATTGGGCAATGAAAATGCCGGTCGGAAAGTCGTTCCCTTCGTGGGTATGCGCCCGGCAGATGCCTATTTGTGGATGCAAGACCGAGAAGATGCCGAATTACAGCGTCGGTATTTTGAAATGACGAAAGCCGAATTTTCGAGTGAGCGAGGTTTTTACGGGCAAATCGGCGATCGTACAGTGATCAAAAATACGGGTATCATCAAGGACGTCAACATGGGCTCCGACACCTACATCAAAGGAGCCAATAAGCTCAAAAATTTAACCATCATTTCCTATCCGCATGCCTCCACGCAAATCGGAGAAGGCTGTGAAATCGTGAATGGAATCATTCATGAGGGTTGTCGGATTTTTTATGGGGTAAAGGCAGTACGATTTATTTTGGCGGCGCATTCACAGTTGAAGTACGGCGCCCGGCTCATCAACTCCTTCCTAGGAAGTAACTCAACCATCTCTTGCTGCGAGGTTTTGAACGCCCTGATTTTCCCAGCGCATGAGCAGCATCACAATAATTCCTTTTTATGTGCGGCGGTCGTCAAAGGCCAAAGCAATATGGCGGCGGGTGCGACCTTGGGTTCCAACCACAATTCGCGTGGGGCCGACGGGGAATTACAAGCCGGTCGGGGATTCTGGCCAGGACTTTCGGTGGCGCTGAAACACAATTCGAAATTTGCATCTTTTAATTTGATTTCAAAAGGGAATTATCCGGCGGAAATTCATAATCCTTTGCCCTTTTCTTTATTGGGAAATGACGAGACATCCGGAGGCCTATTGATCATCGTGGGTTATTGGTTTCAATATAACATGTACGCCTTGGCCCGAAATGCCTGGAAATTTGCGGCGCGGGATGTGCGGACGGATAAAAACATGCTGCTCGAATACGATTACCTCGCGCCCGATACCGTATCAGAACTATTGCAAGGCTTACATTTATTGGAATTATGGACCGGCCAAAGTCTGGCAAATGGAGAAAAAATTAGGGAAGAAGAAGCGAGAATCGCAGGAAAAAAATGGCTTGAAAACCCGGAAAATGCCACAAATCCATTAGCGATTTTTGCACAGGGCATCGAAAATTCAAAGCGCCCAACACGCGTAGCCAAGGTGCATAAAGCGTATCAAATTTTCCGGGATTTATTGTATTACCATGCGGCCAAGGAGTGGTTGGCCACCGCAAAACGAAACCCTTTGGCAAAGCCCCTCGATTTGCTGAAATCAACCTTAGCAAACGCGACGGCGATCCAGCAATGGGATAATGTAGGCGGCCAAATGATTCCAGCTGGTGCGATCACGGAATTGAAATCGGCGATTCGAACAGGCGTAATTACTCGTTGGGCTCAGGTCCATGAATTTTACGAAAAACAGGCCGAATTATATGCGGATCAGAAATTCGAGAATGCACTAAATGGCTTATTGACCATCACGGGCGGCGACCTCCTAAACCCAGATTTTCAGAAAAACTGGATTTCAAAGGCCATAAAAACATCTGCCTATTTAACCGAAGGCATCGAAAAATCACGTGCGAAAGATTTCCAAGACCCATTCCGTATAGCCATGTATGGCAATGAAAAAGAAATGGAAAAGGTCATCGGCGACTGGAGAGACAATGAATTTATCTTGGAGGCGAAGAAGCAGGGGGCCAAGTTTCAGGAGGACGCCAATGAATTACTTTAATTCCAACCGGTCTTTTCTTTAGAATGAAATTGAGCCGAATATTAAATTATTTGGCTCATAATTTTTATATATTTGAGCCAAATAATCATGAATACGCTGACAACATACTATAAGGAAATTAATGAGCTTTGTGTGAACCACAAGGTTAAGAACTTGTATGCCTTTGGCTCTGTTTTAAATGAGAATTTTAATAGCACAAGCGACATTGACCTAATTGTAGATTTTAAGGACGTGGACCTGGAAGATTATGCAGACAATTACTTCGATTTTAAATTCTCCTTACAAGAAATATTTAATCGTTCAATAGATTTACTCGAAGAACAGTCTATCAAGAACCCATATTTTAAACAAGTTGTAAACCAAACCAAAGAACTTGTTTATGAATCATGAAATAAAGGCTTGGCTTTTTGATATTCTGAATGCCATCATGGAAATTGATAGTTTTTTTATTGATATTCCAAAAGATTTTTCAACCTATCAAAAGGATCTTCGAACAAGGAGAGCTATCGAAAGAAATATTGAAATTATTGGAGAGGCATTAAATAGAATCACTTCAAAAGATAATTCTATTCAAATTTCAAACGCTAGAAAAATAGTGGATACAAGAAATCGGATCATACACGGATACGATTCTGTGTCAGATGAAATTATTTGGGGCATCGTTTTGAATCATCTACCCATACTTCAAACTGAACTTAGTGAGTTATTAGGCGAATAATTTCAAAATAGGACATTATTAAGAAAAATGCCCAAAAAAGGACTCACGTTCACCGCAAGTCCTTTTCATCCTATATCCCTAAGGCTTATTCGAATCTACCTTCAAGCGCTCATCGCGATTGGCAATATCCCAAGCCATGTAAAATACCAAACGGCCTACTTTTTGAACTTGATCAAATTCGATTTTCTCCACATCATCGCCCGGCTGGTGATAATCCTCATGCACCCCATTAAAGAAAAAGGCCACCGGAATACCATTTTTGGCGAAATTATAATGGTC
>CAIVPF010000153.1 GCA_903907745.1 uncultured Cytophagaceae bacterium | reverse complement strand
TGCGAGTGAGAATTTAGAAAAGGACAAATTGAAGTTCCGGGATTATTACCCGATCGGTGAGCGTTTAGTTTATGCGGCGTGGACCAAACCATCGATTGCGCTGTGCAACGAGGGAAGTTATTCCAATGCCGAAATTTTCTCACATGCTTATAAGTCTTTGGGAATCGGAAAATTAGTGGGTCAAACCACGAATGGTTCGGTGATTTCAACGGGTGGTAAAGCCTTAATTGATGGTTCTTTTATTCGCTTACCGGGGCGCGGTTGGTTTACTAAGACCACGGACAAGAATCAAGAATTAGGTGCAGCGGTACCTGATATCATGGTTGAAAATGAACCTGATTGGATCGCAAAAGGAAGCGATGAGCAATTGAAAGTTGCCGCCAAGGAATTACTGAAGGAGTTGGATGCCAAAAAATAAGCTTCGAAAGCCACCCAACATGGGTGGCTTTTTGCATTTTTTGAATCTGAAAATTCGAATAAATAGATAACATTTCAAATCATTTAAGGACCATAAACCAGCACAATTAGGGGTAAAATTATCCTATGCGATTACATATGAAACAGCTTTGTCTATTTATCATCACCTGCATCCTATTTTCCTGTACCAAGGAAGAAAGCGTCAGTCCTACTAGTACCGCGACTACCTTTGAAGCCTATAGCTCCACATTTACCGCCAACGGAGAATTCCCTCAGAAATACACCTGCGATGGGGCCAGCATCTCCCCTGCCCTCGCTTGGAAAAATCCTCCTGCAGGCACCAAAGGCTACGCCATCACGATGCATCATATTCCTCCAACCGGCGATAAACATGTATACATGTGCGTGTTTAACGTCGCTTCCTCGGTGATGAGTTTTCCGGAAAATAGTACCACGATTGGAAATTGGGGTATCAATACGGTCAATGGAAAAAATACCTATACTCCCCCTTGTTCACAGGGTCCAGGAGCAAAAATTTATGTGATTACGGTGTATGCGCTGTCGGAACAACCAACCATTAGCGTCGCAGCCAATAAAATTACCATGGATGTTTTACTCGATGCCATTAAGACCACCACCCTAGCTAAATCAGTCCTTTCCGTTTCCTACACCCGACCATAATATGAAAAAACTTGCGCTCATTCTTTGTCTTATCTTCCCATTTTGGGTACAAGCACACGTAGGCGGACATTATAGCCAAGGAGACCTCATGAAAATTTGGCATCTACAAAATGGCCAACACATCGAAGGAAATTTCGCCTATGGAAACGCTGAAAGTATTCACTTGGAACAATTGCACGGAAAAATATTGACCATTCCTATCCATTCATTACAAAAGGCAGATCAAAAAATTGCCCGGATGAAAATAGCTAAATATGAATCCCTGCATGAATTTAATGTGCCATTTCAATTACCTATTTCAAGCAAACCAAATATACCTTGGTTGCCATGGATCAGCATCTTATTTATAAGCATCCTAGGACTTCATTCATTGGTACCTAAAAAGCATTTAACCTGGTCAAGCCCGATTTTTATGACTGCTTTATTCATCAGTTTAATTTGGGCCTGTAAAACAGAAACGACGATCAGTCCCAGTAGTCCAACAAGCCCAATCGTACCCACGAAAACCAGTATTAGTTTCCTGGATTCTGCCTTTAATCCCTATAAAAAAACAATTAGCACGAATTACGATGACACCTATTATTATGTGAATTCAAATGGCATTCCTGAGCATAATATGATGGTAGGCATTACGAGTTGGCAACAACAAGTTCCCATCCCCCAACCCTATTCAGGAAACAATCACTGGTCGATTCCTCTAAAACCTGTATATGAGGCCACCCCCTTGAGTACGAAAACAAATTTCATGAAAGGAGCTGTGGCTTTGGCAGTGAATGGAATTCCTATATTTAATGCCTTAAATAATCGTGGCGAGGATTCCTTCGTCATTGGCGAGTTAGATCAATGGGGCGGCCACTGTGGCCGTGCCGATGATTACCATTACCACGCTGCTCCCTTGCATCTAGTGGCCACATCGGGCCTTAAACCCATTGCTTTTGCGCTAGATGGATTTGCAGTCTATGGAAGCAAAGAACCAGATGGCAGCACCATGAAGGCTTTAGACGCCTACCACGGTCATGAAGGAAGCAATTCTGTATATCATTACCATGGAACCGCAGACTATCCCTATGTCGTAGGTTCGATGCGTGGAAAGGTCAGTACAGACCCCGCGACCCCAGCACCCGAGAATCAAATTCTACCACAAGCTTTTACCAATTCCGTACGTCCAGCTTTAAGCGCTTTGAAAGGGGCCACAATCACGAATTTTGAGACATTATCTGCGACATCGTATTTATTGACGTATACCTTAAGTGCGAAAAAATATACGGTAAAATACAGTTGGGTGAATAACACCTTCACTTTCCTATTCACTGATGGAGACGGGAAACAAAGTACAGAGACCTACACGAGAAAATAAAATCAAAAAGCACATCCTTAAAGAAGAATGTGCTTTCCAAAACTCTGTGTGTTTGTGTTCTAAATATCTTTAGAAATGGTTGATTTCTTAAAAGACAAACAAATATAATTCAACAAAATGAGACAGTCAAAAAAAGGTACTGTCACAACACTGTCTCATATGGGCATATAGCCTATTTGCTATAAAATTTTTTAGAATTCCGCCAGATATTGAAAAATTCCTAAGTCAGATTTTGTCAATAATAATTTTTTCCGCAGTCGAATTCGAGAAAGCTCAATGGCCCGAATTGTTTGTCCAGTTAGGCTAGCAATCTCTTTTGTACTCATATCAAGACGAAGGAAAGCACAAAGTCGACGTTCATTGCTAGACAAATTCGGATGCGCAATGAATAAATTATGAAAGAAATTCACGTGAATTCCGACAATTCTTTTTTCGAATTCATCCCAGTTTTTTGTGACATTAATTTTTTCAAGGTCTTTCGATATGGACTTTAAAATTTGGGAATTAAGTCCATCCTCACTTTGATTATTCTTTATCTTTTGAACGATTTGTTGCAAGGTTTCATCTTTCTGAATGGCTTGAAGCGCTTGGGAAGTCATTTGTTGATTCGTCAGTTCCAACTCCTCTTTCAAATTACCCTGTTCCTGATTTTCTTGCACTAATAAATTGATTTCTTTCCGAGCAATCATCGTATTTCGAATGTAAAAAGCAGCGATCGCAATTAACATAATAACAAAAATGGCAATGAAAGAATTGTTTTTTTGTTGCTGTTCTTGAATCGCCGATTCTTCCTTCATCAATTTCCGCTGGATGGATTTTCGCTGTAATTCCTCCCGCGTAACCTGTTTCTTACTTAATTCTTTTTGTTCTAAATTCAGGTTTAGATAATAAAACGCTTTTTCGAAACTTTTTTGGGCCTTAAAAATTTTATACAAATAATCACTGAATTCAACCTTCAAGTCAATCGATTTCACTTGGTCGGCTAAGCCTATTCCTTCTTCATACGACTTAATGGCCTCTTCTGCTTGATTTGTTCGTTCAAAATATCTGCCATATCCCAATAATACCTCGGCAATCATAGACGTAATTTGCTGTTTCCTATGCAGGTTCATGGAATAATCTAAATAAAATTTTGCCTTGGGCAGTCGATTCATTTCCAAATATAAAATGCCTAAACCCTGGGATAATTGACCTTCATAAATTATATATTCTTTGGAAGAAGCAGCCAGTTTCAATGCTTTCAGATACATATTTTCTGCCGCAACTAACTTATTTTGCTTCCTATATATGTGCCCTAAATTCAAATAAATTACAATTTGGTCTTTATATGGAATAGCTTCACGGGTACTGAGGGAGTAATTATTCATCAATTGAAGGCCTTTGTTAAATAAACTATCTGCCTTACTATTTTCATTTAAGTATAAATGCAACATAGCTAAATTCGCAAATGCCTTACCGATCATTTTATCATCTTGTTCTCCTTCTGCTAAATGCAAAAATTTATTCAAATAAATTTCAGCTACGTCAAATGTCCCGGCACTTAAAGCACCCGTTGCGGCTAATTTATAGGCATCATAGGTAAGTTGAGTATACGTTGTTCTCTCCGCTAATTCAGAGGCTTGGACGGCTAATTTTATCCCCACAGCATAATCAGTTAAAAGACTCTTTTGGGATTGAGCCATGAGGCGTTGCACCTGAATTGAATCAGTTTTTTCTGAATTTGAAAAATTGAATTTTCCTGTCAAGGAATTCTTTCCTTGGCACGAAACCAAGAAAACAGTAAACAATACATGTATGCAAATGATGAGTTGACGTAGGGATAAACCCATTCTTTTCCTTTTTAAGACTAGCAAATTAACCATGTAATCGATTGGATATTTACAATCAGGTTTTCAACAGAAAAATCTGTTACCTAAATTTTACGAAAGGTAGCACAAATCATTAAAAATCTTGAAATAAAAACGAAAAAATCAGGTTTTAGGCGTTCAGCCTTCGTTGTTGAATAAATTCCTTAGGAGTCAGCCCAGTCCTGGCTTTGATCGCATCGACTAAGGAGGTACGTGATTTAAAACCTAATTTTTGACCGATCACCTCGATCGTTAGTAGGTCAAATTTTGGATCTTCCTGAATCATTCGTTCTAACTCTTTAATTCGAAAATTATTAATGTATTCCCGGAAAGAAAGTGCAAATTCCTGATTAATTAAAGAAGAAATCAAATAACTGGGCACCTTAATTTCTCTAGATAAATCATGAAGTGAATAACCCAAGGTCAAATATGATCGATTTTGATCAAATTGAATTTTGATTTTTTGCAAGATTTCCGCTGCATTTTGGGGACTTAATCGATCAAAACGTTCAGACCCACTCACAGTTGATAGCTCGGTAACTTCTAGCAAATTAACCACAGGATAATCCACTTGCATCCAACCTACCATTCCATATAAAACTTTAGGATTCATAGATGAATAGACATAAAAAACAATAATTCCGGAGGCATTTAAATAATTAAGTACATAAAATCCGTCAGAAAATGCAATAATATAATTATTATAAAAAATAATCATTGTAATCAAAAATAAATGGAACCATAAAATTCCTGAATAAGTAATTAACCAATGAAAAATAGGTAAATTTAAATTGAATAGGGCAATTTGGGAAGGTTGATTAAATTTCAAATACCAGTTATACAATAGTCTACCTTGTGCAAAAGCAAAAAATACCGTATAAAAATATCGAAATTCAGACATCTTGAAATCAGGTAACATTCCTTCTTTTTCACGCAAAAACAATTCTCT
>CAIVPF010000152.1 GCA_903907745.1 uncultured Cytophagaceae bacterium | reverse complement strand
TCCATAGGCATAGGCCATCAATAAAACCCAGGAGATTTTGTACATGGAACCGAATCCATTGCCTTTGATGGGAAGCGTCGTATCTCCATGGAATTTCACGAGCGTTAGGGGCAACACAGTTATCAATAATAGGATATAATCGATTCGGCCGACCTCAGTTCTTGGATTTGATTGGTAATACAATACCGGAAAAATAAACAAGAAGGGCAAAAGACTTCCCGAACCTTCAAATGGATTTTCGCCATGTACACTCACATAGGTCACCATGAGGAACCAAAGCAGGGTAGGGAAGATGAGGGATTTTTGTTGGGCTAATAAGCCCTTTTCCTCGATGTAGGCTTGGACGTCTGGATTTCCTAGGTTAAAAATGAAAAAATAAACGAGGGCGACAAAAGGTAGGGTGATGGCTAATTCTTGACCAGAGATATTCCCTTGGTATAAAATAAATAAGAAAATATACAGCAGAGTTAAAAGGCTACCTTTTAAAAAAGCGCTTGGAATGATTTTCATAGGTTCTTGTCTCATGTCTACAAAAAAGGTCAAGATGCAAGTCTCGACCTTTTTTATGTTATTTTAAAACGAATTATACGCGTAGGAAGGTTTTCTTTTGGTACATGAAATATAGGAATAACCATTTTAAGCCGGTGTAGCAAATGGCTAGCGCCACGGCGTTATAAGGGTCCCCGATTAATTGGCCTAACCAATGAAACATCCCATCTGTCGCATGTTTCCAATCGATTAAAATGCCTGACAAATAGATTAGGATGGAATTCATTCCGATAACTCGAAAGAAAAAGGCCCATTTTTGATGACCTAATACATCGATGATGTAATAAAACAAAGAAAGCAGGCAAAGGCTGATGCCGCCGACGAGCATAACGAATGAACTCGACCACAAGTTTTTATTGATCGGGAAATCAAGGTTCCAAACTAAAGCGATTCCAATGAAAATCACTCCGATAAGGGCCATTTTTTTTGTTTTTTCCAGGCCTGAAGCCGCGTTATGTTTTAAATAATTCCCAGTTAATATGCCTAATAATCCTGTCGAAATAGCTGGAATGGTTGAGAATAGACCTTCTGGGTCGTGATTTCCTTTGTATAAGTGTCCCGGCATGAGGATACGATCCATGTAAGAAGCGAAATTACCTTCTTGACTTAAATCCCCGATCGCAAAACCTGGCGCAGCATTGAATTTTAATATCAAATAATAGGCGATTAGAATGCCGGCGAACCAGGTGAATTGGATGATTTGTTTTTCGGTGTAGAGAAAGATGATGTTGGCAAACATATAGCCTAAACCAATCCGCCCTAAAACACTTCCAAATCGGATTTCTTCGATCGGCATGATTTCGAGGCCATTGTTATATATAATGCCTAAAATCACTAAGATTAAGCCGCGCTTGATGACGCGCGCTAATAATTGCTGTTTTGATTTTCCTTTTTCAAGGTCTTTACCTAAGGAATAGGGGGTGGCACAACCGGCCATAAATAAGAACAAAGGGAAAATGAGGTCATTAAAGGTAAAGCCATTCCATGCGGGATGTTCGAATTGATTCGCAAAAAATCCCCAAAACGGAGAACCGGAGGCTTTGTACATGGCGTGGAAGATATGTTCGGCACCCATGATCCAAAACATGTCGAAGCCACGAAGGGCATCAAGCGAGTAGAGGCGTTTTGATTCTGATAATTCCATAGAGGTATAAATAGGTTTGCCTCTAAATTAAGTAAAATCCTCCAAAAAATCGCATGGGCTATGCCTTAAATGGGTGGCGCTCGGTCCAAGCCACCTTAGGTTCTAAGAAATGATAGAAAAATCCGAGGTATCGGTTAATCGTTTTTTGGCTATGTTGCATGAAACTTGAGAGTAATTCCGGTTTGGCTCCCACGGAACTTTTGATTTCCATGGCGGTACGACCGAAATTAATGCATGTAGCACCTTTCTGGATCCCAAATTCGATCATATCATAGAGCATATTTAGGTAGAGCATGTGCTCGCGTTGGACCTGATCATCATAGCCTAGAAAATAAGTTTCTAAGGTATCGCCCGATAGGATGATGGAATTAAATCCAACTAATTGGTCATTTAGGTAATATCCACAAACTCGAAATTGATCACCTAATTGATTTTTTAATTCAATAAAATGATTTTTTGGAAGGAAAAAGGTATTAAAAGGGGAATGATGTGCGACATGAAGGTATAATTCATGCATGCGGTCTTTCGCGGCTAAAAGGTCTGGAATTTCGAGTAATCGCTTGGTGATTCCTTCTCCTTTTTTTCTAGCGCGTTTACATTGGTCCCGGTATTTTTTGGTTAAATCGTCCTGGTAGTCGGCAAAATGCTGCCATTTATTCGGGATTTGCATGCGCATCGTCGGCTGGGCCGTGAAGCTTAGAAAGGTATTTTCCTTTTGTTGATTAAAATAAATAGCATCTTCTTGTTGGAAATCCTTGAAAATAGACAGATGGATATTTGACCTAAATTGCTCTTGTATCATGCGTTTCAAGCAATCCATGGCGGAGGCGCTGTCTACTTCGGGGGCTAATTGAAAGCATGGGGCGCCTGTCATTAAATTATTGCCGATGATCAATAGTTTCCCTGAAAAGTTTTTGAATAAAAAACCTCGGAGGGCTTTTTTCAGGAGGGAATCCCGTTGGCCAAAATGATCTACTTTGCGTAGGTCGACTCCCTGGGCTAGGCATATTCCGACTAATTTTTCTTGGGAATACAGCCCGATGAAAGTATTACTGAAATTTGATGGCGAGGCGTTCTCTAAAAACTGTAGGTAGGGGAGGCTTAAAAATAGGTTGTTTTTGGACAAATCAAACCAGTCTTCAGGTATATGAGTGGTTGATTTGTAAATCTGGTAATCGGTAATTAGAACCATGCGTAAGAATTCCGAGGAATTTAAAGTCTTTAGGTATGTAGAACCCTGAAGCCATTGGAATTGTTCCTTTTTTTAATTTTTTTTCAAAATCTTGTGATTTTCCAAATGTACATAGGTTAGCGTTCTCTACATTTACACATCACCAATTTTGATTTCAGACCTTGAACCTATTAATTTAGAACACGGAGTACAGAAAATCCTCAAATTATGTTTGGGGATTTTTTTATTCTTTTGCGTTTAAAAGTTTAGAAAGGTAGGTTGATTCGATATTTAGGAAGCTTGCCAAATCCTTATTTTTCACTCGAGTGATGAAAAATGGATATTTTTTTTCGATCAGTTTGACTCGTTCCACGGCCGAGAGCGTTCTGAGGAATTCACATTGATTTTGATATTCACATAAATTTTTGAATAGTTCGTTCATCGCAAAAAGTGCGAAGCTGGAACTGAGTTCCACCAAAAAATGATAGGCCTTTTTATTGATGGAATAAATCACGCAATCTTCCAGCGCTTCAAAGCTTTCATATGACGGAACTCCAAAATGAAAACTATTAACCGTGCTGATAAAATCTCCTTCTTTAGAAAACCATGTGCTAATTTCTTTGGAATCTTGGGTTCTAAATATGCGAATCAGGCCTGATTCGATGTAATAAATTCGGTCACATACTTCCCCTTCATGTAGGATAAATTCTCCTTTTTTTACCTTTTGCGAAAAGACTAGTTTAAATATCCAATCAAAAAATATTGGATTCGGTTTATGTTTAAAAAATTCACTTTCCGTAAATCGTTTGGAAAAGTTCATGAAAATCGTATTTGATTAATTGTACAATTTAAATGATTTTTTTAATTAATCATTTGTATCAATTGATGCGGCTTGAAAAAATCACTTAACTGCTAAAACGTATAGTAAACGATTATAAACTAAATAAAAAAACAAGTCCAATTATTACAAAGGTTTTGCCCTTATAAGGCAATTTAAAAATATCTTTTTTTCGAAAATTTGTGATTTCACAATTTTGCATTTTTTTTAATCATTTAAATTTGATCGCGATGAAAGCTTTTAGGGTAAAAAAATTCGATCATTTTTTAAATGTAAATCGATTTGAATTCGTTTTATGCAAAGATATCGTAGATCAAAAATTAGTCTTTTTAGTATTGCAGGAAAAGGCGGTAGTAAATTTTGAGCTTCAAAATGGAATGAAATTTTTGCTCAGTTTGCCTTGTAATGAATCGGAATTTGAGAAATTCAAAATAAGGTGGGAGCGGTTTAAGGAGAATGAAGATTATTATTTTGATTTGTCTGAATGGAGTTAGTAAGGGAAGTATAATTTAGAACACACACGGAGTCATTAAAATCCTTGATTTTTAATCAGGGATTTTTTGTTTCATTGCCGAAAGAATTATGATTTTTTGTGGCCCCGACGAGAATCGAACTCGTATCTAGCGTTTAGGAAACGCCTATTCTATCCGTTGAACTACGGCGCCAAGCCCACAAATTTAAGATTCCTCAGGAATATATCCATCACTATGGCC
>CAIVPF010000151.1 GCA_903907745.1 uncultured Cytophagaceae bacterium | reverse complement strand
ATCGCGAATGTAAATCTGAAATTTAAGCGTGTCGTTTTTTTCGGTAAATAAGGGCGAATATCCCTTGTAAAACGCATATACGAATTGGGTGGAATAGGCGATTGAACCTTCAATAGGACCCGGTTTTTGATCTGGCCTAAATTGAAAATTCATTAATCCTCCTAATTTCGGACTGAAGGTAATAGGAACAAATTTTCCATTTTTCCGGATCAATACATCCACTTCAAAATTTCGAAAATCCTTGTATTTGCTATTCGCCTTGATCTCAGCAGCCGTAATGCCTAAATCGCCATCGCCATCCTCAAAGCGAACACTCATGATTACTGAATCGATTTTAGCCTTTCCTCCAAACCCATCATTACTCGTTTTGGTAATTTTCTGAATGGATTCGAACGTGATGGCAGGCGTCATGCTGTAGTCGGGTTCTTTGACGCAAGCGACCAGGCCAAGCAAAGTGGCCAAGGCAGGCAGGAAAAAAAACCGAGCGTTACGCATGTGGAATTCTGATTTGTAGCGCGTAAAGTTAATGAATTGCTTTAATTTTGTGTACAAATTTATAGAAAAGCTATGCAGGATGATTTGGATGAATGGGAGCTACGCGGCAGGGAACTAAAAAGTAGGGTGAATGCGCTCATTCCCCAGGATTTTGAGACATTGGCGCTGGATGTTTTTCGCTACCAAGCGGCCTTTAATCCGCTCTACCAAACCTACCTTCGCATGAGTGGTCTTGCGGTCGAGGAGGTGAAAAAAATCGATCAAATTCCATTTCTTCCCATTGAGTTATTTAAGAATTATCGCGTTCAGACTGGTTTTTCGCCCATTTTATTTGATTTTGAAAGTTCGGGTACGACGGGGCAAATTCCCTCCAAGCATCCAGTTTGTGACCCGATTTTTTATCAGCAACATGCACAAAGGACCTTTGAATCTCTGTATGGTCCTCTCCTCGACTTCCATATTTTCGCTTTATTACCTTCGTACATCGAACGTGGAAATTCGTCTTTGGTCTTTATGATGGACCATTTTATTCGCGCCTCGGGGTCTGAATTTTCGGGTTTTTATTTGAATCAATACGAAACATTAATAAAGCAAATCAAAGAAGCCTTGAAAACCAATCGCAAAATTTGGGTGATGGGCGTGACCTTTGCTTTATTGGACTGGGTAGACGCGGGCCAAGATTTTTCTTTTTGGGAGGAGGCGGTCTCAGAAGGCCGCCTGATGGTAATGGAAACCGGGGGGATGAAAGGCCGAAGGGAAGAATGGATCCGTGATCGCATCCATACATTTTTAATGGAGGGGATGGGCCTGCCAAAGATTGCTTCCGAATATGGCATGACAGAATTATTTTCACAGGCCTATGCGGATCAGAACGGAATTTTCAGTCCCGCGGATTCGATGCGCGTTTTATTGCGGGAGGTGTCCGATCCCTTTGCGAGTGTCACGAGTCCGGGGAAAGTGGGAGGCATTAAAGTGATCGATTTAGCGAATATAGATTCATGCGCGTTTATTGAAACTCGAGATTTGGGTTCATTGGAAGCCGATGGGATCCGATTTAAGGTCTTAGGGCGTTTCGATAATGCTGAAATGCGCGGATGTAGCCTGATGGTTTCGCAGGATTTTTCCTAAGGGTGCGGGACGAGCCAGGAGCTTCCGTCTTCATAAAATTCATTTTTCCAAATAGGTACTTCTTGCTTGAGCGTATCGATGAGCCATTGGCAAGCAGCAAAAGCCTCCGGCCGATGCACGGAAGTTACACCAATCAGCACTGCGATGTCGCCAATTTCCAAGGGCCCTGTCCGATGAACGAGTGCGATTTTTTCAATCGGCCATTTTTCTGCCGCCATGTCCGTCAGGCGTTCGATTTGTTTTAAGGCCATGGGCGGATAGGCCTCCATGCTTAATTTTTGAACGGCTTTCCCTAGGTTTTTATTTCGTATTGTGCCGATAAACAGACAAATCCCGCCCGCTTTTGGATCTTGCAAGAAATGAAAATAAGGGTCGATCAAAATCGGCTCCTCGCTCAGGTCAATTTTCCGTTCCATGGATTTTTTGGTAGGTAATGAAACTATATTGGAAAGGATTTTTTTCGTCGGTCAGACCTCGTTCACGTTCGACGATTTCCCATGCTTCCGCGGAAATTTCAGGGAAAAAGGCATCTCCTTCGAAAATATCGTGGATTTGGGTCAATAGGATTTGATCGGCAAAGGCAAGACTTAATTGATAAATTTCTGCCCCACCCACGATGAAAATATCCGCTCGGGAGAGGGATTTGGCTTTTAAGATGGCTTCTTCGACGGAATGCGCGGTGATTGTACCTTCGGCTTGGAAATTGGCTTGTCGGCTTATGACGATCGTTGTCCGATTCGGCAATGGCTTCCCGATGGATTCATAGGTCTTGCGTCCCATGATGATCACATGTCCGGTCGTCAGGTTTTTAAATCGTTTTAAGTCGGCGGGCAGGTGCCAGATCAATTGGTTGTTCTTTCCAATCACCCTATTTTCATCACAGGCAACCAATATTTTTATCACGATTTTGACAATTTTTGTTCAAAAATAAGGGAATTTTCGGGATAAATCTTTTCCTTAATTTATTTATAAAAACGCTTCGGTATTCGGGCGATAAGCACTAACTTTGTGCAATTTTTGAGCCTAACCTAAAGGCGAAAAAACATAGACGTTCTACAGCTTTAAAATTTATCATCCTGTGCCTAAAGATTCTTCGATTAAATCTGTCCTGATTATTGGTTCTGGTCCTATTGTGATTGGTCAAGCGTGTGAGTTTGATTATGCTGGTTCCCAAGCTGCTCGTTCCTTGCGAGAGGAGGGTATCGAGGTGATTTTGATTAATTCAAACCCTGCGACTATCATGACGGATCCGATGAATGCGGATCATGTATATTTGAAACCCTTGGAAAAAGCTTCCATCATTCACATTTTGGAGCAGCATAAAATTGATGCGGTATTGCCTACGATGGGGGGACAAACGGCCTTGAATTTGGCCATTGATTGTGAAGCGGCGGGAGTATGGAAAAAATATGGGGTGAAGATTATTGGGGTTGACATCAAGGCGATTGAGACCACAGAGGATCGGGAGAAATTCCGATTAAAAATGATTGAAATCGGTGTGGGGGTTTGTAAAGGTCGGACCGCTCGCTCTTTTCTGGAAGGAAAAGAAATTGCGCAAGAAACGGGTTTTCCTTTGGTGATTCGTCCATCTTTTACCTTAGGGGGTACGGGTGGTGGATTTGTGAATGATCCCAAAGATTTTGATGCGGCCTTGAATAAGGGTTTGCATGCTTCGCCTACGCATGAGGTGTTGGTAGAACAATCGATCATGGGCTGGAAGGAATATGAGTTGGAGTTATTGCGGGATAATTTGGGCAATGTGATCATTATTTGTTCGATTGAGAATTTTGACCCGATGGGTATTCATACGGGGGATTCGATTACGGTGGCGCCGGCGATGACCTTGCCGGATACGATTTATCAGCGGATGCGGGATATGGCGATCAAGATGATGAATGCGATCGGACAGTTTTCGGGGGGCTGTAATGTGCAGTTTTCGTTGAATCCGGACACAGATGAGATTATTGCGATTGAGGTGAATCCTCGGGTTTCGCGTTCTTCAGCCTTAGCTTCGAAGGCGACGGGTTATCCGATTGCCAAAATTGCCGCGAAAATGGCGATTGGCTATAATTTAGATGAATTAACGAATGCGATTACGGGGACAACATCGGCTTATTTTGAGCCAGCCTTGGATTATGTGATTGTGAAAGTGCCACGTTGGAATTTTGATAAATTCAAAGGTGCGGATCGGACCTTAGGTCTTCAAATGAAATCCGTAGGAGAAACGATGGGCATTGGCCGAAATTTCCAGGAGGCCTTGCAAAAAGCCTGTCAGTCTTTGGAAATCAAGCGAAATGGCATGGGCGCGGATGGGAAAGAATTGCGTGATCAGGATGCGATTATGCACTCGCTGGCCAATCCTTCTTGGAATCGTTTGTTCCATATTTACGATGCCTTTAAGATGGGCATTTCGTTTAAGACGATTCAGCAGGCGACGAAGATTGATAAATGGTTCTTGAATCAAATTGAGGATTTAGTGCGGGTTGAAAAGGAAATAGAGAAATATTCGCTTTCAAACATTCCGAAAGACTTGTTGGAAGAGGCGAAGCATAAAGGTTTTGCGGATCG
Source organism: uncultured Cytophagaceae bacterium (assembly GCA_903907745.1). Lineage (GTDB taxonomy): Bacteria > Bacteroidota > Bacteroidia > Cytophagales > Spirosomataceae > Aquirufa. The sequence continues at coordinate 4,689 of CAIVPF010000151.1, read as the reverse complement.
TCAAATCGCGCATACCTTACGTTGTTTAGAGTCTGAGGTGTACGACAAACGTAACGCGGAGGGCATTAAACGGATTTACAAATGTGTGGATACTTGTGCGGCGGAATTTGAAGCGAAGACGCCTTATTATTATTCGACTTTTGGTCAAGAAGGATCTGATTTCTTGGATAATGAGTCGGTCGTAACGCCAAAGAAAAAAGTGGTGGTCTTAGGTTCAGGACCGAATCGGATTGGGCAAGGAATTGAGTTTGATTATTCCTGTGTGCACGGGGTTTTGGCGGCGAAGGAAGCGGGTTATGAAACGATTATGATAAATTCGAACCCGGAGACGGTTTCGACGGATTTTGACATTGCTGATAAATTGTATTTTGAGCCGGTATTCTGGGAGCATGTGTATGACATCATTCAGCATGAAAAACCGGAGGGTGTGATTGTCCAATTAGGCGGTCAAACGGCCTTGAAATTAGCTGAAAAATTATCGAAATATGGCATTAAGATTTTAGGAACTTCGTATGAAGCCTTGGATTTAGCGGAAGATCGGGGGGCATTTTCGAGTTTATTGAAGGATTTAGGGATTCCATATCCGAAGTTTGGGGTTTGTGAGGATGCGGATAATGCGGTGGCTTTGGGTCGGACCTTAGGATATCCTTTATTGGTTCGTCCATCCTATGTTTTAGGAGGCCAATCGATGAAGATTGTGATTAACGAGCAGGAGTTAGAACAACATGTCGTGGATATTTTACGAGATATTCCGGGGAATAAAATCTTGTTGGATCATTTTTTAGAAAATGCGATTGAAGCGGAGGCGGATGCGATTTGTGATGGGGAAGATGTGTATATTATTGGGATGATGGAGCATATTGAGCCGGCTGGAATTCACTCAGGGGATTCGCATTCGGTGTTGCCGCCATTTGATTTGTCGGAGCATGTGATGAAACAAATAGAGGATCATACGAAGAAAATTGCGGTGGCCTTGAAGACGAAGGGATTATTGAATATTCAGTTTGCGGTGAAGAACGAGGTGGTGTATATTATTGAGGCGAATCCACGGGCTTCGCGTACGGTGCCATTTATTTGCAAGGCCTATCAAGAGCCGTATGTAAATTATGCGACGAAGGTGATGTTGGGCGATAAAAAAGTGAAAGATTTTAATTTCAAACCTATCAAGAAGGGCTTTGCGATTAAAATTCCGGTGTTCTCTTTCTCCAAATTCCCGAATGTGAATATGGAATTAGGGCCCGAGATGAAGTCGACGGGTGAGGCGATTTATTTTATTGATGATTTGCAAGATGATTTCTTCCGTAAAGTATACGGGGAACGAAATTTATATTTGAGTCGTTAACAGGTTATGCTAAAATTATTGGCTTTTGGTTTAGTATTCTATTATGTGATTTGGCCTTTGATCCGCTTTATGTTCAAAGGCTATATTATCACGCAGGTGCATCGGTTTAATTCGGAGCAGGCCTTTCGACAAAAAGAGGCCCAAAAGAAAAAAGAAGGGACTATCGATGTGGATTATGTGCCGCCAACCAAAGGTTCTTCGAAAAGCGCTAAACCAAAAGCCGACGACGGAGATTATGTTCCTTATGAGGAAATTAAGGATTAAGTAAATTATCTATTACCCGGGGAAAATCGCGATGTTCCAAGACCTGACCCTTACGCGCTACATCCTCTGCTGTGTCGCTGGGTTCCACGGCAAAGGAACTCTGAAAAATAATCGCCCCTTCATCATAGTGTTCATTCACATAATGAATCGTAATGCCCGATTCCTTTTCCCCAGCGGCCACCACCGCCTCATGGACAAAATGCCCATACATGCCTTTCCCGCCGAATTTAGGCAATAAAGCCGGATGTAAATTGATGATTCGTTGAGGATAGGCTTGCACAAATTCCGCGGGAATCAGCCACAGGAAGCCTGCCAAAATGATGTAATCCGTTTGCAAAGATTGAATCTTTCGTAAAATCGTCCCGTTTTTGTATTCCTCCCGGGAAAAAATACTGCACGGAACACCTAAGCGCTCCGCCCGCGCGATGACCCCCGCCTCGGGATTATTGCAAAAAATATGGCTGATTTGAACCTGGGTAGAATCCTGAAAATGAGCGATGATTTTTTCGGCGTTCGAGCCGGATCCGGAAGCGAAAATGACTAAATTTTTCAAGCGAAAGGATTATTTCTAACAAATTTAGGCTTAAATCATGAACCTTTTTGGTTTTCTACGAGTTTTAATTCTTTTCTCATAAATTTAGGACATGAAAATCGGGATCATTTGTTACCCAACCTACGGGGGCAGCGGCGTCGTAGCCACTGAATTAGGCAAGGCACTCGCTTCTGCGGGCCACCAAGTCCATTTTATCACCTATACGCAACCACCCCGGCTCGATTTTTTCAACGAAAACATCTATTTCCACGAAGTAAGCGTTGTTTCTTACCCGCTTTTCGAATACCTGCCCTATGAATCAGCTTTAGCCAGTAAAATGGTGGATGTGACGATCAACGAGCAATTGGACCTCATCCACGTTCATTACGCCATCCCACATGCTTCTGCAGCTTATTTGGCAAAACAAATTCTGAAATATAAAGGCATTCACGTGCCAGTCATTACCACATTACACGGAACAGATATCACCTTAGTCGGTCGTGATCCGTCCTTTGAACCGGTGGTTACCTTTTCGATCAACGAATCCGATGGCGTCACCGCCGTTTCCGAAAGTCTTAAAAATGACACCTATGCGGAATTTGAAATCTTGAGTAATATCGAGGTGATTCCAAATTTCATCGATTTAGAGCGCTTTAAAAAGCAGCCCAAAGAACATTTTAAACTAGCCATTTGCCCGAACGGCGAAAAATTGCTCATGCACACCTCCAATTTCCGAAAGGTGAAACGCATCGAGGACATCATTCATGTTTTTGCGAAGGTTCAAAAACAAATTCCATCGAAATTGCTATTGGTTGGCGATGGCCCCGAGCGCACAGGGATTGAGGCTTTATGTCGGGAATTAGGTGTTTCCCACGATGTACGTTTTTTAGGCAAATTAGATACCATCGAGGAGGCTTTATCCCTGGCGGATTTATTTTTACTGACTTCCGAAAAGGAAAGTTTTGGTCTTGCAGCCTTGGAAGCGATGGCTTGCGAAGTGCCCGTCATCTCTTCGGATGCCGGGGGTATTCCAGAAGTGAATATTCATGGGGAAACGGGCTATGTAAGTAAAATCGGGGATATCGATGACATGGTCAAAAATGCCGTTGCCATCTTATCCGACCCTGTCTTGCATAAGGAAATGAAGAAAAAAGCCCTTGAACGCGCACAAGAATTTGATATCAAAAAGATTTTACCCCTCTACGAAAAATATTACGAGAAAATCGTGGGGCAAAGTTGGCGCTTCCCAAACCAAAACCTGCTCGACGGTGATACCGAATTAGAGGATTAACCGTTTGACCTCGGTTTCATCTTCGCTTAGGGCCAAAAATTCAGCCATCGTTTTTTTCGAAATGGGATGTGTTTTTTCAGCCGCGATTTCAACCAAAGGAATTAACACAAATTTTCGATTTTGAATTTCTGGATGAGGGATTTGTAACAGTGGCGTCGATAAGATCTGCTCATCATAAAACAACATATCCAAATCTATAATCCGAGGTCCCCAGCGTTCTTCTCGGATGCGGCCCAAGTTCTTTTCAATGTCGAGCAGAATGGTCATGACCGGCTCCGGTAAAAGTTCCGTGGTCATGACGATGACTTGATTTAAAAAATCAGGTTGCTGGATGGGCCCCCAGGCAGCAGTTTGATAAATACTTGATTTTTTTGTGATGGGGCCAACTTTTTTTTCAATTTCCGCATACACATTTTTAAAAATTTCAAGGGTATTTCCTAGATTGCCACCTAAAGAGATAAAAACGCTGCTTGCCATAAGTTGAACTATTTAAAACAAACTTACGAAATTCCTTTTTATGCCTAAACAATATACGGTCGACGATTTAAAACCGGGTGTTTTATTGATTTCTGAACCCTTTTTAGGTGATTCCTCTTTTCATCGCAGCGTGGTATTGGTTTGCGAACATTCCAACTCACATTCCTTTGGCCTTATTTTAAATCAAAAACAGGAAATTGTCTTTGACTCCATGGTCGATGAGCAAATTCTCGAAAATGTGCCGCTCTTTTCCGGGGGTCCCGTAGATCCTAGCATTATGCAATTCTTGCATAAACGTCCTGATTTAATTCCCGATGGCATCGAGATTGCCGAAGGGATTTTTTGGTCTGGCAGCTTCGAAAAGGCAATCGAGTGTGTCGTGGGAGGTGATATTTCGTTTGAAGAAATCAAATTTTTTATCGGATATTCCGGTTGGGGCGCGGGCCAGCTCTCCAGTGAAATCAAATCAAATTCCTGGTTTATTCATCCCGCCGCAGCGCATTATGTCTTTGACGAAAATCCAGAAAAATTATGGAGAAAAGTGCTGTATGACAAAGGCGGTGATTTTCGAGTGCTTTCCACCTACCCAGAAGACCCGAATTTAAATTAACTGATCCGAGCCCAGTTCGTCGTATCTTTTTTCTGCTGCATCACCTGCTCGCGAATCATTTTGTTTTTATCCAAAGTCAAGTTGGGATCCTCCTCCAAAATCGCTACCGCCGTTTCCCTAGCTACTTTCAGGATTTCTCCATCTTTGGCTAAATCCGCAATCATGAGATCGAT
>CAIVPF010000150.1 GCA_903907745.1 uncultured Cytophagaceae bacterium | reverse complement strand
AGAAGTAGATAGGAAAAATTCGAAGCGATCGTCTATATACAAAACGACCTAATTTTTGCCAAGGGGAAGATTGATTAGCACGTACCTCATCAGCACTCTCAAATAGAATACGGGTAATTAAAAATCCGCTTAAAACGAAAAATATAACAACTCCTAAATGGCCTGTTGGGAATGGCATAATAGGAATCAGCCAATGATCCACCAATACCAAAAATACCGCGACAAAGCGTATCCCATTTAATTGCTTAAAATAGATTTCCTCTGTTCCTTTCATTCATTGGCATATAAAGTAAACTCGACCCTCCGGTTAAATTTACGACGCTCCTCTACCATATTACTCATGATCGGCTTGGTGCCACCCCAACCTTTTACTTTAATTCGATCCTTACGAATACCCTTAAGTACTAAATAGTCTCGTACACTTTCCACACGACTCAAGGATAATTTTAAATTTTCATTCCAATCACCTTGGTTATCCGTATGTCCTTCTAACAAAATACCGAAACCCGGATTTTCACGTAAAATAGAAATGATATTATCTATTTCATCAAAAGATTCTGGGGACAATTCCGATTTACTCTGTGCAAAGGTGATGGTAGGTAAATTAAACTGCTTGTTTAATTGTAATGCTGATAAGGCATATTGTCGGGTTACCGTTTTAAAACTGCTTTCTTTGCTAAAATCGAATCGCTCTACTTTCGAGATGAAACCTTTGGATTTAACCTCGACTAAAAAAGGTTTTTTCGCTGGCCACATAAAACTAAAATCACCATTATAGGGATCAAAATCTACCGACATCGAATCGGCTAGCGCTTGTCCACGAATGAGGACTTTGGCTAAAATAGGCTCTTTACTATCTTCGTTAATAACCGTACCATTTATTTGAATTAAAGTCAGTGGCTTAACTTTAGGTGGTATTTTGATTCGAAAAATATCTTCGGCCCCTAACGAATTCTCCACTGAACTAAAATAGGCATAATCCCCTTGAGCTGAAACAGAAAAATAGCCATCCCATTGCGCCGTATTCACGATAGGCCCTACATTTTCAGGTATGGACCAATTTAAAAAGCTATCGTCCAAACGCCTAGTTAAAAAAATATCATTATTTCCATAACCCACATGACCACTTGAGGAGAAATACATGGTTACTCCATCAGGTGCAATAAAAGGGGTACTTTCTGATTCACCTGTATTCACAACAGGTCCTATATTTTTAGGTTCGGTCCACGTTTCATCGGTTTTTAAAAATGAGACATAGATATCTTTTCCCCCATAGGAATCTTTGGTTTCAGTGGTCATCAATAATACCTTGCCATTCGGCGCTAAGGTGTATTCTGAAAATTCGGATCGATTTTTGAAATTGATAATTTTAAGCGCTTTTGGGAAACTATAGTCGCCTGTTCTTAATAAAAATGACATGGAAACACCCTTTTCCATAGAACCATCTTTACCATACACATTATTTAATAGAATCGTTTTCCCATTTAATGATATGCCACAAATGGCATTGTTTTCCTCATTATTAATGGGAGAGGGGAATAGCTGGGCTTTGGACCATGATTTATCCTCTTTCAGTGTAGAAAACCATATATCTTGGTTTTTATCCTTTCCCAAATTATCAGGATGCTTCCATCGGGTAAAAAATATTTTCTTCCCATCCGGACTTACGACAGGACAAATTTCATTGTAAGCTGAATTAATATTTATTCCCAAATTTTCCTTAAAGTAATTCGCATTTGATTCTGGCAACAATCGAATACTCTCTTCGATACTTTTATCTGCATCAGAAACTGCAACGGCATCGATTTGTGAAAAACCTTTGATACGTTCAGAATTCATTGAAATTTTAATACCTCGAACATGATAATTGGTTTGATTGGGCAATTGAACATAGGTAACCTGACCATTTGCTTTCGCATAACCCGCAGGAAATTCCTTAAGTAAGTATAATTTATTGTTATCGTCCAGCGCATCAATTCGACTAATAGAACCAGCACCAAAATTTTCGAAAATAGCAACTTGTTTTACAAATTGGGTCGTATCAAAACCTACAATAATATATTCACCCGTCGGATTGTCAGGTGTTAAAGATTGCCAAGCACTCGGCGAATTTTGAAATTTCGGATATTTACTAGGCCTTCCTAGAATATGAATGGCCTTAAACTCTTTGGACAAAAGAGGATCCGTATATTCACTTGAAAACGAAATGATTTTAGACGCCCACTGAATGTTTTGCGCACAAAGATTGCTGGAGTAAAAAGCTAACACAACGACCAAAAGAACGTTTTGTAATAACTTCATGAATACATTATTTGGCCAAATCAACTAATTGCGCAATGGTTTCTTTCGGATCCTTTGAATTAAAGACAAAACTACCTGCCACTAGGGCATTAGCTCCAGCCTCAATTAATGCAGGGGCATTCGCCATGGAAACACCTCCATCGATTTCAATCCAAATATTCTCATTTCCTGATGCATTTGCCATTCTAGCCAATTCTCTCGTCTTGGAAATGGTATTGGCAATGAATTTTTGACCTCCAAATCCTGGATTAACTGACATGATCAATGCTAAATCGATATCCGCAATGACATCCTGAAGACCATGTACGGGCGTACCCGGATTAATGGCAACGCCAGCTTGACATCCTAAACTTTTGATTTGCTGAATCGTTCGATGAATATGCGGACATGCCTCTAAATGAACTGTAATCATATTGGCACCTGCTTTGGCGAATTGTTCAAGGTATTTTTCGGGCTGAACAATCATTAAATGAACATCCAAAAACTTATCCGTATGCTTTTTTATCGCTTCTAAAACGGGAAACCCAAATGAAATATTGGGTACAAAAACACCATCCATAATATCGATGTGAATCCATTGAGCCTTGGATGCATGTAACATCTGAACCTCAGATCCGAGATGGGCAAAATCAGCCGCCAATACAGAAGGTGCAATGATCAAATTTTTCATCTTGCAAAGGTATGAAAATTATTTGCTAAGGTTTATTTCTACATAGAATCCGTTTAACTTTATAGAATAATTTTTTTGTATGGATGTAAGACAACAGATGGATGACCTGATTGAAAAGCTAAATGCATACAATGAGGCATATTACCAACAAAACACCAGCCTTATTTCTGATCAAGCTTTCGATCTATTAGTAAAAGAGCTTCAAAAACTTGAAGCTGAAAATCCATTGTTTGCTAATCCCAACAGTCCTACTCAACGCGTAGGAGGAAGCATCACTAAAAGCTTTGCGTCTGTCACTCATCAATTCCCCATGCTTTCGCTTGGAAATACCTACAATGCTCAGGATCTGCAGGATTTTGATGAACGAATTCGTAAAACCTTAGGCGAGGAAGCCTTTGAATACATTTGCGAATTAAAATTTGACGGAGTGGCGCTTTCCTTTTGGTATCAAAATGGTCAATTAATAAAAGGGGTTACGCGAGGGGATGGGACCCGGGGGGATGATATCACCAACAACGTTAAAACCATCAAATCACTACCCATTCGTCTTCAATCAAAAACCTTTCCTGAATCTTTCGAGATTCGTGGCGAAGGATATATGCCTTTACCTTCCTTTGAACAAATCAATGAAGAAAAAATAGCCAAAGGAGAAGCTCCCCTGGCAAATCCACGCAATGCTGCCTCTGGTACATTTAAGATGCAGGATTCAGGGGAGGTGGCCAAACGAAATATGGAATGTTTTGTCTATGCCTATTTAGGCACAGAAAATCCATTTCAAACTCATGAAGTTAGTTTAAACTATCTAGCTAGTCAAAAATTTCCAGTGTCACCTACTTGGCGAAAATGTGGAACGATCACCGAAGTCTTACAATACATTGAAGATTGGGCTGAAAAAAGACATGAGCTGCCATTACATACGGATGGCATCGTTATTAAGGTAAATGACTTTGGCCAACAAGAACGGTTAGGATATACGGCCAAATCTCCTCGTTGGGCTATATCATTTAAATACCCATCTGAAATTGCCAAAACTACTATTGAGCACATATCCTATCAAGTAGGAAGGACTGGAAATATCACACCCGTCGCTAATTTAAAACCTGTTTATTTAGCTGGAACTGTGATAAAAAGAGCCTCAATTCACAATGCAAATGAGATGGAAAGACTCGATTTGCGGATTGGAGATCATGTATTTATCGAAAAGGGCGGGGAGATTATTCCCAAAATTACGGGTGTGGATGAATCCACTAGGAAACCAGGTGCTCTTTTGTTTTCGTTTCCTACTCATTGTCCGGATTGTGGAAGTCAATTGGTTCGAATGGAAGGAGAAGCCAACCATTATTGTTTAAATGATGCCAATTGCCCCCCACAAATCAAAGGCAAAATTGAGCATTTTATACAAAGGAAAGCGTTAAACATTGAAAATTTAGGCGTAGAAACAATCGATTTATTATTTGAAAAAGGCATCGTTTGTCAAATTGCGGATCTATACGATTTGAATTCCGAGCGTTTTTTAGGTCTTGAAGGCTTTCAGACGAAATCGATTCAAAACATATTAAGTGCCATTGAAAAATCAAAATCGATTCCATTTAGGCAAGTATTATTCGGATTAGGCATCCGGCATGTAGGTGCGACGATTGCTGAAAAATTAGTTCTTCAATTTCATTCGATAGAAAATTTACAAGCAGCAAGTTTTGAGGAATTAATTGCCGTTCCTGAAATAGGTGAGCGCATTGCGCTAAGCGTGCAGGAATATTTCTCGAAAGAAACGAATCTTGACACATTAAGTCGATTGAAAGCAGCAGGTATTCAATTATCAGAAGAAATTACCGAAATAGTTCTGGAAGGAACCCATTTAGTAGGCAAAAGTTTTGTAATTTCGGGGGTTTTCAAGAATTTCGAACGGGATGAATTGAAAGCGAAAATTACAGCCCATGGTGGAAAGGTAGTATCAAGCATTTCCGCAAAATTGGACTATTTAGTAGCCGGCGACCAAATGGGCCCCGCGAAACTAGAAAAAGCAAATCAGTTATCCATTAAAATCATCAGGGAGGAAGAATTTATCCAAATGCTGAATTAAACTATGCAAAATAATCGATTACCCAAATTTCATGGTGTTGCCCCAGCTTTAGTTACCCCCATGTTAGCTGATTATTCTATCGATTATGATGGATTAACTCGTTTAGTTCAACATGTTTCCAAAGGCGGAGTCGATTATTTAGTTGTTCAAGGAACCACCGGGGAATCAGTCACCACTACAGCTGAAGAAAAAAAGCGAATCGTAGCGACCATCCAACAAGCGAATTCAAATAAGCTACCCATCGTTTATGGATTAGGTGGAAATAATACAGAACACCTAGTTAAACAAATTAAAGAAACTGATTTTAGGGGCATCGATGCGATCCTATCGGTATGTCCCTATTATAATAAGCCCAGTGCAAGAGGTGTGATCGCCCATTATCAAGCGGTAGCCGATGCTTCACCTGTCCCTGTTATTTTATATAATATTCCGGGCAGAACGGGCATCAACTTATCTCCAAGTACCATTTTGCAATTAGCCGAACATGAAAATATCATCGGTGTCAAAGAAGCTTCTTGCGTGATTGAACAATGTATCGAAATCGCCTATCATAAACCTGATGATTTCTTATTGATATCAGGAGATGATGTTCAGGCTGTACCGATTATTTCAATTGGGGGTGTAGGAGTTATGTCAGTGATAGCAAATGCATTTCCTTCCCAATTTACAGCGATGATACATGCCGCTATAGCCGGTGATTTTAAAGTGGCGCAAAAGGCTTTAGGATCTTTTTTAACAATCGATCCATCCCTATATGAGGAAGGGAATCCAGTAGGAGTAAAGAAAATATTAGAAAATATAGGTCTTATTCAAGCCCAGGTACGAATGCCCTTAGCATCCGCATCTAACGAATTAGGCGAAAAGTTAGCGGCTATATGCCAAAAAGAAAATCTAAACAAGTAAACTATGTTTGTACACGTTGTAAATTTCTGGTTAAAGAAAGGCTTGAATGAAGCCGATATTAAATTATTTGAAGCAGGGGTTAGTTCTCTTGGGACTATTGAAACGGTCGTTCAATTTAACGTTGGAAAACCTGCAGGTACTGATCGTCCTGTGATTGACCGCTCTTACGATTATTGCTTATTAACTACGTTTAATGACGAAGCAGGGCATGATTATTACCAAATAGCGCCTATTCATTTAGAATTTATCAAAAATTGTGCCCATTTATGGGATAAAGTATTAATCTATGATTCAGAATCCATCTAGGATTATCGGTCTTTTGACCTTTTTAAGTGTCTTTTCTTGTGGCAAAAGTCTCCAGCCTTCTACCTACTACAATCCAAATTATAAGGATGGTGGGTATGAACGTAAAGACGGCTTAGGTTTTGAGGTACCGACGAAATACCAAATCGATGTTTTGTATTTTACAGATCATCCAAAACAATCATTTGAAGTAATCGAGACCATCACCATGTCGGGTGAAAGTCCATTGGAAGAAAATCAATTAGTGAATGGCAAGATGTTGAATCGTGGTAATCACCAAATGAAGAAACAAGAAATTGTCAACCAAATGGTTGAAAAAGCCATCGAGTTAGGAGCCAGTGCGCTTATCGATGTAAAATACCAAGTCTACAGTACGCAAACGGCCAATGGCTTTACTTTTACTGGTAAAGCGGTTCGTTACGTGTTGAAATAAGGTTAAGCAATTCCAAATTTGAAATCAATACTTGCCCTCGAGATTCGTCGAAAGTGATTTTCAGTGACTTAACTTTTCGTTGCTTAAATGGAATGATGCGTTTATTTCCGATGGTTTGCAGTTTTATACTTTCTAATTGACCGGCTTCATTTACGATATCAATATGAAACTTTTTAATTCGTTGGCCTAAGGCGATCGGCTCTTGCAATAAAACAGCATTCATTAGTAAAGGTTTTTCTAAATTTAGGCTCAAAACCGCCTCTTT
>CAIVPF010000149.1 GCA_903907745.1 uncultured Cytophagaceae bacterium | reverse complement strand
GAATATTATAAATGTGCGATAACGCCTGATAGTGTAACGGTCGTGCTGCCTTTAAATCGGGTACATAAAGCCAATGGGCCAAAATCATTTTTCGACCGGAACCTAGGAACCTTTAGTGCCAATGCTCCTGCTTGGGCGAATTTTTGGACTGGCGTACGAAATAATGACATGGAGTTAAATTTAAATTTCAAAACTCCAAAAACCATTTCCATTGTTTCCTTGCGGATAATGGAAGAGTTAACCACAGGAATTTTCCCGCCTCAATCCATCGAGATATGGGGAAAAACAAGCACAAATGGTGCCTTTAAACGAATACATGTGATGAAAGTTCCCGTGCCCAAAGAAACAAGATTCCACGAGTTATATGCGATCGATGTGAAATTTAAACCGACAAGTTTCAGAGAAATGAAAATCATCGCAAAACCACTGGAGAAAATCCCACAATGGCATGGCGCTAAAGATAAAAGAGCCCTGCTGCTTGTTGATGAAATCTTCTTGAATTAAAAAAAAATCCGATCAAAACGATCGGATTTTTTTATTGAGATTAATTACAATTTCTTGATTTTCACATTTCGGAACCATACTGGATTTCCGTGATCTTGTAAAGCGATCCGACCTTTCATATCCACACCAAAACCCGGCATGTCTTTGAACTTCGATCCGGCGATCATTTTTTTCCAATTTTCATCATCGTAACGAGTTTCTACTACCTTAACTCCATTTAGGTATTGTTGGAGTAAACCCCGATTACACACGATCCGCGCCGTATTCCATTCGCCTACTGCCTTCACTGGTTCCGAGGAGGATTTAATCAAATCATACAAATCTCCTGAACGGTGATTGAAGATTTTTCCGTCTGGATGGCCTTCATTATCAAGCACTTGCATCTCAGGACCGCTATTATATGTACTGTGATATTTGGGATCTTCGGTGACATTAAAGATGATACCTGAATTTCCATTTGGCGAAATGCGCCATTCGATGGAGAAGTCATAGTTTTCAAAGGTCTCATTGGTAATTAAATCACCTCGTTCTTTTTTGGTTACATCAAAGGAGATGACGCCATCTTCGACAGACCAACTATTTCCAGTGAATCCTGGTTTGTTATACGTATGCCAGCCATTTAGCGTTTTGCCATCAAATAACAATTGAAATCCGTCCTTTTTTTCTTTTTTCGTGAGTGTATTTAATTGAGCAAAAGCCATCGAGCCCATGGTCAACAAGGCACACGTAACAATCCATTTTTTCATGTGTAAATAAGTTTATTTGAACTGCAATACTAATAAAAGATTCGAAACAATCTATCATCTAGATGAGAAAATGCTGTTATATTCTTCGTAAATTGCGCGCTAATTCAAATTTGCATGAAGACAAAGGTAAAACCCAAAGCATCCATTAACATCGTGACACTCGGTTGTTCTAAAAACCTAGTGGATTCCGAAGTGTTATTTACCCAGTTAAAGGGGAATGGTTTGGAGGTTACCCACGAGGCGAAAAAAGATACGGCCTCGATCGTCGTGATAAATACCTGCGGATTTATCGACAATGCCAAACAAGAATCGATTGATACCATTTTGCGTTATGCAGATGCCAAACAAGCCGGCAAAATAGATAAGCTTTATGTGACAGGCTGTTTATCGCATCGCTTCAAGGATGATTTGGAACGTGAAATTCCGATGGTCGATTCCTTTTTTGGAACGAATGAATTACCTCGATTACTCAAGGCGCTGAAGGCGGATTATAAGCATGAGTTAGTCGGCGAACGTTTATTAACAACTCCGGCACATTATGCGTATTTGAAGATTGCGGAAGGTTGCGATCGGCCCTGTTCATTTTGTGCCATCCCGATCATGCGGGGCAAACATGTGTCCCGGCCCATGGATGAATTGCTAAAAGAGGCGAGCTCATTAGCTAAAAAAGGAACCAAAGAACTGATTTTAATCGCCCAAGATTTAACCTTTTATGGCATCGATCTAAAAAGTGGCGATGGCCCGAATGGCCGAAAATTAAAGGAATTATTGGAGCGTCTTTCGGATGTGAACGGCATCGAATGGATTCGATTACAATATGCCTATCCGGCGGGATTTCCTACGGAGATTTTGGAGACGATGGCGGAGCGGGAGAACATCTGTAAGTATTTGGATATGCCGCTTCAGAGTGGATCGGATGCGATGCTGAAACACATGCGAAGAGGAATTACCCGCGAAAAAACGGAAGCACTGATCGAAACCATTCGGGAAAAAGTGCCGGGAATCGCCTTGCGAACGACCCTGATTTCAGGCTATCCGGGAGAAACAGATGCTGATTTTGAAGAGACTTATTCTTTTGTGGAGCGGATGCGATTTGACCGGTTAGGCATTTTCAATTACAGCCATGAAGAAAATACGCATGCCTATTTAGTGGAGGACAATGTGCCTGAAGAGGTAAAACAGGAGCGTTCGGATGAGATTATGGCACTCCAACAAGGAATTTCTGAAGAATTAAATCAACAAAAAATAGGTCAAACCTTCAAAGTCCTCGTGGACCGAAAAGAAAGCGGCTATTTCGTGGGTCGAACCGAATTTGATTCCCCAGAGGTGGATAATGAGGTGCTCATTCCAGCGGAACAATATGCTCGTTTAGGCGATTTCGTTCACGTGAAAGTGAATAAGGCAGAGGAATTTGACCTTTATGGAGATATCGTTTCCTAATAACGAGGAATTCCCGGATCGACCTCTCGAGACCAGGCATCGATGCCGCCCGTTAAATTAATCCAAGAGCCTGAACTAACTTGATTCAAATAGCGAATGACTTGTGCAGAACGCATCCCATGGTGGCACATGACGATGCAAGGCAATGCAGTCGGTAATTCTCCAAAACGCGCTGGAATCTCACCCATGGGAATATGTATAACCGCTTCCAGCGCGGACATATCCAGTTCGTAGGCTTCGCGCACATCCAGCACATATGCTTTTCCGTTTTGAATCATTTCTTGCGCCTCGAGGGGGCCTAGGTCCGTTGGAATTTCTTGAGTACTCAGGGCCTGGCTTTCTCCGACTTGGTTTTCTTGGGGCTGTTCAAACCGAACCTGATCCGCCTCCTCTGATCGCGCGATGGCAAAGGTACGCATGCTCATGTCACGTGCGTCCCAGCGAAGCAAGCCCCCCTGACAGGGAGAAGAAAAACCTGCCAAATATAGAATGGACTCTTTGGCCTGTAAAATGCCCATCACGCCAGGTAAAAAACCCAAAACACCCACCTCATCACATGCAGGTATTTCCATTTTTCCAGGCTCCTCAGGAAATAAACATCGGTAGGTGGCGGTCCGTGAACCATCCGCTACCAAGGCATTGCAAACACTTAATAAACCCTCCCAGGCATGAATTGCCGCATAGACAAAGGGCTTTTCTAAGACCACACACACATCATTAATCAAATAACGCGCGGCAAAATTATCTGTACAATCAATGACTAAATCGACCCCTTGAATCAAATTTTTAGCATTGTTTGGACTTAGATTTTCAGGAAAGACGTGGATTTTCACCGCACTGTTTAAGGCCTGAGCGAATTGCTGGGCCATGAAAACCTTTTTTTGACCGATGGATTTTTCGGTGTAAATGACTTGTCGGGCTAAATTAGATTCCTCCACCACATCTCCATCCACTAAAGTGATTTGGCCAATACCCGCCGCAACTAAATAAGGAAGTACCGCTACGCCTAATCCACCGACTCCTACGACCAACACATGTGCTTGACCCAGTTTTTGCTGACAAGCCTCATCCCATTCGGCGAGAGCCAATTGTTTTCGGTAGCGTAGACGTTCCTGATCTGTTAACATGATTGCATAAAAAAAGCCTCCCTGATTTCAAGGAGGCTAATTTCGAAAATTTTTTCTAAACTATATACTCAATGTACCCTTGCGAGCCGATTGAATTAATGTTTTTTCAAATCCATTTTTATTAATCGTACGAATCGCTTTCGCAGAAACCTTCATGCGAACCCAAACTCCTTCAGACTCCAAGAAAAATTTCTTGGTTTGTAAGTTTGGATAAAACTTACGCTTCGTTTTATTATTTGCGTGAGAAACGTGGTTTCCAACTCGTGTTCTTCTTCCTGTTAATTGACAAACCTTTGCCATGATCTAGTATTTTTTAATTGTAAAATCGGATTGCAAAAGTAGAAAAATATTTTCTAAATCACAATCCTATTTGTAAAAATTCTAAAATATCATTCCCTTTCCCTTCCAATGCGTATATTTGAACATGAGAAAATCTGGTTCTCCTAAATCCCAAAATAAATCGATGGCCAAAAAGGTGATTTCTTCACTGATTTGGCTTGGTACCTTGCCTCTTTGTTTGTACACCTTGTTGACCTATTTGCTGAGTTATTCCTTGGTAATCGATCACTGGGTGGCCGGATTTATTATGATGACGATGCCCTATGCGCAGGTCTTATGTTTCATTTCGTTGGTATATTGGTTATTCCAACGAGCAAAACGCGCCCTTTTACCCTTTTTGGTCCTGGCTTTGGGATATAGTTTTATTCATCGCAGCATCGCCATGAACAGTCCTACCTCCCTAGAAAAAGAAACGCTAGGTCTTTTAAGTTACAATGTAGCGGGGATGTATTCGAATGAATTCGAGGACAAAAAAGAATCGCTCGCCGAACTGAAAAAATTCATCATGGATTATTCCGCAGATATTAAATGCTTTCAGGAATTTTATTCGAATTCCGACCGCAAGCCATATCGGACCATTGACATGATGGCCGAACATTATCCGCATTATGCCTTCATTCCATTAAAAGAAGATATTTTTGACAAAAACGAAAAAATGGGTTTAGCTGTTTTTTCCAAATATCCCATCATTCACAAGGAGGGAAAACAATTTCAAAATTCAGCTAATGGCTATTTATTAACCGACATCGTGGTCCGCGAAGACACCATCCGAGTGATTAATCTTCAATTATGGTCCATGGGCATTCGGGTGGGAAAGGTGACCGGAAAAATTCGGGATCAGGATTATGAAGATGCCAAACGGGAAGGCCGCGGCATTATCTCCTCCCTTCGCAAAGGTTTTATTCATCACCGAGATGAAATGAGTCAGATTAATCGGTTAATCCAACAAAGCTCCTTTCCTGTCCTCGTCGTGGGCGACTTAAATGAAACTCCCTATGGATGGGCCTATGGAACGATTCGGGAACGCTTACAAAATGCATTTGAAGAAGCCGGAAATGGCTTTGGCTTTACCTTGAACCGCAGTCCCTATTTTGTTCGGATTGATAACCAATTTTTTTCGAACGATTGGCAAATTCTTCAATTTAAAACCTTGCGTACCATTCGCTATTCCGACCACTTCCCTTTAATGGGCGAATATAAACTAAAAAAACACATGACCGCGCAGCCTTAATTTCATGCCAAACAAAGAAAATAACCAATTGTGGAAAGTTTTGGGGACGACCTTCGGCGTGGCCGTTACGCTGGGTGGAACAGTGGGAACGGGTATTTTGCGGAAACCTGGCCCCATTGCTGATTCCCTACACAATCCTGCTTTAATCATTTTTTTATGGGTTTTTGTGGCGATATATGCGCTTTTAGGCGTCAGCTGTGTGTTGGAATTAAGTTTATCCATTCCCAAAGCCGGTGCGTGGTATGGCTATGCAGAACGGGCATTTGGTCGTTACGTGGGCTTTTTGGTGGGGCTGACGAGTTGGCTCGGTACCGTCACCGCCCTCGGTTTTGGATCTTATACATTTAGTGAATATTTAGCGCTCATATTTCCCTTTTTGACGGATTATTTAATGGTTTGTGCGATAAGTATCTTGGTGATTTTATGGATTTTTCATCAGTTAGGCGTCGTCCTAGCCGGCAAATCGCAAGAATGGCTCAGCGGAATCAAGGCCTTGGCCTTATTGATATTCATCGGAATTTGTGCAATGCATGGGACAGGCGGTGCTTTAATGGAAGGCGGCGCGGCACCGAGGGGCCTGCCTTTGTGGTCGGGCATCATGACGGCCTTGTTGTCCATATTTTATGCTTTTGATGGCTGGCATACGGCCGCGTATTTTACAGAAGAAAATAAGGATCCAGTCAAAAGCATGCCAAAGTCCATGTTTATCGGGGTAATCGTAGTGGCCCTTATCTATTTACTGATCAACATCGCCATTTTATATACCCTTCATTTGGCGGAATTAAGCCATAGTAAATTAGCGGCGGCGGATGCGATGCAGGTGATTTTCGGACCAGGGGTTGGAAAGGCGATTACCATTTTTCTTATGCTTTCGATCATCGGCATTTTGAATACACAGGTGATGTTTGCACCGCGGGTCATTTATTCCATGGGCCGAGATGGATTATTTTTTCCTCAGGTGACAAAAATTAATGCGGTGGGGAGTCCAACGGTAGCCACGCACTTGACGGTTCTTTTTGCTTGTTTATTCTTGCTTGGGGGAAAGGCAATCAATGAACGATTGTCAGATATAGCTACCTTCTTTTTCGTAGCCAGTTATTTATCGGGTTTCGCCGCCTTATTGCGCCTGCGAAAAACGGAGCCACATTTAGAGCGGCCTTATCGGGTCTGGGCCTATCCCGCTTTGCCGATCGGTTTATTGGTGATTTCGAGTTTGTTTTTATTGGGCACTTTATTGACAAATCAAGCGAGCATTCCCTACGTGTTTGGATTTATCCTTATTTCGTATGGAATTTATCTAAGGTTCCTAAAAACTCGATAAGCGCTTTTTTACTCACGCTAACGGGTTGATTCGCCAGATTCGTCATCACTGAAAACAAAAATTTCTTCCCTTGGGCGTTTTGATAAATCCCAGATAGGTCATAGGTATTGCCAAAAGATCCTGATTTAGCCCAAAACTTAGCTCCCGTATTACCCAAATTTACATTTTTCATCGTGCCCGATTTCCCTGATTCTGGGAGGAGTTTGGTCAATCGTTCAAACGGCACTTCCTCCGTAAGTTTGCGCATCACCATGGCCAAATCCTTTGGTCGAACTAAATTATAGCGCGACAAACCCGAGCCATCCACCCATTTAATTTCTTTCAGCCAG
>CAIVPF010000148.1 GCA_903907745.1 uncultured Cytophagaceae bacterium | reverse complement strand
CGTCTCAACATACGGAATTAAAAGGCTTTCCCATTCGTGATGCCTATACGATTTTAGGTGTAGAATGTGTGCTGATGATGGCTTTATGGACGATGAATGCAGCTGATGCGATTTTGCAAATGCGAGGCGAGGAGCATTATCAGGCGGTGGGTTCGTTTGTGATATCTGGCCAATTCATTCCTTTGTTTGAATCCTTTTCCACGGGGACCTTACTAGTCTTGGAACGCGTGGCTTGGTGGTTTCATATTTCTGGGATTTTAGGCTTCGCTTTGTATGTAAGCTATTCCAAACATTTACATATCTTTTTTGCTTTTCCGGCGGCCTATTATTCGAGTTTGGAATCTTCTGGAAAGATGGGGGCGATGGCATCGGTGACGCATGAGGTGAAGTTGATGTTAGGTCAACCGGTAGAAAGTCAGGAGGCGGGTGCCGCGGTGAAATTTGGGGCTAAAGATGTGATGGATTTGACTTGGAAGAATGCCTTGGATGCGTATAGTTGTACCGAATGTGGACGCTGTACGGAGCAATGTCCGGCGAATCAAACGGGCCGTGCCTTATCGCCTCGAAAAATCATGATGGATACGCGGGATCGGTTGGAGGAAGTGGCGCAGGTGTTAAAAGTTAACAAAGGGAAATGGGTGGCGGATGATAAATCGTTGCGGGATCGAATCTCTGCGGAGGAGTTGCGCGCATGCACGACCTGTCAGGCTTGCGTGGAGGCATGTCCGATGGAGCTTTCCCCCTTAAGTATTATTTTAGAAATGCGGCGTTATCTAATTATGGAAGAATCTGATGCGCCAGCGGCATGGAATTCCATGTTTGCGAATATTGAAACAAATCAGGCGCCTTGGAAATTCAATCCATCGGATCGCTTAAACTGGGCTAAATCATAAAGACATGAAAAAAATTGCAATTGGATTAGTGATCTTGGTAGCGGTATATTTTATGGGGCCGCATCCGGATGCGCCACGTTTGGTCGCGGAACCTAATTGGACCGCTATTCCAGATTCTGCGAAAGAAATCGCGCTTTTTATTCAGGCGAAAGAAGCAGAAGACAAAGAATTAAAACCGAATAACGAGGCCAAAATTATTTTTGCGGATTCCTTGAATCCTCAAAAAACGAAATATGTGTTTTTGTATGTGCATGGATTTTCGGCTTCGCAGATGGAAGGGGATCCGGTGCATCGCGAAGTGGCGAAGGCATTTAAGGGAAATTTGGTGCTCGCACGCGTGGCGGGCCATGGGGAAAAGACATCGGATCTTACCTTAGGAAATGTGAATGCGGATGATTTTTATACGAGTGTGGAGAATTATTTGGCGGTGGCGAAAAAATTAGGTCAGGAAGTGATTGTGATGGGGACTTCGTTCGGAGGGGCGATGTCGGTGTATTTAGCCTCGAAACACCCGGAAATCAAGGCCTTGATTTTATATGGG
The DNA here is from genome assembly GCA_903907745.1 of uncultured Cytophagaceae bacterium. GTDB lineage: Bacteria > Bacteroidota > Bacteroidia > Cytophagales > Spirosomataceae > Aquirufa. The sequence continues at coordinate 3,470 of CAIVPF010000148.1, read as the reverse complement.
CCCTGCATTGCGGTGGCGGATCCGAACGCGGTTTTGTTGGATAATCCTTGGGGATTGCAATTAGCCCGTCTCATCAAAAAGGGTGATTATAACGAAATACCTGTAAAAAATCCCCTGCATGATCAATATTGGAATTTACATTATCGCTTGGAGGCCATTGTGGCGATGCAAAATTTCTTAACGCATGCGATGAACAAAGAGGTTTTTGAAGCAGTGAAATGCCCATTGCTTTTGACCTATTATTACAAAGACGAGGAGCATCAAGATAATGTGGTTTCGGTGAAGGCGATGAAGGAAATGTTTCCTTTGATCGGGACGGATCCGAAAGACAAAAAGGATATTGCTTTTCCAGAGGCAGGAAATCATGTGATTACTTCACCGATATTGGCTAATCAAGTGGAGTTGCCAGCCAAGGCAAGTATTGATTTTTTAAAGGCTTACTTAACGAAATAATATGACGCCCCAACTGATTCTATATGCCGTTCCTTTTTTCTTAATCACGCTCTTGGTGGAATCTTATATTTCCTACCGCATGCAAAGGGAATTTGTGGAAAGGAAGGATTCGCTTACTTCTATTGGTTTGGGTTTAGGGAATTTAGCGGTGGGTACGCTCACCAAATCGATGGCCATCGTGACGTATTTTTATGTATATGATCATTTTCGGTTAGCTGATTTAGATTCATCTTGGTGGATGGTTTGGGTTTTTGCTTTTGTTGCGGATGATCTGACCTATTATTGGTTTCACCGCATTTCGCATGAAGTTCGGATTTTCTGGGCATCTCATATGGTACATCATTCCTCGCCTAATTACAATTTAGCGGCGGCGCTCAGACAGACTTGGACGAGTCAATTGACCCTTACTTTTATGTTTTATATCTGGATTCCTTTGTTGGGGGTTCATCCATTTATCGTGTTCTTTTTCCAACAAACTAGTTTGTTATATCAATACTGGATTCATACCGAGTTTATTCAAAAAATGCCCAAATGGTTTGAATATGTCATGAATACCCCATCACACCATCGGGTACACCATGGCATTGATGTAGAATATTTGGATACGAATTATGCAGGTGTTATGATTATTTGGGATCGGATTTTTGGATCATTTAAGGCGGAAGGTGCCAGGCCGCATTATGGGCTGACGAAGCAAATCGAGAGTTATAATCCAGTGAAAATTGCTTTTTACGAGTGGGTTCAAATCGTCAAAGACCTGAGTCATACAAAAAACGGCAGGAACATTTGGGGTTATCTGATGGGGCCTCCAGGCTGGAGTCACGATGGAAGTCGGATGACTGTGGCTCAAATGCGCGCTGAAAATCAGAAACAAACACAAAATACGGGGAAGGATGGAATTGAAAATTAAAACCATGGCGGAGTTTCAGGCGGAAGGGAGTATGCCTGAGTTTTTGTTTTGGGTAGGTTGTGCAGGATCTTTCGATGAGCGACAAAAAAAAGTGACGCGTGCATTTTGTGAGATACTCCAACGAGTCAATTGTTCCTTCGCCGTCCTCGGTACCGAGGAATCATGTACCGGAGATCCCGCGCGCCGGGCTGGAAATGAATTTTTATTTCAAATGCAGGCCTTATCGAATATCGAGGTCCTAAACATGTATGGTGTAAAAAAAATTGTGACGGCCTGTCCGCATTGTTTCAATACGTTGAAAAATGATTACCCGAGTTTAGGTGGAAGCTATGAGGTGATTCATCACAGCGAACTTTTGGCGGAATTCATGCAAAGTGGGAAAATTCAAATTCAGGCCGAGTCCGAAACGGTGGCCTACCATGATTCCTGCTATTTAGGTCGGGCTAATGGCATATACGAGGCCCCACGTGAAATCATCGCAGGCTTACAAAAAGAAGTTAAGGAATTAAAAAGTTGCCGGACCAAAGGTCTTTGTTGCGGTGCCGGTGGTGCCCAAGTGTTCAAAGAGCCCGAACCAGGCCAAGTCGATATTCAAGTGAAAAGAACGGAAGAAATCATTGCTTCAGGTGCCAAAAAATTAGCCATTGGCTGCCCATTTTGCATGGTGATGATTCAGGACGGATTAAATAAATCAGGACACGAGACTTCGATCCAAGTGGTGGATTTAGCGGAATTAGTCCAACAAGCGATGATCTAACATGTATATATCCTTCAACGAAATTTCTGACCAAGCCCGTGTATGGGTGTATCAAGCGAACCGCCCCTTGACTCAGCCCGAGCAGGAAGGTGTACATACTTTTTTAAAGCGTGAAATGGCGGCTTGGGCTGCCCATGGCGAGGCGCTTCAAGGTTCCTTTGATATACGTTTTAATCAGGTATTCGTGGTCGCGGTGGATGAACAGGTGAATCAAGCTTCTGGTTGTTCGATTGATGCATCCACGCGTTGGTTCAAGGAATTAGGCGCTGCGTTAGGCATTGATTTTTTCGATCGTTCCTGTGCAGTTGTGCAGGGGGAAAGCCTAAAATTAATGCCTTTATTGGGGCTTAAACAGGCGGTTGCGGATGGAACGCTGAAGGCAGATTCCCTCGTTATTCCTTTGCAAACAGCTGATGTACGGACCTATCGGGCGGGCTGGTTAGTTCCTGCGGATCAAACGTGGCTCGCCAAATACTTCCAACATCTAAACGCCTAAATGATGGCCGAAGATTTGCAAAAAATAGCGGGTTCGCGCGAGGAAAAATACACGCATTTATTTCCACAAGTACAGGCGCTTTTACAGGGGGAAACTGATTTATACGCGAATTTGGCTAATATCGCCGCTGCCATTCACGATGTTTTTGGTTTTTTTTGGGTGGGATTTTACCTGAATAAAGGCAGCGAATTAGTGCTTGGTCCCTTTCAAGGTCCCGTGGCCTGCACCCGAATTCCTTTTCATAAAGGGGTTTGTGGCCATGCCTATACGACAAAAAAAGTAATTATTGTGCCTGATGTGGATCAATTTCCGGGCCATATAGCCTGTGCCTCCGCCTCTAAATCGGAGATTGTCTTGCCGGTTCGCCATGCGTCGGGGGAGGTAGTTATGGTGCTGGATGTCGATTCAGACCAATTAAATGATTTTTCAGAAGTAGATCAAGCCGGATTACAGCGGCTGATGGATCTCATCGAAGCGAATTGGGAAAATTGGAACTAAGCTAATTTCGCAATCACAGTTTCGCTACCTACCGGCTTATCGCCGATGTTCACGCAAATCTCTGCGTCGAGGGGTAAGAAAATATCGATCCGACTACCGAATTTGATGAAACCAAATTCCTTGCCTTGTTCAACGGCATCGCCTTCCTTTGCGTACCAACAAATCCGCTTCGCCAAAGCCCCCGCAATCTGACGAAATAGTACTTCCGTGCCATTCTCATCCTTTACGACGTAGGTCGTGCGTTCATTTTCTGTACTGGATTTTGGATGCCAGGCCACTAAAAATTTACCTGGGTGGTATTTGAAATAGGATACAATGCCAGAAATGGGATTGAAATTCACGTGCACATTGAGGGG
>CAIVPF010000147.1 GCA_903907745.1 uncultured Cytophagaceae bacterium | reverse complement strand
TTAACCGTTTACGTAAGCGTGGTGGTGTAGCTGCATTAACAAATGATTTTGCGAACACAAACAGCCTAGCGATGCGGGATGAAATTCGTCGAGAAAGACGTGTGGAACTAGCCCAAGAAGGATTCCGCTATTGGGATTTGATTCGTTGGAAAACCGCTGAAATCGAATTACCTAAACCGGTTTTAGGAAATTTCTTCTTTAAGGAATTTGGTACTACCGTTAAGGTGAATGTAACGAAAGACAATTTCATCATCACTCAGGATGCGAGTTTCCGTAAATTCGATCCAAACCGCGATTATTTGTGGCCATTGCCAATCAATGAAATCGCCTTGAATCCAAGCATGAAACAAAATCCAGGCTGGTAATTTGAAACCATTCCATCATATCCCATAGGTCTCCACCTATGGGATATTTTTTTATCCTAAACCTATGAAAAAATACATCCTTTTATTTGTCGTATTGGCCACAAATTTGGCATTCGCCCAAGTGACGCCTCGCAATTTCCTCGGAAAAGCATTTTCGAAAGAGATGGTCCAACAAGCCCTCATTTCCCAAAAAGCCTATGCCCCCTATCCCAAAACCCGCGAAGCCTGGCTAGCCATCATCCCCGAGAAGGAACAAGCGGAGCTGATCCAACGCGCAGAACGCATCATGAAAGCACCCATCCCTATTTTGGATGCCAGTCTTCTCATGGAATATATGCGTTCAGGAGACCGGGAAGAACACGGGAAAGTGTCCTTCGGGAAACGCAATAACCTGATGGAACTAGTCATGGCAGAAACGCTGGAAGACAAGGGCCGCTTCACGGAGAAAATCATGAATTATGTGTGGAATATTTGTGAAGAAACGTATTGGGGAGTTCCCGCCCATTTATCGGTTCAAAAAGCCGGTAGCGGTATGCCCGATGCGGAAGACCCGACCGTCGAATTATTCGGAGCCGAAACCGCCGCGGGATTAGCCTTGACTGATTATTTTATGGGCGCTAAACTTGATAAAATCTCTAAACTTATTCGCCCTCGAATTTATTATGAGGTCAATAAGAAAATCATGATTCCGATTTTAGATCAAAAACGCTACGGTTGGCTCAGCCCAACCCGCCCGGTGAATAACTGGAATCCTTGGATTATTTCGAACGTCATGCTCGCGAATCTATTATTGGAGAAAAATGAGACGACTCGTTTATCGAATTTATATACGCACATGAATTATTTGGATTTGTATTTCAATGGCTTGGGGGACGATGCAGGTTGTGACGAAGGCCCTTCCTATTGGTTCGCTGCGGGCGCCAGTGCCTTTGATGCCTTACAAGTACTCGCCTCCGCCACGGGGGAAAAATGCCAGATTTACAATGAGCCCTTCATCCAAAAAATGGCCTCTTATGTCTATAAAATGCATATCTCGAATGACTATTTTGTGAATTTTGCGGATGCTGATCCGACCCTAAAACCGGATGGTATTATGTTGTATCGCTTTGGAAAGGCATTGAATGATGCGCCATTGATGGCTTTTGGGCAGTGGGCGAACCAGCAATTTGAGCCTGCGATTAGTATCGGCGGATCTCAAAAACACCGACATCTATGGAATTTAATGGCCTATGCGACTATGCCAAAGGAAAAAGTAGCACATCCAGAACTTGGCGATTATTGGTTTAATGACATCCAAGTAATAACTTCTAGAAAAGGCAGTCAATTTTTCGCAGCCCATGGGGGACATAATGCGGAAAGCCATAATCACAATGACATTGGTGATTTTGTATATTATGACAAAGGCGAACCGGTGATCATCGATGCCGGTCGGGGAAATTACACCGCACGCACCTTTTCGGCGCAGCGCTATTCGCTATGGTTTACGCAGTCGGAATACCATAACCTCCCGCTAATTAACGGGCAGGGACAGAAGGCAGGAAGAACATTCGAAGCCACGGCGGTTCAATCAAACATTTCCGATAAAGTCTCAGGAATGACCTTGGATTTGGCCAAAGCCTATCCCGCTGAAGCTGGTATCAAAACCTGGAAACGCAGTCTGCAATTCAATAAGGTGAAAAACCAAGTGGAACTGAAGGATCTATATGAATTAAATGAGCTGAAACAGCCGGTCCAACAAGCCTTCATCACCCTATGCACCATCGATACCAGCATGCCGGGAAAATTAGGCCTAAAAACTTCTACAGGCGATGCACATGAAATTCAATATGATGCGAAAAAATGGACAGTGGCGATCGATCTGCCATCCACCGAAGGCCCTGAATACCGAAGCTTTAAAACGAAATGGGCGAATCGGCCGGTGCAACGAATTATTTTCACCTCCAAAGATTCAGGGAATAAGGGGAATTATCAATTCGTAATTAAATAAACCTGGGCGAAAATTTGATATATTCGTACCCGAATTAAACCTATGCAGATGAAATTATTGGCTTCCATTTTTTTGGTATGTTGCGCATTCCTCGTCAATGCCCAAAACCCCCTTTATTCGAAATTAGAATCCCAAATGGACTATGCCCTTCGTGAAGCCTCCATTTACGCGATCCCCAAAGGCGAGAAGATTTTTCCTCGCACGGTACGGAATGACTCCTTGATTTTAGTAGGTTCCAAAGACTGGTGCTCCGGATTTTTTGGCGGGGAATTATGGTACCTCTATGAATTGACGGGCAACAAAAAATGGGCCGCCCAAGCCGAAAATTTCACTTTGCCCCTCGAAAAGGAAAAAATGAATGCCGGCACCCACGACATGGGTTTCAAAATGTTCACAGGTTTTGGAAATGGCTTGCGCCTGACGCAAAATCCGGCTTATAAGGACATATTGATCCAAGCCGCTCGGACAAACATCAAGCGATTTAATCCCAATACCGGGGTGATTCGCTCTTGGGACCATAGTCGGGATAAGTGGGTAAACCCCACCATCATCGACAACATGATGAACCTCGAACTACTTTTTTGGGCCTTTAAAGAAACTAAAGATTCTGCCTTTTACAAGGTTGCCGTTTCCCACGCGAATACGACGATGAAAAACCATTTTCGGCCCGATTTCAGCTCCTACCATGTCATCGATTATGATCCCAATACAGGCCAAGTCCTGAAAAAAAATACCCACCAAGGCGCTGCACACGAATCTTCTTGGGCCCGTGGACAAGCCTGGGCATTGTATGGCTATACGATGTGTTACCGGGAAACGGGCAAAAAGGAATATTTGCATTTGGCCGAAAACATCGCCCAATTCTTATTGAAGCATCCCCGCATGCCGCTGGATCTCGTTCCATTCTGGGATTTCGATGATCCTAAAATCCCGCATGCACCACGTGATGCCTCGGCTGCAGCACTAATGGCTTCGGCATTTTATGATTTGGCTACTTTGCAACCTTATAAAAAAACCTATTACCAAAACTATGCGGATCAAATTTTAAGTAGCCTGACATCCTCTTCTTATTTGGCTCCAGTCGCCTCGGCTCATGGCATGATGCTTTTGCATAGTACGGGTGGATTACCGAATGGCTTCGAAATCGACGCTCCTATTATTTACGCAGATTATTATTTCTTGGAGGCACTTGTTCGTCAAAAAAATAAGAAATGAAATATCTGATTTTATTCGCTTTTTGGCTCCTGACCGCCCCTTTATTCGCCCAGAAAAAACCGAACATCATCGTGATCTTGGTCGACGACATGGGCTATAGCGATATTGGCATTTTTGGATCCGAAATCAAAACACCTACCATTGATTTACTGGGAAAAAAAGGCGCCATTTTTACCCAATTTTACAATGCCGGACGCTGCTGCCCCAGCAGAGCCTCCCTCCTCACAGGTATGTATCCACATCAAGCGGGGATGGGTGGCATGGTGAACACCGGTGATTATGACCGAAATAAAACAGGCTCTTACCAAGGATTTTTAAACGTAAATACCCCCACGATCGCCGAAGAATTAAAAAAGAATGGATACAATACCTACATGACTGGCAAATGGCATGTGGGCGAAAAAAAGCCCGATTGGCCTAACCAAAGAGGGTTTGATCACTTTTATGGATTAATTTCTGGGGCCAATAGTTATTATGAATTATTGCCGAAACGCCAGCTCATAGAAGATAACGAGCCCTTTGCGCCCAATGGAAATTACTATTTTACCGATGCGATTTCAGATAAATCCGTTTCCTATATTCAGAAAAATCATTCCACAGGAAAGCCATTTTTTCTTTATGTAGCCTATACCGCGCCGCATTGGCCGATCCATGCGCCCCAGGATTTGATTGATTCCTATACATCCAAATACACGCAAGGGTGGGAAGCTTTACGGAAGCAGCGATTTGACAAACAAAATAAAATTAAGTTAAACCCCAACATTGACCATTTACCCGGATCGGATCCTGCGCTTGTGAATTTCGAAAAAGAAGCCGACAAGAGAATGTGGATCGAAAAAATGGCTACCTATGCAGCCATGGTCGACAAGATGGATCAAGGAATTGGCAAAATCATCCAAGAATTAAAAGCCAATGGAACCTTTGACAATACCGTTATTTTCTTCCTCTCAGATAATGGCGCCTGCCATGAAGTATTAGACGATCGTTCATCCAAAGATTTAGGGCAGGACAAATACAATGCTTCGTTGACCACGAAAATTGGCGCCCCTGGTAGCTACACCACCTATGGAAAAGAATGGGCCTATGCGAGTAATACGCCTTTTCGGATGTACAAACATTGGATGCATGAAGGGGGAATTTCGACGCCTTTAATTATTTCATACCCCACCGGCATTAAAAAAAGCTTTCAAAGTGACCAAGTGGGACACATCATGGACATCTTTCCGACCATCATGGAATTAACGCTCACTAAATCAACAAAGGCCGTCGAGGGCAAAAGCCTAGTGCCCATCCTCAAACAAAATAAAAGGGAGTCGCAAGATTTTATTGCTTGGGAACATTTTGGCAATAGAGCGATAAGAGAAGGCGATTGGAAATTAGTTTGGGACGATGAAGTCAAAAAATGGGAATTATATAACCTGAAAAACGATCGAATTGAAGCGCATGATTTGGCGGATAGCATGCCTGAAAAACGCAAAAATTTACTAGCTAAATATACCCAATGGGCCCAAAACATCGGCGTCAAATGAAAATAATCTTATTCACTTTTCTATTCCTTTCCGCGCTTCCAAATGCCCAAGCTGTAGCGATTTATCCGAAAGAACTCATCGCCAAAACCATCGAAAAAGCGAACAAACAAATCGCCCTCAAACCGATCACCGTCACCGCTAGCCTCTGCCCCCGCTCCGCTGGAGGTGCTCATGATTTTTATTCTGAAGGAGATTATTGGTGGCCTGATCCAGCGAATCCCGAGGGACCCTATATCCAGCGGGACGGCGAAACGAATCCCGAGAATTTCGTCGCCCATCGCCTCGCCATGATTCGCTTCAGCGATATCGTAGCCTCCCTCGCTTCCGCATATAAATTAAGTGGTCAAAAACGCTATGCCCTCGCGGCCATTCCTCATTTTCAGGCTTGGTTCATCGACCCAGAAACACGCATGAATCCTTCCCTTTTATATGCACAGGCCATTAAAGGGAAAGTTACGGGCAGGGGCATCGGCATCATCGATACGATTCATTTTTTGGAGGTCGTCAAGGCCCTCGAAGCATTGAAATCCCAGATTTCACCGGAAGATTATGCAGCTTGTGTGGCCTGGTTTAAGGAATATACCACGTGGATGACCACACATCCCTATGGCCTCGCAGAACGGGATGCGCAGAATAATCACGGAACTTGTTGGGCACTTCAGGTGGCAGTTTTCGCCTCCTTTACGGGCAATGCAGGCTTGGTCGATTTTTGCCGAAAACGCTATATGCAAGCCTTCATTCCAAACCAAATGGCGGCCGATGGCTCATTCCCTTTGGAACTAAAACGCACCAAACCCTATGGCTATTCGCTCTTTAATCTGGACATCATGGCCACACTCGCGCATGTACTTCAGGTTTGGGATTGGAAAATGCCAGACGGCAGGGGCATCCAAAAAGGCATTCAATTCCTAAGCCCTTTCATCCAAGACAAATCCAAATGGGCCTATCCGGCCGATATTATGTATTTTGACCAATGGCCCATCGCCCAACCTTGCCTCTTCTTCGCCGGCATTCATGGGGACACGGCCGCTATGAATACCTGGAAAAAATTAGCGCATTTCCCAACGAATCAAGAAGTCATCCGAAACGTACCCATTCGAAATCCGATCTTATGGCATTCCTATTCCAACCTATGAAAAAGCTATTTTTCTTATTCCTTTTTCCCCTCGCTTTCGCTCAGGCGCAAAACCTGAATTTAGTCAAAGCCGCCCAAAAGCACCCCCGGATTTTATTCCTTAAAAACGAGGAGAAAGCCATCAAAGAAACGATTAAAAAAGATGTGCTATGGCAAAAAGTACACAACATGGTGATCGAAGATGCAGATCGCTACATCGATAAACCTTTGTTGCAACGCATTCAAATAGGCCGACGATTATTAGACAAATCGCGGGAGATGCTGCGGCGACAATTCACCTTAGCCTATGCCTTTCGCTTGACAAGTGACAAAAAATACGCTCAGCGCGCCGAAAAAGAATTAGTGAATGTGGCGAATTTCTCGGATTGGAATCCTAGCCATTTCCTTGACGTCGCCGAAATGACCATGGCCATGGCCATCGGCTATGACTGGCTTTATGATGCATTATCCCTAGCGGCGAGAAAAACAATTCGCGAGGCTATTTTACACAAAGGCATCGAACCCTCCGAGGATAAAAAATACAACTCCTGGCTGAAATCAAGCAATAATTGGAATCAAGTTTGTAATGCTGGAATGAGCTTTGGCGCCCTGGCCATCGCGGAGGATGAACCTGAATTAACCCAAAAAATCATCCAAAGAGCCATTAAGTCCATCGAATTGCCCATGGCCGATTTCGCCCCAGAAGGCGCTTATCCAGAAGGCTATGGCTATTGGGGCTATGGGACATCCTTCCAAGTATTATTTAATGATGCCATCGAAAAGGCCTATGGCTCAGATTTTGGATTGAACCAAAAGCCTGGTTTTTTGGCAACACCCACGTATTTATTACACATGGTCGGCCCATCCAAAAAGAATTTCAATTATTCCGATGCCGGTGGTGGGTTGGGATTTCACCCGGCGATGTTTTGGTTTGCCCAAAAAACCCAAAAACCTGATCTCCTGTATACCGAGATCAACACCATTAAAGAATGGACTAAGTCCGAAAATGACCGGCTCCTGCCCATGGCACTTGTCTGGGGTTCTCGAATTTCCCTGGCCAATCAAGTCATGCCCAAGGATTTGATGTTCGTAGGCGGAGGAAAAAATCCAGTAGCCATGATGCAAAGCTCATGGACTGACCCGAATGCGCTGTATGTGGGCGTAAAAGCCGGCTCTCCCTCCGTCAGCCATGGACATATGGATGTGGGTAGTTTTGTATTTGATGCCTTAGGCGAACGCTGGGCGATGGATTTTGGGATGCAGGAATATGAGTCGCTGGAATCCAAAGGGGTGAACTTGTGGGGGATGCAACAAAATTCCCAGCGCTGGGATGTCTTTCGATACAATAACCTCGCCCATAATACACTGACGATCAATCAGGCATACCAACAAGTTAGTGGAAAAGCCGAAATCCAAGTACTCAGTCGAGACCCAGCCCAGATGGAAATAGCCATGGATTTAAGTTCGATTTACGGGGACCAAGTGGCCTCAGCCCAGCGAAATGTCGCTTTGGTAAACCAACAAAAACTTGAAATCAAAGACCAAATCAAAAGTCGAGATCAATATACGATGGTTCAATGGACCCTGGTCACCGCCGCGAGTTTTAGCCCGGGCCCGAAAGGAACTGCGACCCTGGAAATTAAAGGGAAGAAAATGAAATTAGAACTTGAGGGAATTGAAGGGACTTGGGAAACCTGGTCGACCGAGCCCAGCCACGATTACGATGCCAAAAATCCGGGCACCCGATTTGTGGGCTTTAAGGTAGCTATGAGACCAAACAGCCAAGAGGTGTTTAAGGTAAGTCTAACGCCAATCCCTTAAGGGTATTTATTTCAAGGCAAAATCAAATGTACCTCATATTGAATCCCCTTTTCGGCTTTGATCAGGGTATTCCCTGCATCGTCGATATCTGTGGGTGGAAATAATACCCACCAATCCTTGGGGACTTTTTCGGTGGGGATGGACAGCACTTGACAACCCTGAATATAAACCGGAGTTTTAAAATGTTCGACTTGATTCCCTTTCGTGGCTACGATGGTAGCCTCAAAAAATCCATCCTCAAAAGTGCAGCCGAAATTCACGTTTGGCTTGGCATAGGTCTTTTTGGTTTGGGCATGCAAAGTCCCCGACAGACAGATAAAAAACAAGAAAAAACCGATGGTTTTCATGGGATTAGCCTCAGTATTTATGGGGTTCAGTGCCTACATTTAAAAAACTTTTTTCGCCTTTTGCAAAATACAGCCCAGAAAATTTCAAGGGTACATACGCACTAACCTGATCAGCCAAAAGCCCATAGGCTGGATCTTTATAATAAATGGCCGCTTTTCGAAGGAGTTCTTCGGTGTCTGCCCAATGGATTTCGGCGATTTGTTGGTACGTCCACACCTTTTCCTTTTTAATATAAGGCACTAAAAAATCAAGGCATTTTTTCAGGCTGGCGCCTTCGGGAGTCTGATACGTAAATAGGTCAATCCCTTGTTTTTTCGCAAGTTCCGCGATGATAAAAAAGCCTTCCAGATTCATGAGCGAATAACCGAAGGATTTGGTGCGGGCTAATTCGTGGGGTTGGGAGCCGTCGGGCTTCAACTGCGAAGCCATCCGACCTTTGGTTACCTCAACTTGTTTTTTCGCTACATCTACCTGGCCCGTAAATTGTGCATAATCAATCACCTGAACGTCATAATAAGTACCGTGGTTATTGTGCTCATCGGCCTCATCTAGCCCGATTTCACTCGTGGTCATCCAAGTCAAAAATTCCTGAAACCATTGTTTTAATTGGCGATGATCTGTGGCAGTCCATGCGCTGCTTCCTTGCAATTGGGTCGCCGCATTGGTGATTTTGAATAAAAAACGAGTTTCGATGAGCCCGATTCCCCGGCCGTCGTTGATGCCTGGAATACCTTGGCTAAATTTCAAATTGGGGCTTTGTTTGGTAGCGGGATCGATGAACCAAGTTTTGATGAGTTTGGCGGCGAAATCGGCATATATACTATTTTTCGTTTGTTTATAGGCCTCGGTCAAAGCCTCCACATCCAGGATTAAATCATCCATTTCATCCGAATCTGTGATGTTTTTGATTTCCGGATTTCGTTCTCCGTCTTTTCGGATGTAGGGTTTGCCATCGGGCTTGCTAGGGTCTGGCCACCAATAAGGCCCTTGGCTCATATAGTCATGCTTATCGCCTGAAGGGGGAATTTGCACCTTATTCATGACGGAATAAAGTTTCTTTTGAATCAGAACTTTGTTGGCTCTTTTTAAATAATCTGGGTGACCTTTCGCGAGGCTGAGGTTTATAAAAAAAAGGGAGAAAAATAGGCCAAACAGGTATTTCATAGGTTTGTAAATTGGATACATAGGAAAGCAAATTTAGTAAAAAGTATAATCGTTTTTGGCTATATTTATGAGCAAAACCTATAAACCTCTATGAAACAATCGCTGAAAGGCCTATACTTTACGATTTGCATTATCATCGCCGTAGGCATTACGCTCTTGTTTCCCGCGCCCTTTATTGGCATCGGGGATTTCAAATTTAAAATATTCATCATTCCGCTCTTGCAATTAATCATGTTTGGCATGGGTTCTACGATGCAAATCAGTGATTTTCAAGAGGTACTCAAGTCGCCAAAAGCCGTTGCCCTAGGCGTATTTTTCCAATTTTCCATCATGCCACTATTGGGCTGGGGTCTCACCAAAGTCTTCGATTTTCCCAGTGAAATTTCTGCCGGCATCATTCTCGTGGGATGTATGCCTTGTGGCTTGGCTTCGAATGTGATGTCCTATTTGGCGAAGGCTAATGTGGCCCTTTCTCTGACGCTGACCTCGATTGCCACCTTCATCGCGCCTTTACTGACGCCTATATTAATGAAAAATTTAGCGGGCCAATTGATCGAAATCGACCTTATCGCCATGATTTGGGAAATCAGTAAATTGATTTTAATTCCGATTCTCTTAGGGGTGATGTACAATAAACTCGTGGGAAATCGCTGGGCTTGGTTTCAAGAACAATTGCCCGCAATCTCCATGATCAGCATCGGGGCGATCATCGTCATCATTACCGCCAATGGCCGGGATGCGCTTCTGGCGGTAGGGCCATTGTTAGTTTTGGCTTGTTTTTTACATAACGTCTTGGGATTTGTTTTAGGCTATTGGGGGGGTCGGGTGTGTCAATTGCCCGAACGAGACTGCCGCACCATCGCCATCGAAGTGGGTCTTCAAAACGCTGGCCTTGCCTCTGGTTTAGCCATGGCGATGAACAAAGTGGCTACGCTCGGATTACACGCTGCGATATTTGGCCCCGTGATGAATATCAATGGATCGAGTTTAGCGAATTATTGGAAAAACAAATAAAAATTTCCCCTTATCTTTAGATCTTATAAAAACCTATTCCAATTTACTCATGAAAAAAACACTTTGGACGCTCGTCCTATTCATTCCCATGGCCCTTCAAGCCCAAACCAGCCTGCCGCTGAAGGACTTGTCGTTTTGGCAACATACAAACAAGGCCAATTGGCAAATCGCCTCCGATGCGCAGGCGGATTTATCCCAACATGGCGTTTTAAGCCTCATTCCCGGCACCGGTATTTTAGTCAATCTGCCAGATAAAACAAATAAAGCTAACCTCATTTCCGCCAAGGAATACGGTGATTTCGATGCTTCTTTCGACTTCATGATGGCGGCGGAATCGAATTCCGGATTCTATTTACAAGGTCGCTATGAAATCCAATTAATGGATTCTTGGGGCGTTAAAAATCCCGGAACCGGCGATTGTGGGGGAATCTACAAACGCAGAAAATTCATCCCACAAGAATATTTATACGAAGGTCATGCGCCCCGAGTGAATGCGTGTTTGGCACCTGGCTTGTGGCAACACATGGAAATCTCCTTCCAAGCGCCCCGCTTCGATGCCCAAGGCACCAAAATCGCAAACGCCAAAGTCCTTATGGTCAAATTAAACGGAGCCATTTTACATGAAAATGTCGAATTAACCGGCCCTACTGGCGGACCTATTGCTGAAACGGAAGTTGCCAAAGGACCCATCATGATCCAAGGTGACCACGGTGCGGTTGCCTTTCGCAACATGGAAATCACCGACTTAAGTAATTTACCCGCAACCATGGATCCGGTAAGCTACCAAGTTTTTTATGGCGTTTTTACATCCCCAGAAGAATTTAAAGACAAAAAAGCGGATGTAAGTGGCGTAACGGAAAAGATTAGTTGGGACGTCAGTGCGAAGCCCTTCGGTTTTGCAGAAATCCTCAAAACGTCTTTTGAAATTCCAAAAGCAGGAAAACACCAAGTGGAATTTGAAATCGGAGGAAAACACATCATTAAGCTGAACGGTGTCGAAATTTACAAGGAATTAATCCAAGAAAATAATCGCCGCCGGACTGAAATCGTGGATCTTCCAGCGGGTAAAGTCGCCCTCGAAATCACGGTTTTCAAGAAGAATAAAAGCTCCGCGAATAAATTAGGCTTTTGGCTTAAAGGGCCTGAATTCAGATCGACCGCCTACCACAGTTTCGGTTCTTTCCTCAATTCGAGCAGCGATGACCCGATTTTAATGGACGCTAAAAACCCAACCATTTTCCGCTCCTTCATGGACCTGTATAAAAACGGCAAGAAAACCAAGCGCGTCGTGCATGCCGTAAATGTGGGAAACCCTGCCAATCTGCATTATACCTATGATTTGGATAATGGATCCATCGCACAAATCTGGAAAGGCGATTTCTTAAACACCACCCCCATGTGGGATTCCCGCGGAGATGGTTCATCCCGACCACGCGGTGTCGTCCTCGGACTTCCAAATGTTCCTTCCCTCAGCCTTCAGGAAAACTTATTTTCTCAAAGCGATGTGGTTTCAGAGCCCTATAAAATCAAAGGCTATGAAGTAGATCAGGATGAAAACCCTACCTTTCTTTATGAGATAGGGGGAGCGGATGTGACCGATAAAATCCGAATTGTGGACCACAAATATTTGGACCGAACCTTAAAGATCAAAAATGCAAAGGCAGGTCAAAAGGTTCGCATAGGGCTTTCCACGGACATCAAACAGGTGAATGAAAACACCTATGTTTTGGACGGGAAATCCTATTACATCCAAGCCACGGGGGCAACTATAGAAACCCAAGGCCTTTCAAAAGTCCTCACCTTGCCCGCTGCGGAACAAGTTCACTATTCCATTCTTTGGTAATTCTAGCCTTTGACAGACATGAAAAAATATCACGTACTAATTTGTTTATTATTGATGGGAACGCGCCTTATTGGCCAAAAACCCGTAGAATCTGATTATTATAAAATCGCGAAAATCGCTACACCCGAAGGGATTGTATTGGAGGTGGGTGGATTAGCCTTATTGCCGAATGGCGACATGGCGGCATCGACCCGTCGAGGAGATGTGTACATCATCGAAAATCCGAATTCCACCCGACCTTATTTCCGAAAATTCGCCAGCGGATTACATGAAATCTTAGGTTTGGCGTATAAGGATGGCTTTTTGTATTGTGCCCAACGCGGCGAATTAACCCGTCTTGTAGACAAAAATGGGGACGGAAAGGCAGAACGTTATGAAACTGTTTATTCATGGCCTATTTCGGGACATTACCATGAGTATTCTTATGGACCCAAAATCGGGCCAGACGGATCTTTTTACATCACGGGCAATGTGGCCTTTGGTAACACGGATTGGTGGGCAGGGAAATCCACGGTGCCTTGGCGCGGTTGGACGATCAAAATCAGTCCTGATGGAAAAATGGAGCCTTTCGCGGCTGGCATGCGGTCCCCTTGTGGCATCGGTATGGTGGATGGCGAATTCTTCTATGGAGATAACCAGGGCGATTGGCAAGGTTCCGGATTCATTTCCCATGTGGAAAAAGGGGATTTCTTAGGACATCCAGCCTCATTGAATTGGGCGGACCGACCAGAATCTCCCGTAAAGATGCGCAAGGAAATGGTCTTTAATTTAGTTGACCCACGCGATAATCCGCTAGTGAAACCAGAATATGTGGAGACCGAGGCGAAGCCGATGACTACGATTTATGAAATGGCGAAAACTTTACCGAACATGGGAATAAAATCTCCGGCGGTTTGGTTGCCCTATGGGGTTTTAGGTGTATCGACCTCCGAGTTATTAGTCGATGATGGCAAAGGGAAATTTGGTCCATTTGCGGGTCAAGTATTCGTAGGAGATCAAGGAATGTCCAAAATCGCCCGTGTATTTTTAGAAAAGGTGAATGGTAGATACCAAGGGGCGTCCTTTGACTTTATGTCGGGCTTCCGCTCAGGTGTTTTACGCATGACTTGGGGTAGCGATAATAGTATGTTCGTGGGGGGTACCAATCGCGGTTGGGGTTCCATCGGACGAGAGGATTTCGGTTTAGAGCGCCTATTGTTTACGGGAAAAACACCCTTTGAGATGAAGGCTGTTCGCGCGATGCCGGATGGTTTTGAGATCGAATTTACCTTGCCGGTGAACCGGAAATTAGCCGCGGATATCAACAATTACGATGTCAGTTCGTATATCTACAAATACCATCCGGTCTATGGCAGTCCGATGGTCAACCGCAAAGAGAATCCCGTTCGTGGAGCCCAAGTTTCAGCGGATGGCCTAAAAGTTCGTTTGGTCGTAGATAATTTACGCGAAGGTTATATCCACAGCATCGTTCCCGAAGGCGTCCTTTCGGAGGTAGAATCGAATCCGCTTTTGCACGGTACAGCTTATTATACTTTAAACGCCATTCCTGCGGGGGCTAAGGCAAATATCCCTTTGCAAACTCCCAAGCCTAAGGCGAAAAAGGAGTTAACGGATCCGAGTAAGGAAGCCAACACACCCGATAATCAAACCAAAGAAGCCGGTCCAAAAATCGCAGCCAGCATCATTTCAGATAAAGAAGCAAAGGCCCTTTTAACGAAACATACTTGTCTCGCTTGTCACAAAGTGAACGAAAAAGCGGTGGGTCCAGCCTATACGGAAGTGGCGAAACGGAAATATACCAATGCGCAAATCGAAGCTTTAATCGCGATGCCTAAACCTTCGAATTGGCCAGAATATTCGACCCCGATGCCACCAATGGGCCATTTACCCAAAGGCGACATTAAAAAATTAGCCGCTTGGATTAATGCGCAGAAATAAGCCTGAGCTATTTTCAAAGCCTTCAAAAAGAGACGCCTCAGCGTCTCTTTTTTATTTCCGTAAATGATATGATTTTGTTTTCGTGAAGGCTCGTAAACCCACATGGGAAAGTGTGGATCCGAATCCCGAATGGCCTCGGCCACTCCATGGTAGGGCAGCGCTGACGCGGTCGCAACAATTCCAATAGCCTGAGCCGGAATTCACCTGAGCTAAGATTGCTTCTGCCCGCGTTTGAGAAGCAGCATACACCCCCGCCGTTAAACCATAGGCCGTGTCGTTCATCGCCTGAACCGCCTCCGCATCTGAACGTACTTTCATGATTCCGATGATCGGGCCGAAACTCTCTTCCTGCATGAGGGCCATGTTTTGCTGCACGTCAACGAAGACCGTTGGCGCAAAATAATATCCCTTCCCCTCGATCGCCGCGCCACCCGTTAACACACGAGCACCTTTGCTGAGCGCATCGGCCACTTGAGCCTCTAATACCGCGATTTGATTTTTTCTAGTGAGGACTGAAATGTACACTCCTTCTTCTGTCGGCGCGCCTATTTTCCAGGAATTAACCTCGGTCACAAATACCTCGACGAATTCATCATAGATTTTTTCGTGGACGTAGATCCGCTCGACGGAGCAGCAACTTTGCCCATTGTTATAAAATGCCCCATCCGCAATGCCCGCCGCAGCGCCAGCCACATCCACCACATCTTCCGCGACATAGACCGGATCCTTGCCACCTAATTCAAGGACACAAGGCACCATTTTTTCAGACACACGTTCGTAGATGTATTTGCCCGTTGGGTAAGATCCCGTAAAATAATAGCCTTGAAAAGGAAGGTCTAATAAACATTTTCCTACTTCTCCCTCGCCAATCGCGAGGACAAACACATCCTCAGGTACCCCCGCTTCATGTAGATATCGAGCGATTTCCATCCCCGTCATCGTCGCGAATTCAGAAGGTTTATACATGACCGCATTCCCGGCCAAGAGCGCCGGAACAAATACGTTCACCCCCACATTATAGGGATAATTCCAAGCGGAAATATTACAAATCACCCCCAAAGCTTCATAGACAATCTTTTCGGTCATTTGCTCGGAAACGGACATGAGTTCGTCGGCCAGGTACGTCGGCGCATGTTCCGCGAGCCAGGTAGCTTTGCCAGAGGCGCCATTAATTTCATTCCGACTTTGTTGCAAAGGCTTCCCCATTTCCGCCGTCAAAATCGATGCGAGGGTTTCGATGTTTTGTTTCAATAGGTCAACAAAGCGAAGCAAAATCGCCGAGCGTTCTTCTATTGATCTTGCCGCCCAGGCCGCTTGCGCAGCTTGGAGGCGCTGAAATTTTAGAGCTAGGGTTTCGGCCGTGTCTGCGTCAACTTGGGCAATCAATGCTTCGGTAGCTGGATTAATGATATTCATTCGTTTGTATGAGTTGCGGCATCTAAAAATGCCTGACGGATATTCTTGGAAAAGGCTTGCTGGCTTGCTTGGATAGCTAAGCGCTCAGGGTGCCATTGGACCCCTAAAAAGAATGGTTTTTGGTCAAAATCGATATATTCAATCGCCTCCACCACCCGGTCTTCCGACCAAGAAGTCACCCGAAGCGATTCCGCAATTCGGTCTAAGCCTTGATGATGAGCTGAATTAACGAGACCTTGCGATTGACCAGAAATCGAAAATAATAGACTAGAAGGCTCCACGGAAATGGCATGCTGGCCATCCGCCTCCGGCCCCTTGCGGTGATTCGAAAAACCCTGTTCTTGTAAATCCTGAATCAGCGTACCCCCGAGGGCAGCATTGACTAATTGCAAGCCCCGGCAAATCGCCAAGACTGGCTTTTCATGTATACATGCAAAATGAAAAACCTCGCGTTCAAAGGCATCACGCACCTCATTAAAAGACGTGGCCCAAGGATAATCCACCCGCGAATTTCCATAACCTGAGGGATGCATATCCGCCCCGCCCGACAAGACAAACCCATCGCATCGCGCAAAATCAGCTTTGTTTTGATTCAGATAAGAAAGCGAAATTACCTCTACCCCATCCCCTTGGATCCAAGTGGGATAGTTTTTAAAATTGGTATCTGATTCCGTAATGCCGATGCGAACCATAGTCTATAAGGCTTCTCCGTAAAGGGCTCTAAAATCTGCTTGAGAAACCGGTTTGGGATTATTGGGATGCGCAAAATCAGCAAATGCCAAGGCCGCCAAGGTATCCAAATGTTCCTCTTTCACCTGAATGTCTCTTAAACGATGTGGAATGCCTACTTGGGTATTCAAGTCAAACAAATAAGACACCACCGCATCTCCCGAATGTTCCGAAAGACCCAAAGTCTGGGCCATCCGCGCAAATCGATCCTCAAAACCCGCTATATTAAAGCGCATACCGTAGGGAATATTCACCGCATTCGCGAGGCCATGGTGGGTGTCCAACAAAGACGACAGCGGATGTGCCAAAGAATGCACCACACCCAAGCCTTTTTGGAACGCAATTGCGCCCATCATCGAAGCTAATAACATCTTTGACCTTGATTCAATGCTCGGATTTTTCACCGCTTGTACCAACGATTCCGAAACCAAACGCATCCCTTCCAAGGCGATTCCATCGCACATGGGATGATAGTTTTTGGCCAAATAGGCCTCCATATTATGCGTCAAAGCATCCATGCCCGTGGCTGCCGTCACAAAGGCAGGTAATTCCATAGTCAACATCGGATCTGCGAAGACGATTTTGGCTAATAATTTGGGTGAAAATAAGATCTTTTTTTGATGCGTATCATCGTCGGCAATAATCGCCGAGCGCCCCACTTCCGAGCCTGTTCCCGAGGTCGTCGGAATGGTAATAAAATGCGGAACTTCGTTCGTCACATAGACATCACCACCGATCAAATCATCGTATTTAAACAAATCTTCTCGGTGATTCACCTGTAAGACGATCGCCCTCGCCACATCCAAGGCGGCGCCTCCACCGATTCCGATCAGGCAATCGCGACCTGTGGCATCCCACACCGCCGTTCCCGCATAGACATCCGATTTTACTGGATTTTTATGGATACTGGAAAATACCTCCACCGAAAAACCGGCCCGCTGCAGATCGGCCACAATTTGTTTGAAAAAACCTAGTTCGGCTATGACCGGATCGGTTACGATGAGGGGTTTTGAAAATCCTTGTTGAGCTACATAAGGGGCTAATTCTTTCACAGCACCCACCCCGAACCGAATGACGGTGGGGAAATTAAATTGTCTTATTTGCGTAAAATCCATTTTTAAATAATTTCAAAATACCGTTTCTTTTCCCAATCACTAACCACTCGGCTGAATTGGGCCCATTCCCACTCCCGTGTCGCCACAAAATGATTCACAAATTCCTCGCCAAATAATTCCTTCGCCACCGCCGATTCCTTCATCGCTTGGGTCGCTTTTTGTAAATTTCCAGGCAAACGACCATAACGTTCATCCGCATAGCCATTGCCCACCGTAGCAGGCTGAAGGGCTAATTTGTGCTTAATGCCATACAATCCGGCCGCTAAACAGGCTGACATCGCCAAATAGGGATTCACATCCGAACCCACCACCCGCGTTTCCAAACGACTCGCTTTTTTACTCCCTGGCAAAGCCCGAAGCGCCACGGTCCGGTTATCGGTCGCCCAGGTCAAGGTCGTCGGTGCCCAAGCCCCTTCCACCAAGCGCTTGAAGGAATTCACCGTGGGTGCGACCATCGGCAAGATATGAGGCAAGCAATACAATTGACCCGCTACATAGTGTTGGAATAATTCACTCATGCCCGTTTTTTCGTCGAAAAACAGGTTTTTTTCCTGTTTGGCATCCCAGAGGCTTTGATGCACATGGCCGCTGCAACCGGGGAGATTCTCATCCCATTTGGCCATAAACGTAGCCATAATGCCTTTTTTATAGGCTAATTCTTTGACCGAAGATTTAAACAAAACAGCCCGATCAGCTGCTTCTAAAATGCCCGAGTAGGCAATCGCCGCCTCGTAAACTCCCGGTCCCGTTTCGGTGTGCAAGCCCTCGAGGGGAATGCCGAAGGCGCTCAATTGGCCAAAAAGCGCATCAAAAAAATCATTGCGTAAGGTGCTCCGCAAAATCGAATAGCCAAACATCCCCGGGGAAAGTGGCTTCAGATTTTGGAAATTCTTTTCATGCACGGAATTGGGTGTTTCTTCGAAATTAAACCATTCGAATTCCTGACTGAAAAAGGGGCTGAAACCAGCTTTTTCTGCCTGGGAGATCAGGCCCTTCAACAAGCCCCGCGGACAAACCGCCGCCGAATTCGATGGCGCATCGATTAATTCACACAGAAAAAAGGGAATATTATTTTCCCAAGGAATGGCCCGAAAGGAAGTAACATCAATCCGCACAGGGGCATCAGGGTAGCCAGAATGCCAACCCGTGTAGGCGGAATTCTCATAGGCCACATCGGCCATATCCCAGCCAAAGACCACATTGCAAAACCCAAGGTTGCCTTGCACAGCCGATAAGAATTTTTCGGTACTAATATATTTTCCACGTAGGACTCCGTCGATGTCGGTGATGGCTACTTTAACTCGCTGATCCGCATGTTCGCGGACATAATCGAGGATTTGATTTTCAGTCATAGTTTTAGGTTTTGGGTTGAACAATCAACACAAAAAGTACATAACATATCGTCAGGATCCCCACGTAAATTAAAAACAAGGTAGTCTGATGAAAGGCAATAAAAATAAGGCAAAGTGTGGACAAAACCAAAGCCACGAGCGGCATGAGGGGATAAAAAGGTACCTTAAAAGGCCTAGACATCTCTGGTTCTTTTTTTCGGAGTCTCAGCAAGGAAAGCATCGCGATGGCATACAAAGTCAAAGCGCCCATCACCGATATCGTAATGATTTCCGCCGTTTTATTCGTAAAAAGGGCGATGATACCGATGCCCATATTGGCCAATAAAGCCTTGGCCGGCGTTTGAAATCGCTCATTGACCTGTCCCAAAAAACGAGGAGCAAAGCCTTTGGCGCCCAACTCATAACTCGACCGACCCGCCGCTAAAATCAAACCGTGAAAAGAAGCCACGAGACCGAATAAACCGATGGTCAACAATACATGAAACATCAAGCTAGAACTACCCACAATCTGGCTCATCGCCAGCGGCAAGGGGGAATCCGAGCTATCGCCCGAGAGCCCGTTTTTATATACGATGGCTTCCCATCCTCCTACCCCGATGGCCCCAAGAAAAACCAAAACACATAAAATAACCAAGGTTAAAAGCGCATAGCCAAAACCCTTTTGAATATCTTTTTGGGGATTTTCTGCTTCCTCAGCCACATTCGCCAAACCTTCAATCCCCAGGAAAAACCAAATCGCAAAGGGCAACGCGGCGATGACGCCATTCCAACCATTCGGCCACGCATTTTTATGTAAATTAGCCACCTCGAAATGCGGCAAAGTCACCGCCGCAAAGATCAGAATCTCAATCACCGCGATGATGGTAATGATTAATTCAAAGGTCGCTGCGGCCTTCACGCCATACATATTTAGCCCCGTAAAAAGCAAATAGGCGACGATTGAAATCGTCAGGACGGGCACATCCGGAAAAAACAAATTAAAATAAGCGCCTATCCCAAAAGCGATCGCGGGGGGAGCGAAGACAAATTCGATCAATTGGGCCATGCCCGCAACGAAGCCCAAGCGAGCACCGAAGGCCCGAGAGGCATAATCGAACACGCCACCGGCTTTGGGAATCGAACAGGCCAATTCCGCATAAGAAAAGCTAAAACAGGTATACAGGAGAATGATGATGCCCGTGGCGATGGCCAGGCCGTAGGTCCCGCCTTCGGGAAGGCCGAGGTTCCAGCCGAAATACATGCCCGAAATCACATAGCCTACGCCTAAGCCCCATAACATGAGTGGACTGAGGACCTTTTTGAGGTGAGGCTGTTGAGTAGAAGACATGTGAAATTTACTTATGGTAAACGAAGATAAAATTTAATTCCTGAAATTTGATTAAATGAAAATGAATATGACAAAAACGAATACGCTAATCGAAGATCAAGAGATTGAATGGACGGATTTAGGCGATGGCATCCGTCGGAAAGTCATGGCGCACAATCCCGACATGATGCTGACCAAAGTCGATTTTCAATCGGGTTCTATCGGAACCTTGCACCATCATCCACATACCCAGGCGTCTTATGTGTCGAAAGGCAAATTTGAAATTACGATTTCGGGAATTTCAAAAATTTTATCGGCGGGCGATGTGTATTTTGTTCCGAGTGGGGAAATCCACGGCGCGCTGTGCTTGGAAGCCGGAGAATTAATCGATGTATTTAGTCCCATGCGGGCCGATTTTTTATAAAATAATTTCTTAACTTGATGTCCTATAAAAACCTATCCCATCTAATGAATTCACGTAGAACCTTTTTGAAAAACACGTCATTGTTTTCTGCAGCAATGGCCTTCCCGAATATTTTGACGCATGGCTTAGGCTCCGCGGGTGAAAAAGTAAATTTAGCTTGTATCGGCATCGGTAATCAAGGTGGATCCGACGTCATGTCATTCGCAAAAACAGGCTTGGTGAACTTCGTGGCCTTTTGTGATGTGGACATGGGTGCTCCTCAAACCTTGGAGGTATTAAAAAAATTCCCAGATGTGCCGCGTTTTCAGGATTTCAGGAAGATGTTTGATGCGATGGGCAATCAGTTCGATGCTGTCGCGATCGGCGTACCGGATCATTCTCACTTCCCGATTACAATGATGGCATTGGGTTTAGGCAAACACGTATACGTAGAAAAACCGATGGCGCGTACCTTTCATGAGGTAGAACTTATGATGGCGGCGGCGAAGAAATACCCGAAATTAGTGACCCAAATGGGAAACCAAGGCCACTCGGAAGCGAATTATTTCCAATTTAAAGCCTATAAAGAAGCGGGCATTATCAAGGATGTTACCTCGATGACCGCCCACATGAATTCAGCCCGAAGATGGCATGGATGGGATACGAAAATGTCTAAATTCCCGAATGCGGAGGATATTCCGAGCACTTTGGATTGGGATATTTGGAACGGCGTAGTTCAAAAACACGATTACAACAAAGATTTTATCAATGGCCAATGGCGCTGCTGGTTCGACTACGGCTTAGGCGCCTTGGGCGATTGGGGTGCACACATCATGGATACGGCGCATGAATTTTTGGATTTGGGATTGCCGACGGAGGTGAATATGCTAAAAGCCGATGGCCACAATCCATACTTTTATCCCATGTCGACAACTTTGTTATTTAAATTCCCAGCTCGTAAGGATATGCCGGCGATGGATATCACTTGGTATGATGGCATTAATAACATTCCACCGGTTCCGGCAGATTATGGCGTGAATGAATTAGATCCGAATATTCCACCGGCGAGTAATGGAAAGATCCAACCGGCGAAATTGAACCCTGGAAAAATCATTTATAGTAAGGACTTGACCTTCAAAGGCGGTTCGCATGGTTCTACACTTTCGATTTTAGGCGAAAAAGGAAAAGAAATCGCTTCTCGATTACCCGAAGTACCGAAAAGCCCATCGAATCACTACGCAAATTACTTGAAATCGTGCTTGGGTCAAGAAAAAACGCGTTCACCTTTTGCGATTGCGGGACCTTTGAGTCAAGTGTTTACCTTGGGTGTGATGGCGCAAAAATTAAATACGAAATTGTTATTTGATCGGAATACGAAGCAGATTACGAATAATAAATTGGCGAACCAATTGCTCGTAGGGGCAGCACCACGGAAAGGTTGGGAGCAGTATTATAAAGTATAGATGAGTAAAATAAATCATATTTTGATTGTAGAGGACGACAAAATTCTCAGTCAAAACCTAAGTGAGTACCTAATTAAAGAAGGTTTTGATGTGTCAGCCTGCTTCGATGGCATGCAGGCCCAACGGACGATGCAGGCAAATTCGTTTGAATGCATCGTTTTGGATATTAGCCTTCCCTATTTGGATGGATTTCAATTGAGTAAAAAATTCAGGGAATATAATTCCGAAACCCCGATCTTGATGTTAACCGCATTTTCTGAATTGGAGGATAAAATCAAAGGCTTCGAATGTGGCGTAGATGACTATTTGACCAAACCTTTTTACATGGAAGAGGTTCTCGCGCGTATCAAAGCGCTGCTCAAAAGGCGCCCCAGCATTCACATTCAAGAAGATGAAATTCTGCAAATCGAGGATTTGAGAATCAATTGTACCCAAATGCAAGTTAGTCGGAACCGCAAGGAAATTTCCTTAACTGCCCGCGAATTCAATCTGCTGATGAAATTGGCACAATCGAATGGGAAAATTGTGACCAAACGAGAATTGAACCGGGATATTTGGGGTGGTTCATTGGATGAAAATAATAATACCATCGAAGTATATATCAATTTTCTGCGGAAGAAAATCGATAAGCCTTTTGAGACCCCATTAATCAAAACAAAAATTGGATTTGGCTATTATTTAGGGAAAAATGAGCATTAGACAACGCATTTTATTTTACTTTTCACTGCTTTCCACCGCAGTGACAGGAATCACCTTCTTGATGATATTTACGGTGTTTTCCAATTACCGTCGGGAAGAATACCAGCAGCGGATCAAGGATCACATCATTTCCACCATTAGCTTATTAGCCGAAACCAAAGAGCTGAATCACAATTTATTACAAAACTTTGGTGGGGCCACGATTAACAAATTAATCAAGGAAAAAACCCTCATTTTTGATGAAAAGAAAAAATTAATTTATTCAAGTATTGACGATACGGTCATCAAATTCCCGAATGGCATTTTAAATCGTTTAGGGGCCAAATATCAAAGCATAGAAACCCAAGAAGATGATTTTGAGTTAGTTGGTGTGGCCTTCCAATTCAATGGCAAACAATATTATGGCATTGCGAAGGCCTATGATGCTTTTGGCTATTCGAAATTAGCTTATTTAAAAAACCTGTTGATCGTCTTATTCTTTTTGTTTTTGGGATTGATACTATTGGCCTCCTACGTATTGGCTAAACAAATCAGTCAACCCATCATGGACATGGCGTCCTCCCTCCGTATTATTAACATCGAGACGCCTAATCAATATTTACAAATCCCGGACCGCAAAGACGAAATCCATGTCTTAGCCTCTCGTTTTAATGATTTAATGATTCGATTGAAGGAAAGTTTTAATTTTCAAAAGCATGCGATCCATCATATTTCGCATGAGTTAAAAACGCCCATTTCGATTTTGGTGTCGAATTTGGAGCAATTAGAAAAGGAAAAAGATGCTGACAAATTAAGAGTTGGCATTAAAAACCAAAAGGAAGACACGAAACTGTTGGGGGATATGATTAATTCCTTGTTGGAAATAGCCAAAGTCGAAACGCATGCCAAATTATCCTTCCAAAAAATCCGCCTAGATGAAATAGTTTTTGATTGCCTAGCAGACACCCAAAAACTACACCCAGGATTCAATTTTGATATCGTATTAGATCCCGGCATTGAGAATGAAGAAAAGCTTTCCGTCTTGGGCAACCTTCATTTGATGCAAATGGCCATCCAAAATTTAATGCTCAATTGCGTCCATTATTCATCAAAACCCTCCGCAAAGATCAACTTTAAAGCCATTCGGGGTGAATTGCAAATTAAATTTTCCAATCCCGGACCAGGAATTCCCAAAAAGGAAATCCCCTATTTATTCCAACATTTTTTTAGAGGCGAAAATAGCCAAGGCAAACGTGGATTCGGTTTGGGACTCGTGCTCGTGAACAAAGTCATCACACTAAACGGTGGTAAAATCCAATACCATCATGACGAAAAAGAGAGCCTTAATACCTTTACCATCTATCTTCCAGAGATAAATAAATGATTTTAAGTTTATTTTAAGGCGGATGTTTTGAATTTGCGCAACATTGAAAAATGAACCATGCGAAAATTCAAATTAATTACTTTTTTTCTACTATTTCTTTCTACTTTTTCTGCGCTGGCCGATAAAGATTCTTTATCGATCTCCCTCATAGAAGCTGACCAATTATTCCTCAAAACGAATTATTTAGTTTTGGCCAATGAACTGAATATCAGCGTTCAAAAAGCCCAAGTCATTCAGGCAGGTTTATATCCAAACCCCGTGTTGACACTTGATTTCAACGCCATAGATCCAGAAAATAACCAAATTCTACATGTAGGAAGTGGGGGCCAACAAAGCGTTCAAATCGAACAATTAATTCTCTTAGGCGGGAAACGGAAAGCGCAAATCGATCTAGCGAAAACCAATGTGGCGCTGGCAGAATATGCATTTCAGGATTTGATACGTCAATTGAAGTTCGAATTACATACCGGTTTGTATTTATTGAATCAGCAGCAATTATTGATCAACAAATACAACACCCAAATGAAAATGCTCGATGGCATTATCAATACCTACGAAGGGCAAACCGCCAAGGGAAACATTCCATTAAAAGACCTTGTGCGTTTAAAGGGAGTTTACTTGAATTTGAGTAACGAACGTGCGGCTATATTTGCTGATTTCTTTGCTCAATTAACCAAAGTCCAAACCATTTTACAAACCAAACAAATGGTGATTCCCCGCATTAAGGAGGAAGATATTAAGGCCTTTATTCAACCTTTTTCGTTGGATTTATTAATTCAAACGGCATTTGAAAATCGCCCGGACTTATTATTGAGCCAAAAAGACACCCAATTTGCGCAGCAATATTTCAGTTTCCAACAAAAATTAGCCAAACCGGACATCACCTTATTTAGTTCCTATGACCAACGTGGTGGCGCATTTCAACGCCAAGTGAACGTGGGTATGGCCATTCCCTTAATGTTTTGGAACAAAAACCAGGGAAATATCAAATCTGCTGAATTACAAATCAAGGCGAAAAATTATGCCTATGAAGGGATGAAAAGCCAGGTGCAAGCCGAGGTGCAAAGTACCTATTATCAATTCCAACAAACGGTTCGGGAATATCAAAAAAATACCAAATTATTTAACGATGATTTTGAAATAACCTTAAAAGGAATGACCGAAAATTTTCAAAAAGGCAATGTGAGTTTACTCGAATTTGTGGACTTCTTTGAGTCCTATAATAATGCAGTTTCAGAAATATCACGAATTAAATTGCAGCTGGCCACTTCAGCCGAACAAATCAAATTAAGCACAGGAAAAGAACTTTTTTAAGATGAAAAAAATAATCATGATCGCCCTTTTGGGGGGTAGTTTAGCCTTAGCATGTAGCCAAGAAAAAAAAGAAACCGAACAGGCAGTCGCCTTTCGGTTAAGTGATACGATGCTGGCCCGTTGTGAATTTTATACCGCAGGTCTTCAGGATGTCAAAAACGAAATTCGCTTGTTTGGTAAAATCCAAGCCGATAACAACAAGGAGGCGCAGATTTACTCGATGGTGGGTGGAAATGTGCTTAAAATCAACGTAGAGATCGGTGATTATGTGCACAAGGGGCAGGTGCTCGCCGTGATTCGAAGTGGAGAAGTTGCGGGATTTGATCGGGATCGATTAGATGCAATCGGCGATGTGGCCGTGGCTGAAAAAAACCTACAGGTAGCTCGCGAATTATTCAAAAGCAAATTAAACTCTGAAAAGGATGTGATTGCTGCTGAAAGGGAATTAGACCGACAAAAAGCCGAATTCGCACGCATTAGTGAAATTTTCAGCATTTATGACCTAAAGAAAGGCTCGATTTATAATATTACTGCCTCGATGAATGGATTCATTATCCAAAAAGACATCAACCAAAACGAACAAATTCGGGCCGATAAATCCGATGTCTTATTTTCCATCGCGGAGATCAATGAAGTATGGACGATGGCCAACGTAAATGAGAGCGATATTCCTAAAATTCAAATCGGCTATGATGCAGATGTGGCTACATTAAGTTATCCAGATGATGTCTATAAGGGAAAAATTGATAAAATATTTTCTGCCATCGACCCAGAAACCAAGGCGATGAAAGTACGTATTCGGATTCCTAATTCGAATTATAAATTGAAACCCGAAATGAATGCGACGGTTCAAGTTCGGTTTAAAGACCGAGGACAAATGATCGCTGTTCCTTCATCCTCGATCCTTTTTGATAAGAGTAAAAATTGGGTCATGATTTTCAAAGACCGAGCGAATATCGAAACGCGCCAAGTGGAAGTATTTAGGCAATTAGGTGAAACCACCTACATTCAATTGGGTTTGAAAGCGGGCGAAAAAGTAATCTCTAAAAATGGAATGTTGATTTATGATGCGCTTAATGACTAATATGAAAAAATACGTTTTTTGGTATTTTTTAGGCACAAGTTATACGCTGGTCAGTCAGGATTCCACGCGTAAAAATTTTGAATTGCATTTTCAGCAAACGGCTGTCTATCAATACCATGGAGGATTCAAGGCCGCATATTCCGGCCCAAATAGTTTGATCAATGAGGAAGAAAATGCGATGTCATTAACTTCCACCTTGTTTTTGGATGTTCCTCTTTGGAAAGGTTCAAAATTTACGTTTAACCCAGAACTTTCCGGCGGAAAAGGCCTTTCCCAAGCCAAAGGCCTCGGTGGCTTTACGAATGGGGAAACCTTTCGGATCGGAAATCCGGAGCCGGTGGTCTACGTGGCCCGATTGTTTGTTGAGCAAAATTTTGAATTCAAAAACGATACTCAATTACAGGTCGTGGTGGGGAAATTTGGCTTAGGCGATTACTTCGATTTAAATACCTATTCCCACGATCCACGCGTGCATTTCATGAATTGGTCACTCATGAACCAAGGAAGCTGGGATTATGCAGCCAATACCCGCGGCTATACCTCCGGGATTTATGCCCAATATGTGACGAAAGGCTATGAACTAAGAGCCGCATTTTCGGCAGTTCCAACCTCCGCGAATGGACCCGATCTCGATTATGAATATGATAAGGCGAATGGAATCAATGTCGAAATCACGAAGCCTATTTCCATCAACAAGGAATGGTCGGCAATTTTTCGACTTTTAGCTTATCGAAACCAAGCCGCTATGGGGAATTACGATCTCGCCAATGGCCAAAATGTCAAGCAACCTGATATCACAGCGACCCGCAAAGATTTTCGAACGAAATACGGTATTGGCCTAAATTTTGAACTCAGTTATTTGGATAAGCTAGGCGTTTTCGGGCGTTATGGCTGGAACGATGGCAAAAATGAAACCTGGGCCTTTACGGAAATCGATGATGCCGTGTCATTGGGATTTCACTTTTGGGGTACTTTATGGAAAAGGCCGGATGATTTTGCCGGAATTGCCTGGGTGTCCAATGGCCTTTCCTTGAGTCATCAGCGCTATCAACAATTAGGTGGCAACGGCTTCATGATCGGTGACGGAAATTTAACGTATGGCCGCGAAACCATCATTGAGGCATTTTATAATGTAGCCATACCCCATACCCATTTATATTTAACACCTGATTATCAGTGGATTATAAACCCAGGATATAACCAAGATCGCGGACCACTTTCCGTATGGGGATTACGCGTACATACTGAATTTTAACAAGCACACCTATGAACAAGTTCATTAAAAATATTTTAGCCTTTTCGCTCGCAAACAGGTTTTTTACCTTTTTCTGGGTGGGATTGTTGACCTTGGCTGGCGTCATTTCCTATTTAAATATTCCGATCGAAGCCTTTCCAGATGTCACGAATACCCAAATAATCGTGGTCAGTGAATGGAATGGTCGAAGTGCGGAAGAGGTCGAGCGATTTGTGACAACTCCCATCGAAATATCGATGAACTCGGTCCAGCGAAAAACAAATGTTCGAAGTATTACCATGTTCGGATTATCCGTCATCAAAATCATTTTTGAAGATGATGTGGATGATTTTTTTGCGCGCCAACAGGTGAACAATCTATTACGCACCGTCAAATTGCCGGACGATGTGGAGCCCGACGTGCAACCGCCTTACGGTCCTACCGGTGAAATTTTCCGATATACGCTACAAAGTAAAGACCGCGATTCGCGTGAATTATTGACCATTCAAAACTGGACGATCGACCGACAATTACGCGCCGTGCCCGGTGTGGCGGATATCGTTGCTTTTGGTGGTCGAGAAAAAACCTACGAAATCGCGATTGATCCAGCCAAACTTCAGAAATATGATTTAACACCTTTGGAGCTGTATACAGCCATTTCTAAATCCAATTTGAATGTGGGTGGGGACGTCATTGAAAAAAATGGACAGGCCTTTGTGGTTCGTGGAATCGGGTTGGTAAAGACCATCGCGGATATTGAAAATACAATTGTAGATAATAATAACGGCAATCCTTTATTGGTTAAAAATGTCGCATCCGTCATCGAAAGCAATATGCCGCGGGTGGGCCAAGTGGGCCTCAATGATGACTCTGATGTCGTGGAAGGGATTGTCGTGATGCGAAAGGGGGAAAATCCAAGTGATGTGTTAGCCCGTTTAAAAACGAAAATTGAGGAATTAAATACCAAAGTACTTCCAGAGGACGTCAAAATGGTCACCTTTTATGACCGGGATAATTTGATGGCTTATTGTACCAAAACGGTGATGCATAATTTATTAGAGGGCATCATTTTAGTCACGGTCATCGTTTTTGTGTTCATGGCGGATTGGCGGACGACGGTCATTGTTTCCATCATCATTCCGCTTGCCTTATTATTTGCCTTTTTATGTTTGAAAATGAAAGGCATGAGCGCGAATTTACTTTCCTTGGGGGCCGTGGATTTTGGTATTATTATCGACGGGGCCGTCGTGATGGTCGAAGGACTTTTTGTGGCTTTGGATCATCGAGCACAGCAAATCGGGATGCCTGCCTTTAACCGACTAGCTAAAATGAGTTTGATTAAAAAGACGGGGACCGAGCTTGGAAAGGCTATTTTCTTCTCGAAATTAATTATCATTTCAGCCTTGTTGCCCATTTTTGCCTTTCAAAAAGTAGAGGGTAAAATGTTCTCGCCATTGGCATATACCTTGGGTTTTGCGCTATTAGGTGCCTTATTGTTTACGTTGACTTTGGTGCCTGTATTAAGTTCGGTTTTGTTGAATAAAAATGTCAAAGAGAAGCATAATTTCTTCATCGATTTTATCAATAAGCAGGTTGGACGAGCCTTTCTTTGGACTTTTTCACATCAAAATATCACCTTGATCACAGCGGGTTTATTGTTTGTATTTTCGATTTTCTCCACGCGTTGGTTAGGTTCGGAGTTCCTACCACCTTTGAACGAAGGCGCCCTTTGGGTCGAAGCAAAATTACCGATGAGTACTTCCTTGCCCGAAACCGTGAAAATGGTCAAAACGCTACGGAATGAATTGCGTCAATTTCCAGAGGTCAATGGCGTACTTTCCCAAGTGGGTCGGAGTAACGATGGTACGGATCCAAGTGGATTTTATTATGTCCAAATGCAGGTCAATTTAAAGCCTAAAGAGGAATGGAAACGTAAACTCAGCATTGATGGTTTAGTCAATGAAATGGATAAGCGCCTAAAGCATTTCCAAGGGATTAATTACAATTATTCCCAACCGATCATCGACAACGTCGCCGAAGCCGTAGCCGGTATGAACGCCTCCAATGCCGTTAAAATTTATGGCGACGACCTTCAAACGTTGGATGAAATTTCGAACCAAGTGTTAAATCAAATCAAACACGTGGAAGGGGTTAAAGATGTTGGGGTTTTAAGAAATGTAGGGCAACCTGAAATTAGCATTCACCTGAACGAAGAAAAAATGGCCATGTATGGCGTAACGAAAGCCGATGCACAAGCGGTGATTGAAATGTCCATTGGCGGAAAAACGGCGACTGCAAAATACGAAGGGGAAAAGAAATTCGATATTCGAATTCGCTATGCACAGGAATACCGGAAAAATGAGGAAGATATCATGCGCCTAATGATTCCGACGATTCACGGAACCAAAATTCCATTGAAAGAAATCGCGGAATTAGAAAAATCCACAGGCCCTGCTTTCATTTACCGGGATAATACAAAGCGTTTTATCGGGGTTAAATTCTCGGTTCGTGACCGGGATTTAGGTAGTACCATAGCGGAAGCTCAGGAAAATGTAAAAAATAATGTGCATTTACCGGACGGCTATTCCATCGGTTGGGCCGGCGAATTCGAAAACCAAGTTCGTGCAACCACCCGCCTAGGCCAAGTGGTTCCCATCAGTCTCGTGCTAATTTTCGTGCTCTTATTCATCATGTTTGGCAATGCCAAAGATGCCGGTTATGTGTTAATCAACGTCCCATTTGCGTTGATTGGTGGTATTTTCGCCTTACACCTGACAGGAATTAATTTTGGTATTTCAGCGGGGGTAGGATTCATCGCGCTCTTTGGAATTTGTGTTCAAAATGGGGTGATTTTGATTTCCGAAATCCATCACCAGTCGAAAATAGAACCTGATTTGCATATTGCGATCCAACAATCCGTTCGTGCCCGGACTAGACCCGTGGTCATGACTGCATTGATGGCCGCCATTGGTTTATTGCCCGCAGCATTGAGTACGGGAATTGGTTCTGAAAGCCAAAAGCCCTTGGCCGTAGTCATTATTGGGGGCTTGGTAACAGCTACCTTATTTATTCTATTAGTTTTCCCGCTCATTTATCATTCCGCTTTGCAAAAGCGCTTACATAAAAAGAGCCTAATCTCTTGGTCCAAATAATTCCTTTTCCGTGGGCTGAAATTGTATTTGCTTAATTTGATATACTTCGGTATTTTTAAAGATGCAACAACACAATTTCAGCCCTGGACCAGCGATTTTACCCCCTTCTGTTTTCCAAGCATTAGCCGCGGGTATCGTCAATTATCAAGATTCAGGTCTCTCCATTGCCGAAATTAGCCACCTTACTCCCGCCTTTCGAGAGGTTATCGGAGAAGCAACCCGATTAGTCAGGGAATTGTATCAGGTACCGAGCCATTGGGAAATCCTTTGGTTACCCGGCGGAGCATCGAGCCAGTTGTCCACCGCTCCCATGAACCTCGTGAATCCGGATGATACGATTGCGATTGTGGATACGGGTTATTGGTCCGAAAAGGCCTACGATGCAGCCTCCGCCTATTGCCATGTACATCGGACAGATCCAGAACGCCTAGATATTCCCGCGGATGCCAAGTATTTACATGTCGTGTCCAATGAAACCATCGACGGCATTCAATGGCACGAGTTTCCCGATGTACATGTTCCTCTCGTGGCGGATATGACTTCGGATTTTTTGAGTCGGCCGATCCCTTTTGAGAAGTTTGCACTCATTTTTGCGTCTGCCCAAAAGAATTTCGGAATCTCAGGTATCACGTGCGTGCTCGTTAATCCGACCTATATTTCCGATTCCCCAACTAAAATTCCCGCACCAAAGATCTTTCATTATAAAACCCATATCGCAGAGCAATCCTTATATCATACCCTGCCTACCGTTCCTGTTTATTCCTCCTTACTGATGCTTCGCTGGATCAAGGACCATGGAGGAGTGGCGAACATGTATCAAAATGCCCTACAAAAAGCGGCCATCATGTACCAGGAAATCGATACCAATCCAAATTTCGTAGGTCGTGCACCACTCGAAAAACGCTCGATCGCAAATGCCTGTTTTCATGGGAAAAGTCCTGAAATCGAAGCGCAATTTTTGACCTTCGCCGAAGAAAGAGGCATTTATGGAATCAAAGGATTTCCGACCATCGGTGGATTTAGGGCCTCTATGTACAACGGCATGCCGATCGAAAGTGTCCAGTATTTAGTGGGCATCATGCAGGAATTTTCCGCACAGGCCCTATGAAAATGATCATCCTCGGATGAATGAATAGGTATGGGGAATGACAAAAAATCAGTTTCTTGCCATTCCCTGCTATCCGGTCAGATGCCTATGCATTTTCAAAAATGCAAATTCCTTACACCAAAGACACTTTTTTGCCAGTTTTCACTGCCTTATAAATCGCGTCAACAATCTTTAAATCCCGCAATCCTTCCGCACCATCCACGGGAATCAGCGGCTGTTTCCCTTCCAAAAGAATGGAAGCAAATTCATCCATTTGAACCGTTTGATGCGTCACATGCGGATAATTTAATTCGCCCTTGTTCGTCCGACCTTTGATGGGACCATAGCCCGTAGAAGGCTGCATTTCGGCGAAACCTTTCGTGCCATTTAAATAGAATTTATCGAGGTTATTTAAGCTATAGGTCGACAAGCACGAGGCCACGGCGCCGCCCGGAAATCCGAGTTGGAACTGAATCGTTTCATCCACGCCCTCTTTGAATTTTTCTGGATTCGTTTTGGTTTCTTGAGCCGTCACCCAGATCGGTTCCTCACCGATCATATAGCGTGCCCCGTTAATCGAATAAATCCCAATATCCATCATGGAGCCTCCTCCAGCCATGTCTTTTTTCAATCGCCACTGGGTCGGATCCCCAATCACAAATCCGGAAAGACCTTGAAAAAATAAGATTTTTCCAAATTCCCCGGCTTGACGCATGCGCACCACTTCGAGCGTTTTAGGTTCGAAATGCATGCGATATCCGACCAATAATTGAACCCCCGCTTTCTTACAGGCATCGATCATTTCTTGGCCTTCATTGGCATTCAGGGCCATCGGTTTTTCCACGATGACATGCTTTCCGGTTTTGGCAATTTGTAAGGCAAAGGGCTTATGCAAGGAATTCGGGGTGATGATATAGACCGCATCGATGTTCGGGTTAGACGCGATTTGATTCACGGTCTCGTAAGAATAGCGGTTTTCAGGTGCGACATTGTATTTTTTGCCCCAGGCCTCTAATTTGGTCGGGGTGCCGCTGATGAGCGCGACTAGCTTGGCTTTTTGGCAATTCTGCAAAGCATCCGCCACCATGCGCGCATATCCACCTAATCCCAAAATAGCGACGCGCAAAACGGGTCCATCATAGGGAACCGCGGTTTCTGACGCAGCAGCGGAAGAAGCGAAAGGCATGAGTAAAACAGGAATGGATAATTGTTGGATAAATTCGCGACGTGATTTCATGTTGTTATTTGTTTAACCAAAAAAAACAAGGAATGCCTGTGGCTATGAGCGAAAGGCCTAAAAATGCTTCAAATGGCTGGTTTAGAATAGTGACTATAAATAGAATAGCGCAAAATAGCACAAAAATCAAAGGAACCCAAGGATATCCAATCACCCGATAAGGCCGGTCAAGCGCCGGTTCTCGCACACGTAATAAAATAACACCTAAGGCAGAACTTCCATAAAAGAGAAAAGAGGCAAAAACGAGCATGTCGGTGAGTTGGTCAAAGGACCCCGTAAACAACAAGCCCACCGCCCATATCCCTTGAATCCATAAAGCCCAATCTGGCGTATTATAGGTCCTATGAACGGATTGTACTTGTTTAAAAAATAAGCCATCCCGCGCCATGGCATATAAAATGCGTGCCGACATCAAAATCGTACTATTCGTCGCATTCAGCGTACTAATCAAAATCAATCCTGCCACGCAGGCCATGCCCCAAGGACCACCGAGAGCCGAGGCTACTTCCACGGCTGCGACTTTATTGGGGAATTGTTGCAAGCCCACAAAAAAATCAATCGGCAATACATACAAAAAAACCACATTCAATACTACGTAAGCTACCATGACAATCAAGGTACCGATGCCAAGTGCCAAGGGCAAATTGCGTTTGGCTAATTTGATCTCTTCGCCGATAAAACCTAAATTATTCCAACCTTCATAGCCCCAAAAAGCCCCTAAACTGGCAAGCATAAGGACCTTAAATAAATCCCCATCCGCCACATGCCCCTGCCCCAGGTGAAAATGAGCCCAATTTCCTTGTGGCGATGAAAAACCTGCCCCGATGAACAAGACAATTCCCAGCAACATGGCATAAGTCAAATAAGAACTAAAACCTTCCGCCAAATGAACCCCTCGGACATTTAGCCAGGTCAATAAAAGAATCAAAATCCCAGCTACACATTTAATCGCCATATCGATATCCTGAAAACCCAGAAAAGACATATCAAACAAGCTAAATAAGGACTGCGAAAAAATATAGGCCAAGGCGGAAATGGCCGCGGTTTTGATGACCGAAAAACTAGCCCATCCATATAAAAAAGCGAAAAATCGGCCATAAATCTTTTGAAAATAATGGTATTCCCCGCCACTATTCGGAAACATGCTGACCAATTCTGCCGTGGAAAGCGCCCCAGCCAAACTGATGAGACCAGCAAAAACCCAACAAAAAACCACCCATAGTGGTGATCCCAATGCCTCCGACATGGGTGCGATTTTCTTGAAAACCCCAGAACCAATAATCACGCTGATCACTAAAAAGATCGCAGAACGAAGTCCAATTTTCGGTTTTAAAGTTTCCATGTTAGATCAAATTTACCCCCAAACCAGGTTTGTCCAGCACATGCAGGAAACCATTTCTAAGCTCAAATCCCCCGGAAAAAACATCCTCCGCCAAATCAAAGCTCCCATCTAAATCTAAAAAACGGGTATTCGGGCAAGCATAGGCCGCATGAAGTGCCGCGCTGATGCTTACACAACTTTCATCATTGCAGCCCCAAAACAGATTTATACCAGCCGAAGCCGCCAACGATCCGATCTCCATAGCTGCTTGAATGCCACCGCATTTCATGAGTTTGAGATTAAATACGTGAAAAAGTTGAGGCTCTCCAACTAAGCATGTAGCCCTCGAAAAGTCCGTCAAGGATTCATCAGCCATCATCAGATGAGCGAATTTAGGCGGTATTTGAGACATCATAGGATCTTTAGCGACAGGCAAGGGCTGTTCCACCAATTCCAGCGGTACCTGCTCCGTAGCCTTCAAAAAGCGAATCAACTCAGGCAAGGCATAGCCCTGATTCGGATCCACCCGCCAGGTCATGCCGCTAGGAAAGACCTCCTGTAAACAAATGAGTTTGGCGATATCTTCCTCCACATGACCCCCAATTTTAATTTTAAAAATCGAAAATCCTTGTTGATGCAAATCCTTCACCTCCCGAATGGCCTCCTCGGTGGACATGATCCCCACGGTGACCGAGGTCGGCAAAGGACCTGATTTTTGTCCCAATAATTCCAACACTGAAATCGCTTTCCATTTCCCATAGGCATCATGCAATGCCAAATCCACCGCAGCCACCGTTCCTGGCTGATGTAAAAAATGAGCGTGTTGTTCGCGGATGATGGCTTGAAAATCCTCGATGTCCCGACCGACCAAAGCCTGAACTACATCTGATTCCAACGCTTGTAAGCATTGTTCCGGCGTTTCCCCGACCACCTCTTCCGCGGGACTGCCGGAGCCATGGCCCACGAGGCCATTGGCCAAATGTATTTCCAAAAAGACGAAAGAAACATCCGCAAATGTATAATTCGCAATCGTATAGGGCTTTTTTAAAGCGACATGGCGGAGGTAGGCATGGACTTTGGTTATTTTCATGCGTTCAATAAAGCCCTTAAGACTGGGAATATGGGTTCTACCCCCTCTTCGAGCGGCAATAAAACCGGGATTTTGACACGATCCTGGTAAGATTTCTGATACGCAAAAGCCTCCTCTCGCGAACAAGCTTCCGTATGTAAAGCGACCGCGATAACCTGGGAACCTAATTTTGAGATTAATTCGATCTCTGATTCGATCGAAGGAATTTCTCCCCAATGTTCCTCATTTTCATAATATTTTCGCTTAGGCGCACAAAGTAAAACTGTATATTTCGCTTGACCTGAAATGAAAAATTCACTGCCACAGGGACCACTGGGATTTCGAAGGGCGGATTGCCCCTCGAGTAAAATTAGGTCGGGTTGGGTTTCATCGTAACAGGTGACTATGGCCTTTTCTAATTCCCCAGACACGAAATCATTTAGGGTAGAATCGAAAATAAATCCGTGTTGGCCTCCTTGTAACCAACCCGTTTGACCCGTGTAAATCATCTCGGCTTTGATACCTGCTTGGGCGCTGGCTTGTCGGATCATCCGAGCCGTTGTCCGTTTGCCCATCGCGCAATCCATGCCCAAGACAGCAATAATCGGCGCTTGAACTCGAAAAATATCACCGGACCAAAAAGATAATTGAGCTCGATTTTTGGGTTTGCGAATATCGATTAATTGGACTCCATGTTCCGCTGCCAAAGCCACTAAATCGGGTCTTTCTTGTAGGTAATCATGAAGGCCATTGACGATCGACAATCCCGATTGAATTCCTTTCTTCAAAATCTCCAACATGGCTACTGGTAAAACTCCCCCCACTGTGGCGATGCCGATAATCAAATAATC
>CAIVPF010000146.1 GCA_903907745.1 uncultured Cytophagaceae bacterium | reverse complement strand
GTAGACTCAACGTTATAATCATGCTTGATTGCATTAGCAGGTAAACTATAATCTGGAGTACCATCAGCCTGCTCAGTTAAAATAGGCAAACCTATAGCCGTTGTCCGATATGAATTAGCCAAAGAGAAAGATGGCATAAAGAATCCACAGCAGTTACCTGGACCATCTGGACCAGTATTATATGGATAATTTAATACGTCAAACGCATTTGAGTTATTCACGTTACCTGTATTCATAGATGATTGAATCGCAAATACGGATTCCTCATTATTATCATACGCAGCGTTAAATGCATCCGCAAACTTTGTAACTAAACCATATTTCTTACCATTGGTTGTTTTACCACTTGTAATAACGGTTGTGAACAAAGCTTTAGCATCCGCAAATTTACTTTGGTAAAGATACGTTTTAGCTAAATATGCTCCAGCAGCCCACTTATTCGCACGACCTGAAGAAGAAGAAGTCTCAGGAAGATTATCGTAAGCAAACTTAAAGTCAGCTTCGATTTTTCCCCAGATATCTGGTGTATTTGGAACTTTTTCGATTCCCTTCCCATAATCCATCGTTTCATCTACATATGGAACTGAATTATACAAACGCTTCAATTCAAAATAGAAGTGACCGCGTAAGAAACGAGCCTCGCCAATAATACGAGTTTTATCCCCAGCAGAAAGCACAGTCGAAGCATTTGCAAGATTAATTGTTGCATTTGCACGAGCAATACCTTCATACTTTGCTTGCCATGTTCCATTCACCTCACCTTGAGTAGGAGAAGTTTCAAAACGTTGCATTGGGTTAATCGCAGAGAAGTCACCCGGGTCAGTACCCTTGTTATTTTCCCCTCCTAAAATTGATCCCCAAAGCCAGTTATTAGATGCTGCAACTTGAGTAAAGTTTTTAGCAGCTAATGCTGAATAAGCACCAATTAAGGTACCTTCCACACCCGCTTTTGAAGTTAATTGCGCTTTGGCTAAAGAGCCTGTAGGCAAAACCTCCAAAAACTGATCCTTACAAGCGAAGGTCAACAAAAACGCTGACGCACTCACTAAAGCAATTCGCTTAAAAATTTGATATTTTTTCATTTTCTTATTCATTATTTAAGGCTTTCGCTAATTAAAAAGTCAAGTTGATAGATGCATTAAATGAGCGACTTACTGGATAGTTACCCACATCAATACCAAAACCTGTATCTGCAGCACCACCTACACCTGGATCCAAACCTTTATACTTCGTGATCGTAAATAGGTTGTTTGCAGACAAAGTAAACTTCGCACGCTTAATACCTAATTTAGAAGTATATGATTTAGGAATGTTGTATCCTAATGATATGTTTTGGAAACGGATGTAATCACCATCTTCCACATACCAAGAGTTCTCCGCAGCATTCGTAGAAATGTTGGATGCAGACTCCCAAATTGGAGCTAATGCAGCATTTCCTAAAGCAGGAGTCCAAGATTGTTTTGCACGCTCTCCTTTACCTGATCCTTCGAATGAACCAAAGAAGTCGGTAAACCATTTCGATTGATTCCAAATTTTGTTTCCAGCAGACGCATAGATATACGTAGCGAATTCAAAATTACGATATGTCAATCCAATATTCACACCACCTGTATAGGTTGGAACTGGAGAACCTAAATACGTACGGTCTTCAGGAGTAATCTTGCCATCCCCATTGGTATCTTGGTAACGGAAACGACCTACACCCGCACCTGATTGGGCTGGAGCCGATGTAACCTCTGCAGCTGAACTAAAGTATCCAAGTACTTGATAGCCATAGAATGAAGATAATGAACGACCTACTTCCATACGAATCGGAGTAATACCACGGAAACCACCACCTGTTAAGTTTGTGATTCCTGGAGCAAATGCTACGATTTCATTTTTCAAGAATGAGTTATTAAAAGTTAAATCATACTTGATTTCAGAAGTCAAATTACCACGGTTGATGATTTGTAAATCAATACCTTGGTTACGCATTTGGCCAATGTTAACCGCAGGAGCTGATGCATTGGGTCCAACAA
Source organism: uncultured Cytophagaceae bacterium (assembly GCA_903907745.1). Lineage (GTDB taxonomy): Bacteria > Bacteroidota > Bacteroidia > Cytophagales > Spirosomataceae > Aquirufa. Next base: position 1,540 of record CAIVPF010000146.1, on the reverse strand, counting down.
CCGCTGGAAGAGGTACACCGAATAATAAATCACGTGTATCTTTTCTCCAAATATCTAAAGCCATTTCCCACTTACCATTAAATAAGGTTACATCTGCTCCAATGTTTATAGTTTCAGAAGTCTCCCATTTCGCAGCCGGGTTACCGATACGTGAACGATAGTATCCTTCATTAGCCCCGGATGATTGCCCATCAATTGGATAATAGGAGTTTCCTTTGTTCGCAGCATATAATGAATACTGATTCGCTGGATCTACGTTGTTTGAGTTACCCATGGTTCCATAACCACCACGGATTTTGAAATCCGTAATCGATGGTAAATCCTTCATGAACTCTTCAGAACTTACTCTCCATGCAGCCGAGAATGCTGGGAAAATACCGAAACGATTCTCAGAACCGAAACGAGACGATCCGTCACGACGAACAACACCTGTGAAGTAATATTTCTCATCAAAGTTGTAGTCTAATTTACCAAACAAAGAGTAGAAATTTACGCCTGAGAATAAACTTGAACTAACTGTTGGAGATTGTACCGCATTTAAAGTAACGAAGTCTTTATCCATCGAGAATGGATTAATACCGCTACCAGAAATAGAACGACCTGCACCTGTATTCAATGCCTCCATACCTACTAAAGCCTTCACACCATGTTTTCTCCATTGGTATTTGTAAGCTGCTGTATTAGTAAATGTATAAGCGAAAGAATAACCGGAACCTTCATAGAATGAATCCGAAGCCTCTGGCTCCGAGTCACCTAAATACTTGTAGTTATAATCCTTATATGCATATCCATTATATTGACCACCAATCGAAGATCTCAAAATCAAATCCTTAATCGGCTCATATTCTACGAAAACGTTTCCAAATGCATTTGCATTAAAGTTGTTATCGTTAATATAGTTGGTCATAATAGAACGAACTGGGTTACGTGGGTTATTGAAACCTGCCGCCTTCGTACTTGCAAAACTTCCAAATTCGTCATAAATAGGAATAGCCGTTGGCATACGATACGCTGATAAGATGATCGACTCATCACCCGCAATACCTAATCCACCGTTTCCACCCCCTTGACCACGAATAGACTTATAAGTAAACTGCAAGTTCTCACCCACACGAACTTTTTTTCCTAAGTCAAACTCTGAATTAAAACGTGCTGAATAACGTTTGAATTCATTTTCTTTCAAGATACCTTGTTGCTCTTGTCCAGATAAACCTAAGTAGAAACGACCTTTATCCGTTCCTCCATTGATACCTAATGAGTGACGCATAGTAGAACCTACACGCGTAATCGCATCGTACCAGTTTGTACCTGCCATATTTGTCTTGATAACAAATGTAGACAATGGATTTGCTGCATATGCTGCTTGAGCCGCTGCCATATCACCTGAGTTAACTCCATTCGCACCATTAAAGTGCAAGTAAGTAGGCAAAGTAGCTTGTGCACTTGTACCATATTGAGGGTGATTATAAACCACACCTGTACCATTCGCAGCCGCGTTATTGCGGTAAGCCACATGTGTCCAATCTGCCTGCTCTTGTGG
>CAIVPF010000145.1 GCA_903907745.1 uncultured Cytophagaceae bacterium | reverse complement strand
TAAGAGGTGATGTTATCGATATACCAACGAATATTATAATCATCGCCATTCGGCGTAAATGCCTCATAGGGATGAATTTTGGGTAAAATATACACGTTCACCGTAGCGGTACATGTAAGATTTTTACTAGGTAAGTATCCGGAAATCGTATAGACCGTTTTTAAAGCGATTCCAGTCAAACTACCTAAATTTTTTAGATCAAGTATTGGCCTTAGGATATTCGCATTGGGCGTTTTGGTGTTTGGATCTAGAAGGCCAGAACCCGGAGACCAAGACCAATTTATCTCGGAACTAGGTGAGCCCGTCACAGGCATGTAAAGTGGCACTGGAAGCGTATAGGCTTTTGACATGTCTGGTAATAAAAAAACTAATTTTTCATCAGCGGCTACCCAGCATTCGCTTTGTTGCGAAAAGCTAATCAGGGGAAACAAAAGCAAGCTGAAAAAAATACCTTTCATGTAAGATGAATCTATTTTGAGCAATGTTTTGTAAATATACCTAAATTCACAAAATTTTTACCTCATGTCCTTGAGCCATTTTTTCGAAACCGACTTAGCCAAATTGCGCGGCGTGACGCCCGCGAGACTGACTTTATTGCAAACGGAACTCGGTTTATTCAGCTTTGGGGACTTAATTCAATATTTTCCCTTTCGCTACGAAGACCGAACGATCATCCATCCCATTGCGGAAATCAATGATCAAATGGAAAATGTGCAGTTTGTTGGACGCATCCGCTACAAAGAAAAAATCGGGGCTGGAAAACGCGAACGGCTCGTGGCCGAATGCTGCGACGAATCCGGTTGCATCGAATTAGTCTGGTTTCAAGGCGTCAAATGGGTGGAAAAATCGCTCATTTCCGGCGTTGATTTTCTGTTTTATGGAAAACCAGGAAGCTTCAATGGGCAATTGCAAATGACCCACCCCGAAATGGAGGTCTATAAAGGCGCGGCTTTATCCGAGAAATTTTTCCAACCGATTTATCCGCTCACCGAAAAACTTCGAAAAAAATACATCGATAGCAAGGTCATCGCCGGCCTACAAAAAAGTTTATTGGAAATCGCATTTCCCTACATCCGCGAAACACTGCCGGAGGAAATTCGACAAAGCTTTAAGCTCATTTCAAAACAAGAAGCGCTTTATCATATTCATTTACCGCAGTCGGAGGCCTGGTTGCATCAAGCGCGCCGCCGCCTGAAATTCGAGGAACTATTTTACAACCAATTGCGCCTCATCAAGCAAAACCTAGTCCGTAAAAATATTTTTCCTGGCCAAGTGTTTTCCTCCGCCGCCCTGTTAACCACCTTTTACCAAGACCATTTACCCTTCGCGTTGACGAACGCACAAAAAAAAGTTATCCGCGAAATTTTTGAGGACATGCGTTCCGGTAAACAAATGAACCGGCTCCTTCAAGGCGATGTCGGTTCAGGGAAAACCATCGTGGCCTTTATTTCCATGCTACTCGCGATTGACAATGGGACACAGGCATGTTTATTGGCACCCACGGAAATTTTGGCGGATCAACATTTCCAAGGTCTCAAAAAATTCGCCGATTTACTCGGAATTTCCATCGCCAAATTAACCGGTTCCGTCAAGAAAAAGGACCGAGTGGGTATTCATGAAGGCTTATTGGACGGCACGCTGAATATTTTAGTGGGCACCCATGCGATTTTTGAAGATATTGTGCAGTTCCAAAATTTGGGTTTGTGCATCATTGACGAACAACATCGCTTCGGCGTGGCCCAGCGGGCAAAACTTTGGGACAAAAATAAATCCATACATCCACATGTCATGGTGATGACCGCCACGCCGATTCCTCGGACTTTGGCGATGACCCTCTATGGAGATTTGGATGTGTCGATCATCGACGAATTACCGGCGGGTCGAAAAGCCATTCAAACGATTCATCGCTATGATTCCCATCGACTTCAAGTTTTTGGATTTATTCAAAGTGAGATTCAAAAGGGCCGACAGGTATACATCGTTTATCCGCTCATCGAGGAATCCGAAAAACTAGATTTCAAGGATTTAATGGATGGATATGAAAGTATTAGTCGGGCATTTCCGGAGATTCCATTGGGCATTTTACATGGAAAAATGAAGCCGGCGGATAAGGATTTTGAGATGGCGCGTTTTGTCAAAAACGAAACCAAAATCATGGTGGCCACAACGGTCATCGAGGTGGGAGTGAATGTCCCCAATGCGAGTGTGATGATTATTGAAAGTGCGGAGCGATTTGGATTGGCGCAATTACATCAGTTGCGCGGCCGGGTCGGTCGGGGTGCCGAACAAAGCTATTGCCTGCTAATGACCGATTATAAAATTTCGGCCGATACAAAAAAACGGATTGAGACCATGGTTCGAACGAACAATGGTTTTGAAATCGCGGAGGTGGATTTACAATTGCGTGGCCCGGGGGATATCGGTGGGACCCGACAAAGCGGCGCAATCGATCTCATGATTGCGGATTTAGCCAAAGATGGAGAAATCCTGAAAGTAGCTAGGGAAACGGCGGTAGCGATTTTGGAGGAGGATCCCAACTTGACTTTGGATAAAAACAAAATGATTCGCGAGCAGGTGATGCAGCAG
>CAIVPF010000144.1 GCA_903907745.1 uncultured Cytophagaceae bacterium | reverse complement strand
GCCATATACGCGGGACGCATCGGCGATTTTGATGTAGAAATAATCAAAATTATCGTTTACCCTGTTCACAATCCGAATACGGAAAGGGTGCGTATTCCCGTAGGTACAATAATCCACCCGTTCAATTACTAAATGTTTAATTACCTCCTCATTTCCATCCGTCTTTAAATCGGCATAAATTTGTTTGAGGTTTTCATATACTTCATCTTGATCGCCGGGGGAATAAAAAACCGTTTCCCAGAGCGTATCTATCCCATTTTTATCAAAAAGTGTAATCGAATTATCATAGCGCAAAAGATCTGCATAACTAATGTACATCGGATGTTCCCGATTGTATTTGTGCAGGTAGCGGCGCAGCTGATTATTAATCCGATAAAGGGTCTTTTTCTTTGAAATAAGGGCCATTATTCGACAAAATCAAGGGATTTGCCAAAAGTTTCTTTCAATGAAGAAACCGAAAAAATGGCTAAGGAAAAACATACAGCCCCTACAATCGCAGCGGAATGAATCAAACCCACATGCGGGATCAAGGCCTTAAACACGAGCGTTATAGGAATAAGCGCACCCCGAACAAAATTGGGCACGGTAGTCGTTACCGTCATCCGCAAATTAGTCCCGAATTGCTCCGAGGAACTCGTCAAAAATACAGCCCAATAGCCCCCGAAAAATCCTAAAGCCGTGATAATCAAATGCCCAAAGGCGACCGTAATGTTCGAAAGAAAGTATAAAAAATAAATACACAGAAAGCTAACGAGCACTAAATAGATGAGAACGGCTTTCTTCCGACTTTTAAGCACCTGACTCAAGGCCCCACTCGCAAAATCCCCAAAGGTTAGGCCTAAATAACAATACATGATCGCATCGCCTCCACTGATTTGGCCATCAATGCCGAAAGATTGCGTAATCTCGGGGGATGCAAAAACCAAAATCCCAATGATGTACCAAATAGGTAGGCCCATAAAAATACAATAGATGTATTTTTTAAAGGTGGCGGTATTGGAGAATAATTGGAAGAAATTCCCCCGTTTTACGTCCTGCCCTAGGTCCTTGTACATGGCTGACTCGAAAGTCCCCAAACGCAAAAGTAATAAGGCCAAGCCCATGCCTCCGCCAATGAAATAACAAGTTCTCCACCATTCCGGATCAGGACTCAAATTCGAAATAATAGGCGCCACAATAGCTCCAGAGGCGCCGATTCCGGCAATAATTAAAGTCCCAATACCCCGTTTCGAAGGAGGCAAGGTTTCATTCACCAAGGTGATTCCGGCGCCTAACTCGCCAGCCAAACCGATGCCTGCAATGAAACGTAAAATGGCATAGGTATTCATATCAGTCACAAAACCATTCAGTGCATTCGCGATGGAATACATAAGAATGGAGCCGAATAGCACGGATTTACGACCTTTTTTATCGCCATAAATGCCCCACAAAATACCTCCTATGAGCATGCCGCCCATTTGGATATTCATTAAATTCAAGCCTTGATCCAGTAATTCCGAACCAGATAAACCCAAACTTTTTAAGCTGGGGTTTCGAACCACGGAGAAAAGAATGAGGTCATACACATCCACAAAATAGCCTAATGCGGCCACGGCGATGAGTAATTTTTGTTTAGCGCTTATTTGGATGGATTCCATACGTTTGTGTTATCGGGACAGCATATCGGATCGATGTGAGTCTAATTTCAGAAAAATAAATAATAAAATCGTAAAAGACCAAAGCGACGAACCCCCATAACTAAAAAAGGGCAAAGGAATTCCCATGATCGGCATTAGGCCAATGGTCATGCCTATATTGACCAAAAAGTGAAAGAATAAAATTCCTGCCACCCCGAAACCATAGGCCCTGGCGAATCGGGAGCGTTGCTGGTCGGCCAAATACAAAAGCCGCCACAGAAAAAACAAAAACAAAACGATTACACCCATCACCCCCATAAAACCAAATTCTTCGCCGATCGTACAAAAAATAAAATCCGTACTTTGTTCGGGTACAAAATCGAATTTTGTTTGGGTTCCTCCTAAATAGCCTTTGCCCCAAAAACCACCTGATCCGATGGCAATTTTAGATTGAGTCACTTGATATCCTAAGCCCCTGCGGTCAAACGAAGGATCCAATAAGACTTTGATCCGATTGCGTTGATGTTCTTTTAACACATGATTCACCCCAAAGTCCACTAAGGTCGAAAGCGACATGATAATGGCGATGGCCGCTACGGCACGTAGGTAGGTGGACGGCTTTCGTCGTTCATAAATGGGCAATATCAAAATAAAAATGCCTGCAAAAGCCACCAAGACCAAGAAAATGGATAATGGCTTCATGAGTAAAGAACTCACAAAGAGCAAAATCATCCCGATGAGCAGCCCTGGGAATTCACCAGGTAAACCTTCTCGGTACAATAGAATAATGAAAGAGGCAAAAACCAAGGCCGATCCCGTTTCATTCGAGCCGATAATCAGCAACATGGGTAAGGCAACAATCGCAGCTGCAATAGCCTGGTTTTTAATTCGTGTTAAACTTACCTGCGGATCATTGAGGTATTTGGCGAGCAATAAGGCCGTGGCCGTTTTAGAAAATTCAGCAGGCTGTATTGTCACACTACCATACTTAAACCAGGAATGTGAGCCATTCACTGTCACACCCAAAAAAGGAACAGCAATCAGTAATAGAATGAAGGCCACATAAATTATAAGCGCAAAGGATTCAAAAAATCGAAAATCTAATGCAAAAATCAACATGATCAATATGAAACTCGTCCCAATCCAAATTAATTGTTTCCCCGCATTACCTGTATAAAAAGCTTCATCAAAAATCCCCAATGGTGCCTCTGGATTATACACAGCGGAATACACACTCATCCAGCCCAGCAAGACAAATAGCGCATACATGGCGACCGTCAGCCAATCCAATTTTACGATTTGATTCGATGAGCTTGAATTCATTTTCCTAAACTATCTTTTTTAACAGGCCTGCGATAAGTCACATTGGCTAAATAACTCATATTCATAAACTTCGTCTCCACATCTTTGCGGTCCACGCGGCCTTTTAGATATTTCTCAATAATCAAGGAGGCAATCGGCGCCGCGGCAAATCCCCCAAATCCCGCATTCTCCACAAATACGGCAATGGCAATTTTGGGATTATCCTTCGGTGCAAAAGCGATAAAAACCGAATGGTCCTTCCCCTTCTGATTTTGCGAAGTACCCGTTTTTCCACACATCTGTATATCCGGGATCTTACCGTCACCACCCACCGTTCCATGTAAAACAGCATCCAACATCCCCTGATGTACCACGCCAAAATATTTGGCATCCACGCCCACCGAAACGGGCGTTTTATAAAATGGATCAATCGTTTTTTTATCTCCTACACCTTTCACTAAATGAGGCGGGATATACCAACCTTTATTTGCCAAAATAGCTGCGAAATTAGCCATTTTCAATGGACTCACGACCAATTCCCCCTCACCGATACTTAAGGAATATATATTCGAAAACTTCCAGGTATTTTCCCCTTTGTAGACTTTGTTGTAATATTCCACATTCGGCAAATTCCCCTTCTTCTCATTATTCAAATCCACTCCTAATTTGCGCCCAAATCCGAAATTTGCTACTAAATCAGACCAACGCTGCAATCCCTGTGCGGATCTTTCGTAGGTATTACCATTTGTATTATCGTATAAAATTTTACGAAATGCGTGATAAAAATAGGGATTACAAGACCATTGGATCGCATTGTGTAAATCATTGTGCGAAGTATTATGATTATGGCATTTCACCGGAGCACCCGCATGTGTAAAAACGGAAGCCGGCGTTAAGGAACCCAATTGCATCCCCACCAATGCCTGGACCAATTTAAACGTAGAACCCGGCCGATAATAGGCGGAAGGCGGTCGATTAATTAATGGTTTCAAAGGATCGAGCGCTAATTGCCGATAATATGTTGAAAAATTCCGACCCGCCAATAAACTCGGATCATAAGAAGGCGCCGAAACCATGGTTAACACCTCCCCTGTAGAAGGTTCAATCGCCACGACACTTCCTACTTTATGCATCATCAAACTATCTGCATATTCTTGTAAACGAATGTCAATGCTCGTGTATAAATTTTGACCGGCGGTGGGGTTGATGTCCAACTGCCCTTTTTTATATTCCCCTTTTTCCACCCCATTGCTATTCACCATACGGTATTTCACCCCTCGATTTCCCCGCAGTGATTCTTCATAAAATGCTTCCAATCCTGAAATACCCACATAGTCACCCTGTCGGTAATAATCATCCGGCTGATCTACCAAGGAATTCGGATTGATCTCGGCCACATAGCCTAAGGCATTGGACAAAGCCTTGGATTGATAGGTTCGAAAGGCCGATGTGGAAATAGAAAAACCTGGATAATCGACCATAGCGTCTTGAATGCGCGCAAAATCCTCTTTGGACAAATGTTTCAAAAACAAAAATGGTTTCACGCGCGAATAAACCCGAGCACGGTGCATCGTGCTATCAAAATAGCCCTTCGTTACATTGAATAAGGCACAAAAGCGATTGGTGTCATTCACCACTGCTTTTCGAGGCGTCACGTATAAGTCGTAAATGGGCGTATTATAGACGATTAATTTTCCATGACGGTCATAGACTTCGCCGCGAAAAGGGATTTGAATGATTTTCCGAATGGCATTATTGTCGGCCGCTTTTTCATAGGTGTTGTCGACCATTTGTAGGTAAAATAATTTTCCGATGAAAACCATTCCTATGGCAGCAAAAACCAGAAAAATAACAATTCGGCGACCTTCTAACACGTAAAATCAATCTTTATTTAAATAGCAAAGCAATTTACAGAATTATCCCGATTTATTTCGGAAGGCTTTTGATCAATGCATACATCGAAAGCGCGATGGAACCGAGGGAAAAACCGATCGTAAACCAGGGTTTTGCCATTTGGAAATACGCATCCAAATATTGTCCCAACCAAACTCCCAATAAAATGGTGATAAGCATTTGAAAAGCGGCACCCACAAACTTTTGGTATGAATTCATAAAAAAATTAGCACATTTTTAGTCTTGTACATACTAAAATTATCCCTTTTTCATTTATATATATTGTAAATTTGAAAATTGTTTAAATTCCTCGTATGCCCAAAGCTATTGCGCTACTTCTGATCGGTTTGCTGGCCTGCGCTTGTTCGCAGCAAAGTACCCGTCCCGCCGCAGTCGCATTTCATAATATCAATGCCAAATTCAATGCCATTTGGCAAGCCGACCGCCTCTACAAAGAATTGCAGAAAAAAGCCTGGGAAGACCGAAAAGAAAATTATGCGAATACCCTTTCCATTTTACCTGCCATCGATAGCACCTTCGGTCAGGCGCATAGCCAGGAAATAGCCAATTTGATCCGCAAAGCTTCTTTGGTGATTAATCGCCATCAAAATTCCCATTACATCGACGATGCCTATTTGCTCATCGGCCATGGACGATTTCTAAAAGGCGATTTGAAAAATGCGGTTGAAACCTACAAATATATCAATTCCATCGATCCCGATCAGGCCACGCAAATACAGGCCCTGATTCGATTATATCAGATTTATATCTATCAAAAGGATTTTGAAAATGCGGAAAAAGTAGAAGAATTCATCAAAGAAGCGCCTCTGAATCAAAAACAAAAAACTGATTTTTTATACTCAAAAGCGTTTTATCATCAGGAAAAAGGCGAAATCGTATTGGCCATCACCTTGCTAGACGAAGTGGCCGCTTCCCTGGCTAGTAAGCAAGAAAGGGCTCGGGCCTATTTTATTTTGGGCCAATTATTTCAGGATCAGGGCAAATACAGTTTGGCGAGGGAGAACTTTATAAAAAGTAGACAGATTAAATCGAATTACGACCTACAGTTGAATGCCCAAATCGCCCAAGAAAAGGTAAGCGGCGATGAATCCGCGCTGGAAAAAATGCTTAAAGAACCGAAAAACGAGGATAAAAAATCGGAGATTTACATGGCTTTGGGGCAGATTCAATATGAAAAAAATGAGTTTTCAAAAGCAAAGATATATTGGGAAAAGGCCAGCGTGAATAATCCGAATAAAGGGGAATTATATTTGCAATTAGGGAATATGTTCGTGCGCCAATTAAAGAAATTCCCCGAGGCCGCCCAATATTACGATTCAGCTGCTACCTATTTAGTTAGTTCGCATCCCTCGTATGCGAAGGCACAAAAATTAAAAAAATCATGGCTTGAGTATGTGCGTATGACCAACCTCGTACGTAAAGAAGATTCCCTGCAAATACTCGGCCGGAAATCGCTGCCTGAATTAAGCGAATTTTACACGAAGACTAAAGCCGCACAAACACGAAAACTGGATTCGCTCACTAGCCTGAAAAAAACGAATGTTCCAGCGGCACAAACGCTGATTTTCACTAGGAGAAATCCGAGTCCAGAGCAACAAAGTTTTTATTTCTACAATGAAATGGCCCGAAATCAAGGCACGCAAGAATTTACCTTTAAATGGGGAAATCGCACATTGGAGGATTTTTGGAACCGAAAAAATAAAAATACGAACCTGAGTGCAACGGCCAATGCTCCTGAAAAAGTAGCAGCGACTTTGAACCCATCCACTGAAACAAAGACAGCGCCTACGACAGATTCTTTAGCGATTTGGTTAGCCAATATTCCGCGAACAAATGCGCAAATGTTGGCCTCAAATAAGAAAATTGAAAGTACCTTGTTCACTTTGGGTAAATTTGCAAAACTTGAATTAAATGAAAATGAACTGGCGAAAAAGACCTTGATCAGTTTATTGTTGAACTATCCAACGACGGCCTATGAGGCGGAAAGTTTGTACTTGTTGTACCTGAGCAGTTACATGAGCGTGGATAAAAAAGAATTTAAAGACCGTTTGGCTGACCGTTTCCCGGAATCTTATTTTCGGCAAATGATTTTAAAAATGGAAAATGGCCAATTAAGCCAATCCAAGGAATTAGAAGTGCAGCAAACCTATGAAAAAGCCTATGCTACGTTTAAGCAGGGAGGATACGCGGACTGTTTTAGGGAATGTTTGGGATTACAACAACGCTATCCGAATAGTAAATTGGAAGATAAAATCGTATTTTTAATGGCACTTTGTAAGGGAGGCTTAAAAGATCTGAGTGCTTACCAAGTGCAATTAAAAAACTTTAGTTTGGCATTTCCTTCGAGTCCTTTAAAACCTGAAGCAGAAGCTCTGTTGAAGTCCATCACCCAAAATAATCGCTAATATGCTCTCATTTGAACCAGGTAAATACGCGAAATTCATCAAATTCCTATATAAGTTTTTTATTGGAGGGACCACGTTCGCCATTTTATTCATTTTGGCGGTCAATGTGAACTTCCTCTGGTTATTCGGCGGTATGCCGAGTTTACAGGAATTAGAGAATCCCAAAAGCCAAAATGCTTCCTTAATTATTTCGGAAGATGGGCAGGAAATTGGAAAGTATTTCCGGGAAAATCGAAATCCGATGGAATTCGAACAATTGCCCCTCAATATCATCAATACCTTGGTTTCTACCGAAGATGCGCGTTTTACATCGCATTCCGGGATCGATATCCGCTCGATGTTGCGTGTCGTTTTTTCATTCGGAACGGCGGGAGGGGGAAGTACGATATCCCAACAATTAGCTAAAAACCTTTTTCATACCCGTTCCTTGGAATTTGGGGAAGATGATCCGGTGTATGTCGGATTGCTAATGAAAATCGATGGACTTCGAACGGTCATCGCCAAAGTAAAAGAATGGATCTTAGCGATTAAACTTGAACGGCGTTATACGAAACAGGAAATCATGGCCATGTACTTGAATGAGGTCAGTTTTGGTAATAATGCCTATGGAATTCAGGTGGCTTGCCGTACTTATTTTCAAAAAGATATTCAAAATGTATCCTTGACGGAGGCGGCGACGCTGATCGGTTTATTGCAAAACCCATCTCTATATGATCCGCGGATACGTCCAGAGAAAACATTGGAACGTAGGAATACGGTGTTAGGCCAATTAGCCAAATACGATTTTATTGTCCCAGAGGACCTTGACAAATTGCGCGAAACACCGCTGAATCTGCATTATAAAGTGGAGAATCAGAACACGGGGGCGGCGCCTTATTTCCGCGAATCCATTCGGACAGAGGTTTTACGAATCTTAAAAGAGATTAATAAAGATCGTCCGGAGGATCAGCAATTGAATTTATATACGAGTGGACTTCGGATCTATACGAGCGTCGATTCGCGCATGCAGAAATTTGCGGAAGAATCTGTTCGGGAGCACATGCAGGCAGAGCAAAAATTATTTTATGCCCATTGGCAGGGCAGGAATCCTTGGGTGAACGAGGAGATGAAGGAAATCAAGGGCTTTTTGCGTGATGCGATGAAACGTACGCAACGGTATCGAGACCTGATGGAGGCCTATGAAAATGATGAATTTAAGGTCTGGGAGGAGTTGAACAAACCCGTGCGGATGAGCGTATTTTCCTATGATGGGGACAAGGATACGACCTTCAGTTCGATGGATTCTCTGCGCTATTACAAGAAAATTTTGAACTGCGGATTTATGGCGATGGATCCGACGAACGGCCATGTAAAGGCTTGGATTGGCGGGATTAATTACAAATATTTTAAGTTTGATCATATATCCCAAAGTAGGCGTCAGCCAGGTTCGACCTTTAAGCCATTTGTCTATGGGGCGGCGATTGAAAACGAAATTATTACCCCATGTGATGAATTGGTGGATGAGCCGGTGACCTTTGGGGAGGAAGATGGTTTGACGGGGACGACTTGGACGCCACAAAATTCGGACGGGAAATACAGTTATGAAAAATTAAAAATGCGTCGGGCGATGGGATTGTCGATCAATTCCATTTCGGCCCAATTAATGAAGCAATTAGGTCCTGCGAAAATTGCGGAATTTGCTCATAAATGTGGTATCACGAGTCCTTTGAATGAGGTGCCCTCCTTATGTTTGGGGGCTTCGGAAGTTTCTTTATTGGACCAAGTGACCGCATACAGCACCTTGGCTAATGGCGGTGAAAAAACGGATCCGATTTTGATCTTGAAGATTACAGATAAGGTAGGAAATGTGTTGCGGGAATTTTCTCCGCCGGCGAAAGCGGTGATTAAGCCTGAAACTGCCTATTTGATGACCTATATGCTGCAAGGCGCGGTACTCGAACCGGGTGGAACCGCGGAAGGCTTAAAGCGAACGGGTATCGTGGCAGGTAATGAAATTGGGGCGAAAACGGGAACTACATCGAACTTTTCGGATGGATGGTTCATGGGTGTGACCCAAAAATTAGTTGCCGGCGTGTGGGTAGGAGGCGATGACCGAAGTATTCACTTTCGGAGTTTGGCCTTAGGCCAGGGCGCTAAAATGGCGATGCCGGTGTATGCCAAATTCATGGAAAAGGTGTATGGCGATGCGAGTTTATCGATCGAGGGCTATCGAAAAATACCTTTCACGAAACCAGATAATTTTACCTTTGACTTTACTTGCAATGGAAAAGTAGGGACAGATTCCCTCAGCGTTCCAGAAAATACAATTCAATAACATGCGATTACTACTTTCCATTTGTGTTCTGAGTATTATCACGTATGCTTGCCAACAATCAAAAGAGGAGCGAGCAGAAGCCCTCGCCAAAAAAACTTGTTCCTCCTGCCACAAGTTTCCGGACCCATCTTTATTAGATAAAAAGACGTGGAAAGAAGGCGTTTTGCCTGAAATGGCGCTTCGGCTTGGATTAGGTGACCGATTTGAACTTCTAACCCGCATTTCTGAGGAACAATATACCAGTGCCATTCAGATGGATATTTATCCAGATATTGCGAAAATTACCCAAGAGGAATATGACTTAATTGTCGAATATTACCTAAAGAACGCGCCTGAAAAGCCATTGCCTCAGAAAAATAGAAGTCCTATTTCCACAGATCCATTGCATTTTAAAATGGGGGAATTTATATCGAAAACAGATGCCATGGGTGGCGTTACCTCCATCCGAATTCATCCGCAAAAAAAAGAAACTTGGGTAGGGACAAGGAGTCATAAACTATGGGTTTTAGATGGGCAAATGAATTTGAAAAATACGCAAATCATGAAGAGTCCAATCTCATTAACCCAATTTAAGGGGGAGGAAACATATTTGTTGGCCATCGGGAAAATGCACCCGAATGATGAGAAATTGGGGAATCTTTTGAACATCTCGAAGCAAGGAAAAATGAATTCCGTGGTAGATTCCTTAAAAAGACCCGTAGACATCCAAATTAGTGATTTTAATGGAGATCTGGTGGACGATTATGTCATTTGCGAATTCGGGTATGAGCAGGGGCAATTGGTCCTGGTTGATGGAAAGTCTGGCAAGAGAACCGTGTTGAAGATGCAGGCCGGATCCAGAAACATTGTCATAAAAGACTATACGAAAGACGGAAAGCCGGATTTATTGGTCTTATTTGGACAATCGAGGGAAGGGGTTTCTTTATTTATCAACAAAGGAAATGGGCTATTTGTGGAGAAGCCTCTTTTGCAATTTGACTCTGTTTTTGGTAGTAGTTTTATGGAGGTTGCCGATATGAATAAAGACGGCTACGATGATATAATAATATCTAATGGAGACAATGCAGACTACTCAAGATCTAAGAAAGCCTATCATGGTGTTCATCTCTTTTTAAATGATGGAAGAAATAATTTTAAGGAAAAATACTTTTACCCTGCTTATGGAGCCTCCAAAACAGTGGCTAGAGATTTTGACCAGGATGGGGATTTAGATATGGCCATGATTGCCTTTTTCGCGGAAAATGACAAAGGCAAGATGGAGTCCTTTTTATATTTCCAAAATCAAGGAAACCTTCAATTCAAAATTAGCAATTTAAATATCCCTCCCGGGGGGAAATATATCGTGATGGATGCGGCTGATATGGATAAAGATGGAGACATCGATATCATTTTAGGCAATTACCTGTACGACGTAGTTAAGCCCATGGGGAAAATTACACCGGGTCTCCAACTCACTTATTTTAAAAACCTAATTCATTAATTTAGCACCTTTCGGAGCATAGAGTTGCGCATTTTGACTTTGGCTTAGATAGGATGATCCATTCGACCACGAAATATGCTGTTGCTTACCCAAGAATTGATAGCTAAAATCCTTATTTGAAGAACCTATTTTAGTGAATGCTTTTAAAGGTTTAAAGAAACGCATCGGGCCTCTATTTTGAAAGGCAATAAAACCTAATTGATCTTTTCCAACCTGCAAACCGATTAACGCTTTAGCATCGCCAGTGACCATAAAACCTGAATTCAAATAATAGGTAAAAGCACCTTTCCCATTCCCCAATAAGACGCCGCCATTGGAGGCATCATAGCGCCCTGAAGAAACTTCATTCGAGTAATTATTCCCAACATACAAAATATCTAAATGACCATCTTGGTTTAAATCCAATACTATCATTCCATTCATCGCAGAGACCTGTGCTAATGCAGGCAATTCATGCATTTTGAATTTTCCTTTCCCAAGATTTTCAATATACATGGACGCATTTTCAACAAAGGCTAATTTCTCAGATTTCGCTTTTTCGGCATCTGTCAACAATTTATCCTGTGTGACCAAACCAAAATCCTTATAGTAAACATAGCGCGCGCGAGTTGAATTAAGTTGTTTATGTGTATCGTCCTTGCCGAATAAAGGAAAGGATTTATAGGAGCCAAGCTCATCTTGAAAATAAACAAAAGGCACTAAATCGTATACACCATTCCCATCCAAATCTCCATGCAAAACCTCCACTGGCTGGGTCTTCGTAGCCTTTAATAGCGTGTTTTTGCCCATATTACCAGCAATTAAATCTAGGTCTCCATCATGATCGAAATCTGCGCTCGTCAATGAATTCCAAATCCCTGTAAAATCTTCCAAATTGGTGTCTTCCATCAGGCTAAATTTACCTTTATGATTTTCATAAACTTGGATAGGGGTAAATTCCCCGGCTACAATTAAATCGGGCCAGCCATCTCCATTGATATCGGACCAAATTCCATCGCAAATCAAGGATTTTTTCAATAATTGAGGTGCAGCAGAAGCGGTTACATCTATAAATTTGATTTGACCTGGTTTCGAATCATTTCGTAAAAGGCGAGACACTGTACCTTGCGGATAGGAGAAAGGCACATTTCGCCCCCCGACAAATAAATCCAAATCACCATCTCGATCAAAATCCACCGATCGAACCGCCGAATTACTCTCATAAAAAGCAGGCAGTGCATTTTCGATTTTACTAAAATTCCCCTGCCCGTCATTAGAATAAACGACGTCTTGATAGCTTGATGCACCTATTTTATCCTCCGTTCCTCCACGTGCTATATATAAGTCTAGATCTCCATCTCGATCCATATCAATTAAAAGCGACCCTAAATCCTCTCCTAGTTTGGTCTTTAATTCATTTATGCCCTCGATAGGCTTTCGGTTGAATTTTCCAGAAGCTTGTTGAAGGTAAAATATCCCTGAATAAAACTTGGCCCCACCCACGAAAAAATCTTCAAATCCATCTCCATTCACATCACCTGCGGATGCGCCAGGTCCTAATTCTGACATTTTAAATGGCAATAAACTTTGGAAATTAAAATCTACAAAATCGTATTCTTGATGGACATCCGTTAATTCAAATTCTTTGCTAATATCTTGGATCAAAGGTTCTGGTTGCGTAAACATTCCTTGCATAGGTAGCTTCGCGTTTCGAATGTCAACTGGTAGTACCTGATCTATTTTAGGATATTTAATCACCTCCATCAAATCATTTGGCCATATGACATGCATCTCCTTTACCCGTTTGGATCCCAAACCTATATGGGCAAAAGGTTCAACGCTTGACAAATAACCACGATAAGGTGTATTTTCATAATAAAAGCGAGAGCCGTCAGTAAATTGGCCTTCAATTCGGGCACCTAAGGCTTGTTTATTTAAGCCTGTACCATTGAACTTAATTCGAAGATAATGTGCTTTATCAGGTCGATCCTCAATGGTATTATTTCGGTATACAAAAGCCTCGTCGTTTATATTATTCACCACATAATCAAGGTCCCCATCATTGTCTAAATCGCCATACGTCGCCCCATTCGAAAAAGAAGGAATCTGGATTCCCCATGCAGCACTTACATCTTGAAATTTCAATCCATCCATATTTTTAAAGGCATAATTATTGACTTTAATGACTGGTAATTTCGATAACATCATATCCATAGAGGATAGCCTCGAAGATTCCGCCTGATAGGACATAAAATCACGGTCTGTAACGTCTTTCGGGAAACCATTGGTAATCATTAAATCACGAAATCCATCATTATCAAAGTCGGCCAATGAAGGGCACCAGCTCCATTCGGTTTCTGCGACTCCCGCCATTAAACTTATTTCTTGAAATGGTTTTGGACTTCCATCCACATTTTTCCCCGTATTTAATTGCAAGGTATTCCGCATGTACTGGTATGTGTAGCCATATTTATCGCTATTTTGATAGGTTTGGTAATGATTGGCGGGGGCTAACTGTTTTTTGCGTTCATTGCTCTTGGGTAACATATCCAAGGCAATAATATCCGCAAGGCCATCATTGTTAATATCCGCCACATCATTTCCCATGGCAGAAAGGCTCGTGTGTTTAAAATAGTGTTTTGACTTGTCGGTAAATGTTCCATCATGATTATTAATATACAAGAGGTCATTGGTCACATAATCGTTGGTGACATAGATATCGGGCCAGTTGTCTGCATTGATATCACAAATATTCAAACCTAAGCCAAAACCTTCGATATTAATTCCTGCTTCCCTGGAAACATTGGTGAATACCGGATGATTTTTTTCTTTGGACCAATCATTCCGATAAAGCCGATCGGTATTGGGGTGAGAGCCATCGATAATTTTTTCCCGATACATGGATGGAAACTCGGTTATTTGATCTGTAAGGACATATAAATCTAAATCCCCATCCTTATCATAGTCAAAGAATGCAGCATGCTCACTATGTCCATTGTCGTTCACGCCATACTCAGCAGCCATTTCCTTGAACGAGGGTATGCCATTTTTAATGCCTTGGTTGACAAACAACATATTCTCCCGATCCTTGTCCGCCTTCTTCATGGTGGAAGAAATATAGAAATCCAAGAGGCCATCGCCGTTGATATCCACAATACTTACTCCAGCACACCATCGATGTAAGGTATTAATTCCTGCTTTTTTTGACACATCTTCAAACTTCATGTCGCCTTTATTTAAATAAAGGGTCGCATTGGCTTGATTACCTGAAAATAGAAGATCTAGAAGGCCATCATTATTAAAATCGCCTGTACCTACACCACTTCCATTGTAGAGGTATTCATACTTCAAAATATTCAGCGAATCATTTTCGTTAATCTGATTTGAAAAATGAATACCTGTTTCCTCACTGGATAGTAATTCAAAGGTGGTTTTACTTTTACAGGATACAAACAGAATGGCAATAATTACTAGGATAAATCGTGTACTACTTCGCATAGGGTTATTTTTCAATCTATAAAAATAAAAAAGGTGGGAACAAGTTCCCACCTTTTTAACAAATAAAATTCACGAATCAATAACTAGGATTCTGCTTTAAAATAGTAGAACCTGTGATATCAATTTGTGCTTGAGGAATAGGTAAAAATTCACGTCCAGTAGTGAATTTTGCACCACCAAACATAGTCACCAAGATTTTACCCTCATAAGCTAAATAAGGATTCAAAGCTTTAGCAGCTATACCCCAACGAACTAAGTCAAAGAAACGATGTCCCTCGGTAGCTAATTCTAGCATACGCTCTAAACGAACTGCCTTAATAGCTTCCGCCTTATCTGCAAATGCAGGATATGGAGAAATTACATAATTAGCTTCGTCTAAGCCTGTCTTTTTGTTTTTCACAAAAGTAGCTGGATTAGCCGCACGATTACGAACTTGGTTGATATAACCCAAAGCAGTTGTTAAACTTCCTGCTTCAATTTCTGCTTCAGCAGCCATCAACAATACATCCGAGAAACGGATAATGTTGTAGTTCATTGTCGCATACCCACGTGTCCAACCAGAACCATCTGTCAATGAGTTCTCCTGTGTTTGATAGTAAACAAATTTCTTAGGAGAATAAACACCCGCATAGGATTGGTTACGAATCCAGTTTTTACCTGGGTGCTCGATCCAGTCAAGATATTGGATACCACGACGACCGATTGTATGGTCAATACGAGGATCTAATGGACCTGCATCTTCTGTAAATGGAGACGTAGACTCAACGTTATAATCATGCTTGATTGCATTAGCAGGTAAACTATAATCTGGAGTACCATCAGCCTGCTCAGTTAAAATAGGCAAACCTATAGCCGTTGTCCGATATGAATTAGCCAAAGAGAAAGATGGCATAAAG